>PKCY01000140.1 GCA_002862985.1 Haliea sp.
CCGTTAAATTCCTCACCGACTTCACAGCCGCTGTCACTGGCACGGCAACGCCCGATAAGATTGTCGTAGTCACTAAAGAAACCAATCACCTGCGCCTGCAGCACTTCGGTGTCGTAGCGCAGGCCATATTCAAAGTTAATCGCTTCCTCTGCATCCACATTACTCGAAGCAGAAGCCCCAGTCGGTGAAAAGCCCTTATTGATGCCCAACAGAAATCCAAGCTGGTCAGTGTACTGCCAGAACACACCTGCGCCCGGAGCTAATAGAGATTGGGAATTACGGCTCTGACGGTTGTTCAGTTCATCATTAAAATGACTGTCAATATATTCGTAGCGAACGCCCACATTGAATTTCCAGTCCCGCCAGTCCACAGTATCGCGCAAATAAGTAGCGACAGCATCAGTGTCGGCGTCGTTAAGCGTTTTGTTGCCGCGCTCGATTTCGTCACTGACCAGGTTGCTGTCGCTCATTAGGTAACTGCGCGAGAAGTGGTCGCGATCAATCGAGTCGTAGTGATAGCGCAAACCTGCTTCTACGTTGTGTGCAAATTCGCCATAATCGACGGTGTAGTCGGCCGCCATCTGAATGCCTGCAGATTCATACTCGCGGTCATTGTCGGTAACATCTAGCGTGTCGGTAGCCACCGGATTGGAGTCTATGTCGCCACGTATAATATCGATCTGACGCGGGAATAGATCAGGCTGCTCTAAAATATCGTTCAGACTGGGCCCGGCCACAAAACCGTCCAGCTTGTTCCAGGATCGCTTGAAATGATTCCAGTAGATTTGCGTGCCGATCGTCAGCGATTCGGTCAAATACAAGCCGTGGTCCAGATTCACCAGACGGTGTTCTGAGTCGAAATTGTCCAGTTGACTGGCGGCATAGCGCCGCAGCGGGTTGTTGTCAAAATCCTCTTGCGTCAGGCCTAGGTAGGTCTCATCGGAATTCTCATCAGCATATCCCGCTTTCAGGATGAAGCGCTGTGGCACGCCCAAAAAATCGTCTGGTACCCACTGCAATTTGGCGTTGATGTCGTTGCGCTCGAACCCGGTGTCTCCCGCTGTATCCAGCTCCTTGAAACCGTCGCTGCCGAAGCGCAGCCCGTCTATCCAATAGCCGAAATCACCGATTCGGTCACCGAAAAAGGCCTGATACTTCTCATAGCCGTCGGTGCCGGCTCCCAGTTCGACGAAGCCCGTTCGTTCATCTGGAACGCGGGGCGTGACCAGATTAATGGAGCCTCCGACATTATTGGGGCCATACTTGATGGTCGCGGGCCCTTTGACGACTTCAACCGTGCTCATGCGGCTCACATTGGGCATGTAGTACGCCGCGGGAGCGGAGTAGGGTGCCGGCGTGATCAGGATGCCGTCCTCCATCAGCGTAATTTTTTGGCTGCGTTCGCTGGTGACGCCACGCAGACCAATATTGGGACGCAGTCCGAAACCGTCCTCCTGGCGAATGTAGACACCGGGTATGGTTGACAGCACCTTGTTCAGGTCGGAAAAGTCAAATTGCTCCAGATCTGCCTCGTCCAGTACATAGGCTGAGCCCGACATGGTGCGAGCACCCTCCTTGCCGCCCGACACGATCACTTCCTCCATGAATTCCTTGTCGAATGCGTCGTCGCTCTGGCCATCGGCCGCTATGACATCCACCGCACCGAGCGCAAGCAGGGCCGCCAGACTTTTGATTACATGTTTCACGTTGTTTCCTCTCAGTCGTTGTCGGACTGGGCCCTGTCGGGCAAGTCCAATGCAGTCGCGGCGATGAAGCCCACTTTCAGGTCATCATTAAGCCTCTTGATGACGCCTAAAAGAGTGCACGCAGGAAACTGACCCGCTGCACCGGGGTTAGCGTAGTCATTCATGCACTCCGTTTCTGCGGCGCTGGAATCGATTGCAGTCGCCTGCTCAAAAAGTGACTCAGTGGTATCGTCGATCAAGATCACCGCTGCAGCACTATTATCTGCAAAGCGCCCGTTCAGTTCAGGCACTCCGGCAGCGTCGATAAGATCGTCGAAGCCCAGGCCGGTTCCGCCCGTCATCAACGTGTCAAAGGACTGAAGGTTTGCTTTGATATTGTCCAGTGAGTATTGACTATACGGTGACTCGACGCTCTCTGGGCAAGAAAATGCGACGCATGCATCGTCAATTCCGGTGGGAATAGCCAGTTTGCGATCCGCGACATCGAGATCAAGGTAGAAAAGCCCGTCAGACAGTGCCTCTAGACTGTCGGCCGCATTCACCGGATTGAGAAAGGTGCTGCGGTAATCGCCGCCATCGCTAGACCATGCGTCCCGCAGGTCTGCAGCGGTGTTAGCAATATCTGTCGCGACGACCATGGCGTATTGGCAGCGCAATAGTTGGCGTTCTTGAGCGGGCCGGCTGTCCCAATCCGCTGTTTCAGCGATCTGGCTGGGGCAGTTTTGTGTCAGGTCTGGGTTGAACAGCAGATATTCTAAAGCACCAATGCCGCGCTGGCGGACGGTTTTACTTTCAATATCGAACCCGGCGTTTTCCGTCGATTGTACTATCGACTGGTCCACACCGCACAGGCTGAGGCTGCCGATAGCGCTTGAGTTGAGACGGTTTGTCAAAGCGTTATTGTTGCTGGCTGCCGGTCCAACGATATGCATTTCCGTCCGTTGAATTGCCAGCATCAAGTTGTCCCAATCGTTCTTAGCCGCGTCAAGGGCGGCGGTTTCATTGGAGGTACCGATGCTGTCACAATAGGTTGAGAGCGGCCCGGATTGAGCCTCAAGATCTGTCGAAAGTTTTGCGACGGCCTCGTAGTTAGGCAAAATAATATTGTCGGCATAGTTGGCAAACATGGCAGTAAAGTCAAAGGCGCCCGCGTCAAAATTGTCAGCCCCGGAGCTGTCAGTGCTGTCATTCACACAGCCAGCCAGTGGCAGTGCCAGGAATACCGTTATTAGCGTTGCTCTGTAATAGAAAGACATGGTGTGGAATACCCTCTTTTAAATCGCAAGAAAGGCGCTTTCGCGCCTTAGGTTTCGCCGTAGCGAATGACAGGAGAGCCTGCCCACTGTTAGGGGAGGAGCAGCCTGCTTAAGGACTGCTCCGCTGACTTACCAAGTTGCAGCGTTAGTGGAATCGAAGCGATATGCGTCGCGGAGTATATCACGAGCTTTAAGCAAGTCTGTCCGATAATCCGCTTTCGCCGCAGAGGCGCTAGAGGCATTATTGAACACTACGCCATTCTGTTTGCCGTCGGCCAAAACCGGGGCTGCCCCCATCAACGCAAGTACGTTTTTCAAAGAATCCACGTTAATGCCATCGACACTTCCGTCACGAAAAGGTGAGTATGGGCTGAACTGTAACCCCAGTGCAAAGCCCTTCATTTCACCCCAGTGTTTCGCCAGATTCAGGAAATTATCCAGGTCTGCAAATTCATCACCAGCGAACCCATCCATATCGTCCTCGATATCGTTAATGTAATGCACGACCGTGGCGGCGATGCACTTTTCCCAGGTTTGTGCGGCGATAACGATCTGCGCTGCCAGCGCAGCTTCCGCTTCCACACTCAAGCTGCCAGGCGATGATTCCGTTGCACTTTCTGCGGCATTTTGCAAGATTTGACGGCCTACGAGGAATGCGTCGAAGACTTCCTTCGTAAAGTTGGTTGGATTGGGGTTGTCTGCGGAGCCGATATCTCGTTTCGCACAGTTAGTCGAATTGCCGAAGTTGAACTCACTGCGGACGTCAATCAAGCTATCAATAACCACAGTGTCACCATAGCTGGGGCTTTTGATTTCTGCGTCTGTCCGGTCATTGTAGTCGCGGGACGCGCCAAAGTAACCAAAGGCCTCGTCAAAGTCGTGGGCACCCTCGGTATAAGACTTGCCTTCAGCCAACGTGAGATTGCCATCAGAGCCATAATCAATACTCATATAGTCTGCGGTGCCCTGAGAGAACGTCAGCGCGCCTAAAATGAACTTCTGGAGAAGCTGCCGATAGTTCAGGCCCTCTTGTGATACTGTCGGAGTTCCGATATTGGCAGTTCCGCCGGCGACAACAATAGTGTCAGTAGTGTCGGCAGACTCCACAGAGACTGCGTCGACCCACTCATTGATCTGCCCCAGCGGCGTTGTGGCGCTTGCGCCAAAAAACTCCCCGCCCAGAATGTGATCCGTCTTATCTTCACCGGCGATCTTGCTACAGATGTCTTTGCCGGAGGAAATGTCTGCAGGGACGATCAAAGCGCTGCCCGCCATGTCGCTATTGGCAATCATCAGTTCACCTTCAGGCAGGGCGAAAGTTGGAGGATAGCTTGCGTCGCGAATATCCGGGTCCAAACAGATATAGAAGTCAAGATCAGTCGCTACATCGGCAGGCACATTGTCTGCGCTGCGCTCTAGTGCGTTCAAAGCGCTAACGTTGTCAACGATCAGCAACTGGCGAGCGGTCTGGCCCGTGTACGACACTGTGCTGACGCCGTCCGTGTTTTCGAATGCGTAAGTAGTGGGCATAGGGTCACAGGCATCGCCTTCACCATTTACGTCCGCGTCAGCCTGATCGGCGTTGGAATCGTTGACACAGTTATCGTCTGGATCCAGCACGCCATCATTGTCTGCGTCGGCCAGTATGGGATTCCCGGGATCAGGGTCTACGGGGGCGGGGAAAATGGGGTCGTTGTTACCACCGCCACCGCCGCTGCACGCTGCGAGTAGCGCTGTGCTGAAGATCAGTGAGAGGGTAAAAAGACGATGACTGTTCATAGGTTGCTCCTAACTTAAGGATTAATACAAGCGCGTTGTTTACCGGAGGCAGGGTCGCTTCCTATCTATTTTCACACTTGCTTAAAGTAATAATAAACATTCTCATTGTCATTCGCAACATCATTTGAGTTATCTGTAAAATAGCCTGCAAGGCTGCTCCTCGCGGTTGCTATCCAGAGGCGCCTTTCGGCAAGAAGAAAACCGCTAGGGCGATGACTGCACATTACCCCTATTCAGCTGCAGTAAATCCACGAACACGTTACTAGATCAATAAGGAACGGCTGAAAGCCAGGCGATGAACGGCTTGCGGGCACTTGCTAGGGACTCAATAACCGCGCGGTAGACGACCACGGACATGGCCGGACATAAGCACAAGGCGGATTAAAGGGGCTAGAGGTGAAAGGGTCCTTCCAGTATCCCGGTTCTTTACATCAATTGATCGAGCGATGGTCACTGAGTCTGCCGAGATCGCACTAGCATTGGTCCACTTGCAGATCTTATGAGGTCATTTTCGGCCGTAGCCCACAGGAGTCCATGCCGACTGGTTGTTCAGTGGCGCCCCGGATGGTCGAACGGTGGTAACGCGGGTTACTTTCCCGTGAAAAGAGACAGCGTGCCCCAGGGCACCTTCTTTTGAAGCTATGCATCACAATTCACCTTGTGTCAGGCGGGGCTCGGGTGGGCGGCACCAGGAGCGGTCGAATAGGAGTGTCCTGCTCCTTCCTGCGCAGGTGATCTAACATTCGATCGATGCTCTCCTGGTCCTCGATGCAGGCTATGACTTTGACGGACCCACCACAGCGATCGCAAACGTCAATGTCGATATTGAATACTCGCTTGAGTCCCTGGGCCCAGGACATCGCGACGTGCCGTTCAGCGGGTGAGCGAGCGTTAGTATTGGCGATTCGCTTCGCGCCTTTGCCGCGTTTGGCCGGTGTAATGCGCCCACGCCAGCGGTGATCGGAGCCCAGCACCTTGGTGGCGGGTGAGGTTGACACTGGGCTTTGGCACCAGTGTCGCCAGACGGGCCATGAAATCCACCGGCTCGAAGGCCACCTGGGTCGTACCGTCGCGGTAAGGTGTCTTCAGGGTATAGACCACCTTGCCTGTAGTCCTTAGAGATAGGCTCTTTTATTTATCCTATACTTGGAAACTCATCTGCCCCAGCGTGCCCACCGTTGAAGAAGTTATCGCTCACTGCAAGACACAGCTGACCAATTATAAGGTACCCAAGCGGGTAAAAGTGGTCGACGCGCTGCCGCACAATGCGATGACCAAGGTGCAGAAAAACCTGCTGCGAGAGCCATTTGGAAGGCAAACTAACCAGTGAAGCCATTTCATGCGGGTTGCCCCAGATAATTGGCTGGGGCACACTGCGGTAGCTGGCACATTTGCTCCGGCGCTGGTTGAGCGCGCGAGTCAATAGACCCGCCCGTAAAAGTAGCGCCAGCGGTATGCTTGGCAAAGGGGACGAGATTGGATGAAAGCGGGAACGAAACTCGGCATTCTGGCTCTCGCACTGGCTGCGGCCTGTGTTGCTCTGTGGGTCTATTACGTAAGACAGGTGGCTATCCCTGAAGACCGCACTGCGATCGTGGTGGTGCTACTGTCTGCGCTCGCCCTGGGTATCGCCGCCTTTGTTAAGGGCACAAATTGGTTTGGTGGAGTGGCGGCTGCACTGGCGATTGTAATCGGCGGGTTTCTACCGTTTACCATCGCTATCAGCACTCAGGAGGTGGCTGCAAGTGTTATCAAGGTGGGGGATACCATCCCACGCTTTAGCGCCCCGGACGGCAGGGGCGAGACCTTCGAATCGAGTAGCCTGCACGGTCACCTGGTACTGATCAAATTCTTCCGCGCCCACTGGTGACCTTATTGTGTCGGCGAGTTGCGCCGGCTAGAGGAGCTTAGAGGCGAGTTTGATCGGCGCGGTGTGCAGGTGGTGACTGTCAGTACCGACCACCCGGCGGAAATCCAGGCAGATCGACATTACCACGGCCTGCAGGCGCGTATGCTCTCAGATCCGCAGCTTAAGGTCACCGATGCTTTCGGCTTGCGTAACCAGGGTTACAACTCTGCGCCTCCATCCGATGACGCCCCGGCGCTGCCCGTGCCAACCACGTTGCTGGTGGATACTAACGGCACCGTGCTCTGGATCGACATGTCGGAAAACTATCAGCGACGCTCTGACCCCAAAGTGGTACTCGAGGCGATGCAGACTTATTTTGATTAGGCGCTGCCAGCGAGCCCTTTGGGGTTTCGCTGAGTAGCGTTGTTATCATTCAGAAGTTCGCTGGATCCCCGGCGTTACACCGCTCTTTCCCGGTTATTACGCTGTGTCTTCGCTATTTATATACCCCATCAATGTGTCGTGAAAATACAAAATACTGATTTCTTGTTCGTTGAGGTGCAGGTTTTTAAAAGCGCTGGAGTTCATGCCCGCTTGAACGCGTGGTAAATTAAACTAGCCTTCCCAGTCTCCACAGTCAGGCCGCTTAGCAACCCGGAGGCTGCGTGACACTCACGTTATCTACAGAAGTAGAAGACCGACTCGTACGAATACCGATGGCGCCTGATGCATGATCGCTATCGCTGGCATCAATAAGCAGCTCGTCATTGATCGACACCTGGATAGACTCGCCCGCCACCACAATCTTGTAGTTCTGCCAGATAAAAGGAGAGTATCCCGTCGGTACCGATACGATCAAAGTAGTCGTCCCGCCAACTCTTTTGCGTAATTCCAGCTCTCCATCCGTCTTCAGCCTGGCGAAGTAGAGATTCTTATTATCGGACACCCTGAACGCGAGTGAGTTGGCGTAAGACCCGGCAGTGGGATCAGCGTTGCTGACCGTGATCATATCCGCTTTGTAAGTATAATCAGTCCAGGCCGGATTGCCGGCATAAGCCTGTTTATATCCAGTAATGTTATCCTGGTTATAAGTCTCACCGCTAATGTACCACGTACCATTCTCTGCCCACGGATAGGCAGTGTTACCACCATCAAAACTATCAACCATGTTGGCAAGGGTTTCATTGCCCAAAGCCACGCGTGTGTAAGGGGCGCTGATGGGGATAACTTTGCCGTCGACGGTGACCGTGTGCGTAGTGATCAGATCGATCGACGTGCGCCCGGGCTCGAGCGGAATGGAGGCGGTCCAGGTACTGCCGGTGCCTGACATAATGGCCCAGTTGTCTTCCGGAAACAGGTCATAGAGGTACCACGAGGAGCCGTCGGGTTCGCGCTCATACATCCAGAAAATGCGGCTGTCCTCGGGCACGCCGCCCTCCGGGAATGTCACTGTCACATTCAGGTTAGCGCCGTTGCGCATCGTGCTAATGTCCGGTATCTCAAGCCCACCGTCGGCTCCAAACAGCTGTTCAGCGAAGAAGGCGGCATCGACACCGTCGTCAGGCGCCTCGGGATGGCCGGGGCGGTCGTGACCGCCGTTGGGCACGATATAGGTGCGCAGGTTGGGCAGAATGGTGGCGGTACCAGGCACATCATACGCTACCCAATCGTGGGAGCCAGGCAGGCTAAAGTAATCGACGCCGCGGGCGGCCAGTTGATCCCAGTTCTCGCTCACGTAAATATCGTCCGCCACACGGTCGAAGCTGGCCTGGATCTCGGCTTCAGACCACCCAAGGGCTAGCGCCACGTCCAGCAAGCCGGCGTTGGAGCGGTAGCCTTTGTCATAATAAGACCACGGCTGATCGCCCTGTGGCAGGCCTGCAGCGACAGCGGCGTCATAGTCACTGTCGGCTGCCGCAACCTCGGCAAGGGCGAGCGGGTCGTTGGTCCGAATAGGCGTGCGGGCCGTGAATGCGACATTACTTCTTACCGCGGTGATGCGCGCGTCGTGAATAGATGAGATCAGCGGCGTGATGCCGTTCTTGGAGCCACCGTGCGCAATGACCGGGCCGGGCAGGAACAAATCGTCGTCAAAGGCCGCGGTAATCGCACGCATCATAATAGCGCCCCAGAAGTAAAACTCCGTATAGCGCCAGTCGAGATCCTCCTGCAGGAAGCGATTACGCAGCGCTGTCCGCGTCGGCAGCGAGGACAACTCTGGATAACTCCCGAGGCTTTTGATCTTGGTCATGACCACCCCGACACCGCCGTCGAGAGCCACCTGCGGACCCGCGGATATATTCTTATCGCCCTCACCTGTTCCTTCCAGCGCCGAACCGGTGATGACGAAACCCGCTACGGTACCCTGCAGTGGGACAACAAGCCGCACGGGCACCCGGATCTCAACGCCCGGCCACCAGTCATCGACGTGGATATTAATCAGCTTCTGTCGCGTAGTACCGTTAATGGTGTCGACGTGCCAGGGCTCGACCACCACCACGTCAAGCGTGCTGGTGTCGGTCAGGGTCGGCATGTGGAAAGGCTCGTCCAGCGTCGGGCCAGACAGCTGAGCTTGCGCCCGAGCTCCCGGTGCCACAAGGAGGATAAAGGCTAGCCAGATAACCACGTTTTTTAGCGCTTGATCTCGCATACAACCCACCGTTTTAAATTATTTCTCTATCGACGCTAGCAATGTCTCATGCAGCGTGCACCTAGTCATTGTCTCTGAGGCCGTATTTGTTGTCATTTCATTCAACGCAATCACATGATCACAATTATTCAAAAATAAAGGCCTGAATTGGGCCAGGCTAGCCTTCGGTACTGCTAGTGATCCAACTTTCGGAGTTCTCCCGGCGTCATGCCAAAGCGCTTCTTGACTGCTTTGCTGAATGATGAGTCCGACGAATAACCCGCTGCCTCGGCTATGCTCGTTACAGGCTCCGGGCTGTCTTGCAATTTTGTTTTCGCGCGCAACAGGCGAGTATTGGACAGATAAGCCTTCGGTGTCTCGCCGACCAATTGTGTAAAACACGCGTTAAAGCGGGTACGACTCATTGCCGCTGAGTCACACAGCGACTCCACCGTCAACAATCCGTCACTCTCGGTATGGATGAGATTTAAAGCCACACCAATATTTCGATGCGAAAGCGCAGCAAAATAGCCCGTTGGCTGAGTCGATCTCTGCATGTGGCACCGCAGTAACTGTAGGAAGAGTACCTCTGTCATACGGTCTGTTGTTAATTCTGACCCTGGCGTCTCTGCCTTATTCTCGTTGACAAGTACACTGATCACGCTTTGTAAAATCTGACGGACGTCTCTTTCCTGTTCGCCGACGTGGATCGAACAGGGTAATTCTTTCAACAGGGGATGTTGGATCGAGGTATCGTAGGACATTATCCCGCTGACCCACTGGACAGGTGCTGACGAATGCTCATCGGGCTTTCGCTGCGAAAAGTTGACGGCGCCATGCTTGAACACCATCACGTCATCATCTTGCGGCACCCTGATAACGTTACCAGCGGAAAGTTTCAAGTTTTTTACGGTGCCACTTATCTTGTGCTCGCCGCCGGTAGGGAAAGCAATGACATCTCCTTCTTCCAGGGCAATTACCTCCGCGCCACCGCTTTGGCGCAAGTAACAGCGCCCTTTCAGAATTGCATGAAAGACGCCTTGAGGCCGATAGAGAATCTGCATGCACCAAGGCCCCTTGCCGGCCGTGTTGAAATAGGTTCGGGCTGACCAGCGAGTGGCTTTCAAAATATCCGACAAAGCATCCATAATCGCGATCCTACATCACATTTCTGTTCGCCGGCACTGCCCGCTTATCATTCGGAAAAAAATGACAATATTCCGGGTTGGCAGGACATACTGAATACCGTTTAACTAAGGCATCATGGCGTATACGGTAATGCGGCCCCGAAAGATCAACTCTTTGCCGTCTATGCCCTTACTTTAAGGAAGACTAATGGCGAAAATCAGACTCTACGGCTATTCAACGAGTCCTTTTGTGCGCAAGCTAGGCTGCTGTCTCTATTTTAAGAAGCTGCCGTTCGAATTTGTAGCTGTCGATCCGACTAACCCCGAGCAGATCGCATTTACCCGCCAGACACAGGTGCCGGTCCTGCAAATCGATGACGAGTGGCGCAATGACTCCACACCCCTGGCCCTGTGGCTGGATGAGCTGTTTCCCACTCAACCGCTGTTTGGTCGCAACGCACGGGAGCGGGACCTGATTTTAAACATGGATAAATGGGTGACGGACAGCCTGATCCTCAGTGCATTCAGGTTTGCACACGAGGGTGAAATGACCACCAGATTTAGGCAGACGGCCTGGCGGCTGTCAGCGATAGTTAGCAGCCAGACACCGCTGTCGGATGAGGTCCGCAACGTCTGGCCAGAGTTGCTAAAGATGGCACCATTCATCAAGCATATGCTTTGTGATATTGACCAAACTGAATTATTACCCGACATGCAAATGCGGGTAGGAATGGAACTCCTGCGACACTTTAAAGAAGGGCCCTTCTTTGGCGGCCTAGGGCAGCCTTCACTGGTCGATTTCGCCATTTACCCACAAGTGGTATTCAACCACATGGTGGGTATTGAGCAGGACTTAAAAATTGCCGAGATACCGGCGCTGAAGCAGTGGCTGGATAACATGCGGCAGTATTTGCCAGAGAACCCTCTGCTAGTGCCCGACTTCATGATTGTCAGTCACCTGCCGCCAGCAGAAATAGAGCAACAAAACCATTCACCGGTGACCCGTGTAGGTCAGATGGAAAGCACCGTTAGCACGCTCTGAATGTTGCAGAGCTTGAACTGGCTATAGGTGCAGTGTCGAATAGCGATCAGGCCAAGAGTATCATCGCCTGCGCGACAGGCGTCATAGCCGCCTGATTAATTTTTCACATAGAACCGGCTCTACCAGAACCTCGCGGACCATAATCCACGCAATAGTGAGGGTTGCGGCAGCGTCGAAGACAATTGCACGTATCAATGACTATCTACCGCTTGGTCAGTTCAAAATGACAAAATATGCGTTAGTAAAGACAATGACAGATAGAGGGACACATGAGAGTGTGAGACCTACGCAATCGCGGCGCAAGGCGGCTCGGTTTGCAGGGCAACAAGATCAGTAAAGATACGTATGGTGGCAGGGAACCTATTGTGGAATCGTCTGCCTGACGGTTGAGCTAACAGCTAGACAAATAAAAAGGTTACATGATGGACTATCGACGTTTTGCTTCATACACTGCGCTAGTAGTCCTTGCTGGCTGTAAGATCGAGATCGAGGCGCCCGTTGAGGGCAGTGTGACTGCCACGTCCTCAGCAATAGAATGCGCCGCTGGGCAGATATGCACCATCGACATAGCCGACACCTATTTTGATGAGACCTTTGAGGCGGTGCCGGCCACAGGCTGGCAGTTCATGGGTTGGAAGACGGGTGCCAGCGCATTGTGTGGTGATTCTTTAGAGCCGTGCAATTATTCCACTACAGCGCTTCAGGGCAATGACAATATTGACCCGTTCTTAGAAAGTGAAGACATC
>PKCY01000133.1 GCA_002862985.1 Haliea sp.
ACCCCTGCCCCGCTTTCGCTATCATGCAAGGACTCCATTCTATTGGAAAAAAGCATGGCAGATATTCTCGAATTCCCGTCACATCAGACACAAGGTCTGGCGTTCTTGGATCGCCAGGTACGCGAACTTCTCACAACAAAAGGCGCCGATGATCGACTCATCGATTTCGCCGCCCAGCAGCTGACTGAAATGTATGCACAATTGAGCACGGCAGAGCAGTATAGTTTTAGCGTGGAACTCCCCGCGCATCTGGACGATGCGGAAAAAAATCGCCTGGACCATCAGATTAATGCAGGGCTGGAGGGCATTCGACAAGAAAATCACGCTTTGCTTGTAAATCTTGTGGCACAGCTAGTGCTTGCCCAGGTCAGACTGTTTCAACACGAGCGAATGGACTAGCAAGTCTGGTCTCAGGTTAGCAAGCCCGTGAGTTGATACACAAGAATCGCCGCCACATAAGCAAACAGAAAGTATCCGGCAAACATCTTCACCGCCAGTGAACTTGATTCGCTCTCTTTGGACAAAATCGCCAGGGTCGAAACACACTGCAGCGCGATGGCAAAAAACACCAACAAAGCCAGCCCGGAACCCAGAGCAAGATCGCTATTTTGAATCTGTTGCACCAGAGGAGCCATGTGTTCATCCGCAGACTCAATGCCAAAAATGGTGCCCAGGGTGCCAACAAAGACCTCCCGCGCTAGGAAGGAACTCAGTATGGCAACACCATAACGCCAATCAAGGCCCAGTGGCGCAAACAGTGGCTCGATAAATTGGCCCATACGACCCAACCAGGAAGCACCCAGATCGGCACCGAAGTTGGGGAAATAGCCTAACACCCATACCACCACCGTTACCGCAAAAATAATTTTTCCCGCCTTGGTCACAAAGTGTTTTGAACGGTTCCAGCAGTTGCGTAGCAGGGGGGTCAAACTGGGCAAACGATAAGGCGGCAGCTCGAGCACAAACGGAAGGTCATTGTAATGATCGGCGCTGATGCGTGATACCAATGCGGTCACCAGCAATCCGCACATCATGCCGAAAAAATAAATGACGAACATGGCCAAGCCCTGCCATCCGAATAGTCCACCCAGCGCGGTACCCGCGGGAATAAAGGCAGCAATCAGCAGCGTATAAACAGGCAAACGCGCAGAACAAGGCATTAACGGTATTGCCATATACGTCAGCAGCCGTTTGCGTGGGGAATCGATAGCACGTGCAGCATATATCGCGGGAATTGCGCAGGCGACCCCCGACAACATGGGAATAAAACTTTTCCCGGTTAAACCGAACAAGCGCAGTGGTTTGTGGCATATCAGGGCGGCGCGCGCCATATAGCCGGAGTCCTCCAGCAAACCGATGACAAATGTCAGGATAAATATTTGCGGGACAAAGACTAAAAAAGCCCCTATACCGCCAAATAGTGCATCTGCTGTGAAATCCTTGATCGTCTGATTGCTGATTAACGGTAAAACGACGTCGGCAACGCTACTGAGAATATATTCCACCGAATCCATCAGTGGCGCCGACCAGGTGAAGATGGATTGGAATAGCAAGTACATGATGAGGAAAAATGCGATGCCGCCAGCCCATGAATTGAGAAAGATGCCATCCAGCCGGGTCTGGTTCCTGATCAGCACATCGCCCTCGGGGCCAAACTGATGCGCCAGCCGGTGCGCCGTGGAACGCAACACCTCATCGGAAATCTCCAACTCCGGATCTGCGCCTTGTGTCGTATGCAGCGGCGCCTCCTGTTTCAACGCCCCAATAACGGCATCAATTCCTTTACCTGAGCGCGCGGAAATCGGTAAGACAGTTGCTGACAGCGCATTTCCCAATTTCTCGACATCCAGAGAAAGATTGTGGGAATCCAGGACATCTGTCATGTTCGCCAGCACGGAGACGCGCTTGCCGTGTCTCCTGCATTCACGAATAACCTGCAGAGTGAAATAAAGGCTTTTTTCCAGGCGCGTAGCGTCGATAATACACAGCACCTGACTGACATCCGAGTCCAACAAGGCGCGCTCAAAATGCTCGACTGCAACCCGCTCGTCCGCAGAAATCGCCTGTAACGAGTAAGTGCCGGGGAAGTCGACCAATTCCATTTCGGGCAGCGCCTTGAGGTGGCCAACACTGATATCGACGGTAATACCCGGAAAATTTGCGACCTTGTGATGCAGCCCGGTCAGACGATTAAACAGCAGGCTTTTACCCGAGTTGGGACTGCCCATCAGGAGGACTTTACTCATGCTACGACGTGACCCTGACCAGCACATGCGCGGCGACTTCATCGTCCAGCGAATACACTGTATTGCTCACGCGATACACCTTGGGGGCGCCAAAAGCGAGCGACTGCAAACAAGAGACCGACTCACCTGGATGAAAGCCAAACTCCATCAGGCGGATGCGATATTTCTCATCCAGCGCATTGTCATAGCCCAGTATTTCGCAGTGGTCACCGGTTTTCAGCGACCAGAGAGAGCGCTTCATAGTGGTTTGTTAATAGAGAAATGGCGCACAAGCTTAACCTAAATGAGAATTGTTTGTATTATTGGCTTACACCGAAGCTGAAATACCGGGCAAGATTGTCTCAAGGTGCGGGTTTCTTGATCGCGCATAGGTCAGAGCGGACGCACATCCTCAGCGAGTTATTTGAGCAGCTATCGCATCAGGGCAGGTTAAAGACATCCGACAATCGAGAGGGACTGGCGGCAGAATTTACCGCCGGCATCGGGAATTCCTGGATCGAACCTTTTATCGATACAGACTCCAGACAACTCTATCAACGTCTCGAACCTGTCAGATATGGTGCACCTGATCAATCTCGTACTCGATATCGCCACCTGGCGCTTTGACAACGACAACATCACCCTCTTCCTTGCCTATTAAGGCACGTGCAATGGGAGATCCCACCGAGATCAGGTTGTTCTTAATATCTGCCTCATCTTCACCCACGATGCGATAGGTGACGGTCTCGTTCGTGCCCAGGTTAAGCAGGTCGGCAGTCACACCAAAAATCACTTTGCCCGTCTTGGGGATTTTCTGAATATCAATGACCTGGGCATTACCCAGCTTGCCTTCGATTTCCAGAATACGACCCTCGGCAAAACTCTGTTGCTCGCGAGCCGCGTGATACTCCGCATTTTCCTTCAGATCTCCATGCGCGCGCGCCTCGGCAATAGCTTGCACAATGCGCGGACGATCTACTTTCTTAAGCTGATCCAATTCCTCGCGCAAGCGGGCTTCACCGACCAGTGTCATCGGAAACCTGTTCATGTGCCCGTTCTCCCGTGCAGGTCTTGTAGACGTCGCACTCTTGTTTGGTCGCCCTTAAACTTCAAAGCCATGCAGATCGCCTCGGCTGCAGTCAGAGTGGTCGTATAAAATACCCGATGAGACTCGGCGCTGGCGCGGATCGGAGCTGAGTCCTCAATGGCGCGGCGCCCCTCGGTGGTATTGATGATGAAGTCTGCTTCATCGTTCTTGATCATGTCGACAATATGCGGTCTTCCCTCCAGCACTTTGTTGACCCGACGCACAACGAGGCCAGCCTGCTCCAGCGCTTGTGCGGTACCGCTTGTAGCCACGAGAGAAAAGCCCATCTCGGCAAGATCGCGGGCTACCGCCAGGACGCCTGGTTTATCCACGTCGCGCACACTGATCAGGACGGTGCCTTTTGAGGGCGCCCCACTGCCCGCACCTAATTGCGCTTTGGCAAATGCTTCGGCGAAAGTGTCACCTGTTCCCATTACCTCACCGGTGGACTTCATCTCTGGCCCTAGTATCGGATCAACGCCAAGAAACTTATTGAAGGGCAGAACCGCTTCCTTCACGCAGTGGTAGGGCGGCACAATCTCTTCGGTAAAACCCTGTTCGGCCAGTGTCTGTCCGACCATACAGCGGGCGGCCACTTTAGCAAGGGAGGCGCCAATGCACTTCGACACAAACGGCACAGTGCGCGAAGCACGTGGGTTAACCTCGATAACGTAAATCTCACCGTCCTGCCAGGCCAGCTGTACGTTCATCAAACCCTTAACCCCGAGTTCAAGGGCCATTTTTTTCACCTGCTCGCGCATTTCATCCTGTAATTCAGGCTCCAGGCTATAAGGCGGTAGCGAGCAAGCGGAGTCGCCGGAGTGAACGCCAGCCTGCTCTATGTGCTGCATGATGGCGCCAATGACAACCTCCTTGCCATCGCTCACCGCGTCGATATCCACTTCAATGGCGGCACTAAGAAAGCTATCGAGTAACACCGGGGCATCGTCGGAGGCCTGCACCGCATCGCGCATATAACGCAGCAGGTCTTCTTCCCGATAGACAATCTCCATAGCGCGACCGCCCAACACATATGAGGGACGCACCACTAGGGGGTATCCTATGTTCTTTGCCGCTGCGACGGCTTCTGAAGTACTGCGCACTGTGGTATTGGCAGGCTGCAAAAGGTCCAGCTTCTGGATCATCTTCTGGAATCGTTCCCGGTCTTCAGCGCGGTCGATGGCGTCGGGAGTAGTGCCAACGATGGGCACCCCCTGGGCTTCCAGGGCCCGCGCCAACTTGAGTGGCGTCTGACCACCAAACTGCACGATCACACCTTTGGGCTTTTCCAGATTAACAATCTCCAGAACGTCCTCCAGCGTCACCGGCTCAAAGTAAAGACGATCGGAAGTGTCATAGTCAGTAGAAACCGTTTCAGGATTGCAGTTGATCATGATGGTTTCAAAGCCATCCTCGTGCAATGCTAACGCAGCGTGTACACAACAGTAATCGAACTCAATCCCCTGGCCGATGCGGTTGGGCCCGCCGCCCAGTACCAGAATTTTGTCCCGATCGGTTGGTGCCGCTTCACATTCTTCCTCGTAGGTCGAGTACATATAGGCCGTAGCGGAAACAAATTCAGCAGCGCATGTATCCACGCGTTTGTATACAGGACGAACCCCCAGGGCGTGACGGTGCTCACGTACCTGATTTTCAGAGGCATTCATCAAAACCGCCAGACGTTCGTCTGAGAAACCCTTACGCTTTAGCGCGAACATTAGCGCGTGGCCCATCTCCTGCAGTTCAACCGTTTTTAAACCGTCTTCGGTTGCGATTAAATCCTTGATCTGCACCAGGAACCACGGATCCACTCCGGAGTAACGGTACACCTCGTCTATACTCATATTTGCGCGAAAGGCATCACCGATGTACCAGATACGATCCGGGCCAGGATTGGTCAGTTCCGCGATCAATGCTTCGCGTCTTTCAGGGTCCTCGACATCTATCTTGTGTTCAAAGCCAGCAGAGCCCACCTCCAGGCCGCGCAGGGCTTTTTGCAACGACTCCTGAAATGTGCGGCCAATGGCCATGACTTCACCCACAGATTTCATCTGCGTGGTGAGGAGGGTATCGGCGCCGGGAAACTTTTCAAAAGCAAACCGGGGGAGCTTGGTAACGACGTAATCAATCGATGGCTCGAACGACGCTGGTGTCGCTCCGCCGGTAATATCGTTTTGCAGCTCATCCAGGGTATAGCCAATCGCAAGCTTCGCGGCCACCTTGGCAATAGGGAAGCCGGTTGCTTTGGAGGCCAGCGCCGAGGATCGAGACACCCGCGGGTTCATCTCAATGATAACCATGCGCCCCGTTTCCGGATCCTGCCCGAATTGGACATTGGACCCACCCGTCTCCACACCAATTTCACGCAATACCGCCAGTGAGGCATTGCGCATGACCTGGTATTCCTTGTCGGTTAGCGTCTGTGCCGGCGCAACGGTGATAGAGTCTCCTGTGTGCACGCCCATGGCGTCAAAGTTCTCGATAGAGCAGACGATGATGCAATTGTCGTTCTTATCGCGAACCACCTCCATCTCAAACTCTTTCCATCCAATGAGGGATTCGTCAATCAACACCTCACTGGTCGGCGACAAGCTAAGCCCCCGCCGGCAAATGTCTTCGAACTCGCCACGGTTGTAGGCAATGCCACCGCCAGAGCCACCCATAGTGAAGGAAGGACGGATAATGCACGGCAAACCAATCGAATCCAGAACCTGTAAAGCCTCTTCCAGGCTGTGCGCGGTAGCTGAACGGGGCGTATCCAGACCAATGCGCTGCATGGCCTCGTCGAACAGTTGACGATCTTCAGCCTTGTCGATAGCCTCCTTCGTAGCGCCAATCATCTCCACACCGTGCTTTTGCAAAACGCCCTTGCTGGCCAGATCCAGCGCGCAGTTAAGCGCCGTTTGCCCACCCATGGTCGGCAGCAGAGCATCGGGCTTTTCCACCTCGATAATGCGCTCCACCGTTTTCCACTCAATGGGCTCGATGTAGGTGGCGTCCGCCATAGACGGGTCAGTCATAATCGTAGCCGGATTGGAGTTTACCAATATGACCCGGTAACCCTCCTCACGCAGGGCCTTGCAAGCCTGAGCACCGGAGTAATCGAACTCGCAGGCCTGCCCTATGATAATAGGACCGGCACCGAGAATCAGGATGCTATTTATGTCGGTGCGCTTTGGCATGGTGGTTTACTTCTTTTGGGCCCGTACAGTTATCAATTCAATAAAATGTTCAAACAGTGGCGCAGCATCGTGCGGACCGGGACTGGCTTCAGGATGGCCCTGAAAGCTGAACGCCGCTTTGTCGGTGCGGTGTATCCCCTGCAGACTGCCATCAAACAGCGACTTGTGCGTTGGGCGTAACGTTGCCGGCAGGCTTGATTCGTCGATCGCAAATCCGTGGTTCTGACTGGTGATCAGCACTGTACCGTTATCGATATTTTGTACTGGATGGTTAGCGCCGTGATGGCCGAACTTCATCTTGACGGTGCTTGCGCCGCTCGCCAGACCCAGTAACTGGTGTCCAAGACAGATGCCGAACACCGGGACATCGGTCTCAAGAATGGCCTGAATTGCTTCGATGGCATACACGCAGGGCTGGGGATCTCCGGGCCCGTTAGAAAGAAAGATTCCATCGGGTTTCATTGCCAGTACATCGGCGGCGGGTGTCTGTGCGGGCACGACGGTCAGGCGACAACCACGATCGACCAACATCCGCAGAATGTTGCGCTTAACCCCAAAATCGTAAGCCACCACGTGCCAGGGTAGTTCAGAATCAGGGCGTTCAGTATAACCGCTCTCCCTCTCCCAACTGCCTTCGCGCCAGGTGTAGCTGTCTGGTGCAGTAACCTTCTTCGCAAGATCCATGCCTTTGATGCCAGCAAACGCTCTCGCTTGTTTCAGCGCTTCTGCTTCATCGACGTCTTCACCAGCCATGAGGCAACCGCCAAGAGCGCCTTTATCACGCAGAATGCGGGTTAGTCTGCGCGTATCGATTTCTGCAATCGCGACGATATTGCGACTGGTCAGATAATCCGAAAGACTCTGCTGATTGCGGTAATTGCTGGCCAGCAACGGAAGATTCCTGATAACCAGACCGGCAGCCCAGAGCGAACCGGACTCCTCATCCTGCGCGTTGGTGCCGGTGTTGCCTATATGCGGGTAAGTCAGCGTAACAATCTGGCTGGCATAGGATGGGTCGGTCAGGATTTCCTGATAGCCACTCATGGCAGTATTAAAAACCACCTCACCCACCGAGGTACCTGCAGCACCTATTGCCAAACCTTTGAAAATACTGCCATCTTCAAGGGCTAATATGGCCGGAATGGACAAGCAAACCTCCGTCTATCAATGGCATAACCAGCGTCCTCCGCCTCAGCCGGGCGCCCCTCAGCCGGGCGCTCGAAAAAAAGCGAGACAGGGCTTCCTATCTCGCCGTTTGGCATTACGTCAGCACTGGTTATATACAGGGACACACTGCCATCCGGTGCGCTGGCCGGACGTGTGTAATCTGGCGTGAGATTGTAGGGGAAGGGCCGTAGAGTGTCTATACTCAGAGTGCTCAAACCCCGCCTTCGGAGCACTTTGAGCACCGACGGCCGACGCTTCCGCAGAGTTGACATTCAATTGGCGCCGATGGCACCCTGGATAGCTCCAGTAAAGCAGTTGCTTTAACTGATAAACCGCCTATTATTGTGCATTCCCATTTGATGGTGGCATTTTCGCATGACATACACACACGGCAAAATCGCGGTTATTACTGGCGCTGGATCGGGCATTGGCCGAGCGTTGGCGTTGCAACTCAATAGAGAGGGCTGCGAACTGTACCTGAGCGATATCAATGCCACAGGGCTGAATGAAACCCTGGATACGCTGCTACGAAAAGATGTATCGGCTGATGGCCAGGTATTGGATGTGGCGGATAAAGCCGGTGTACACGCCTGGGCCGAACGGATCGGTATCGCCCGAGGCCATGTGGACATTGTCATCAACAATGCCGGTGTAGCACTGATTTCAACCGTTGAGGACAGCGACTACGAAAATCTCGAATGGCTGATGGGCATCAATTTTTGGGGAGTCGTCTACGGCACGCAAGCTTTTCTGCCACTATTGCGTAAGTCGACTCAGGGTCACCTGGTTAATCTTTCGTCTGTGTTCGGGCTATTCAGCGTACCAACCCAGTCGGCCTACAATGCGGCCAAATTTGCAGTGCGCGGCTATACCGAAGCCCTGCGCCAGGAAATGGAAGGCACCAACGTACATGTTTGCTGCGTGCACCCCGGCGGTATCAAGACCAATATTGCCCGCGTTGCGCGCGGCGGCGATGGCACAATGACACCCGAGGAACGGGGCAGCGAGTTTGAAAAAATGGCCCGGACCAGCCCGGAAACCGCTGCCGAGAAAATTATCACTGCTATCGAAAAGCGAAAAAAGCGTCTGCTGATAGGCACGGACGCCGTCATTCTCTCCCTGATTTGTCGCCTGTTTCCGGTCAGCTATCCACGGTTGATACTCGCATTTTCCAGTCCGGAAAAACTGACGGCCCAATGACTGCGACCGTTCAATCAGCACCGGAAAAAAGTGCCGCCACCCGTGAACGGCTGCTGTCAACGGCGCTTCGTTTGTATGCACGGGAAGGTTTGCACGCCGTTTCTCTGCGCCGCATTAGCACTGAATCCGGATCGAAAAACTCAGCTGCTATGCACTATCATTTTCAGAATAAACTCGGCGTAGTAAAGGCCCTGGTGGAAATGATCGCGCGCGAACTGAGGCGTATCGCCAATTCTCAGCGCGCAGAGAAATCTTCACAGCGCTCGCTACGCAGCGCCTGTCGAGATACCCTACACCCACTCGTGCTGCTGCCTGCACGCCAAACGTGGGGCGCAGACGGTGTACACTTTTTATCGCGACTGGTGAGCGAGAACGATGCTGACATTGCGGCAATAGTGAACACAATATATGCGCCCTTTTGGCGGCGTCTGGACCATGCGCTGGAGGAACAATTACCCGAGCTTCCGACGCCAGTAAGGCGCCTGCGGCTCATGTTTATGACGACTAACGTACTTCACGGTGTCGCAGAAGTCGCCTGGCTTACGCACACCCCGTTAGGTGACCTGAGTCATTTCGACCAGGACACCCTGCTAAACCACCTGGTGGACTACCTGATCGGAGGCCTTCAGGCACCCAGCTTTACTGCTGCAAACCCATGACCCAAGAGAGCACACAATGACTGATGACGCCCAAGACCTGTTATTTGATCTGACGCTGACAGACGAACAGCGCATGAATCGCGAGAGCATGCAACGATTCGCCGCCGCAGAGATCAGAACGCTGGCACAACCCGTAGATGGGGGCTTGAGTTCAGCACAGGATTTTTACCCAAAGACCGCCGAACTGGGACTGACGCTGCTGCCCATCTCCGAAGCTTTGGGGGGCGCTGGTGTCGATCGCTCGCCCACATCGAATGCCCTCATATTTGAAGACCTGGCGCATGGCGATATGGCACTCGCGCTGGGCTCTATTGTCCCTTTGGCCTTCGTCAATACCGTGCTCGACCAGGGCTCGGATGCACAGCGCGAGAAGTACCTTCCGCTCTTCTGCACGGGCGAGTTCAAGGCCGCCACGACGGCACTGTTGGAGCCAAGAGCGACTTTCGAGCCGGCGGAACCGAACACAACGGCAACAGCAAACGGCGACGGTTATAGCCTGTCCGGCACCAAATCCATGGTGCCACTGGGCATCGACGCTGATCTGGTGCTGGTCATTGCCAAACTGGACAATGGAGACCCGGCAGCCTTCATTGTGGAGGGTACACCCGAGGGTATGAGCCGCACGCCCGAAGATAATATGGGCTTACTGGGAGCACAGCTGACGACCCTGCAGTTCAAGGATGTGCAGCTACCTGCCAGTGCACTGCTCGGGGGCGGCAACTTTGACCTGGAGCGTTTCATCGACCTCAGTCGCCTGGGTATCTGCGCGTTGGCGGTAGGCACCTGCCAAGCGGTGCTGGACTATGTTATCCCCTACTGTAACGAGCGCGTGGCCTTTGGCGAACCCATCACTAACCGCCAGTCCGTGGCCTTTATGATCGCCGACATCGCCATTGAGCTCGAGGCCATGCGCCTGATGACCTGGCGCGCCGCCTCACGCGCCGAACAGGGCCTGGACTTTCACGAAAACGCTTATCTGGCCAAGGTATTCTGCAGTAAACACAGCATGAAAATAGGCACCGACGGAGTACAACTGCTGGGCGGGCACGGTTTCTGCCGGGAACATCCGGTGGAACTGTGGTACCGCAACCTTCGCGCCATTGCCACGCTGGAAGGCGTTGCGAGCGTCTGACCACCCACCCTCGAATTCAGGAAACAAGCCAATGATTAATCTCGAACTCGCCAAGAAGCATCAAGAAACATTCGACCAGGTCATGCTGCTAGCCGAACACATGATGCGGCCCTACTCACGCAAGTATGACAAGGAAGAACACACCTACCCCAAGGAAATGGAGGAAGCCGCCAAACTCATCGGTGGTGGCCGCTCCTCGATGTCCGGGGGGGCCAAAAAAGACTTACCTGAAGGCACCGTGGTGAACGGCGGCAACATGGGCGCCGTCGTAGGCCTCTTCGGCCTGTGCTGGGGGGATGTCGGACTGTTTCTGGCAATGCCGGGCAGCGGTCTGGGCAATGCTGCCATCTCTGCAGTAGGCACACCTGAGCAGGTTAAAAAGTACGGCGATAGCTATGCCGCCATGTGTATTACAGAACCAGGAACGGGATCTGACTCAGCCAATATAAGTACCACGGCTGTTGCCGATGGCGATGAGTGGGTACTCAATGGCGAGAAGATTTATGTTACCGACGGCGATCGCTGCGACACACTGGTAGTCTGGGCTACCCTGGATAAATCTCTGGGCAAAGCTGCCATCAAATCCTTTATCGTCGAGAAAGGCACGCCCGGCTGTGAGGTTACGCGACTGGAACACAAGCTTGGTATTCGCGCCTCCGACACTGCGGCAATCAGTTTTAACGACTGCCGCATTCCCAAAGCCAACGTGCTGGGCAGCTCAGAGATCGCCACTGACGCCGAGGGACGTAAAAAAGCTTTTGGCGGTGTTATGCAGACGTTTGATAACACGCGCCCACCGGTCGCAGCCATGGCTATTGGCACCGCACGGGCGGCGTTGGACATGTGTCAGGACCTACTCAAAGAGGAAGGCGTGGAACTCAAGTTTGACAAGAAACCCTCCAACCTCAGCAGCCTGGAAGCCCAGCTGTACGAAATGGAAGCCGAATGGCAGGGCGCCCGCTTACTGGTGTTAAAAGCCGCGTGGATGGCAGACAACAAAACGCCCAATTCCATGGAAGCGTCCATGTGTAAGGCCAAGGGAGGACGGGTGGGCAACGATGTCACCCTGCGCTGCGTAGCGTTATGCCAGAGCCTGGGCTACAGCGAAAATTACTTGCTGGAGAAATTTGCACGCGACTCCAAGATTCTCGATATCTTTGAGGGCACGCAGCAGATACAACAACTTATTGTAGCGCGCAGAGTACTCGAAAAGTCCTCCTCTGAGCTCAAGTAGAACCGCAGGAGGGGTATGCCTTCGCCCGGGCAACTAAACCGACAGCAGCTGACTGTGCTCATTCTGGCCTTGATGGCCACCGGGATGGGACAGTCACTGGTATTCGCCATCCTCGCGCCTCTGGGGCGGGAGGTACAGTTAGGCGAATTGCAGATCACCTCTATTATTGCTGTCTCCGCACTGATCTTCGGATTGGCAGCTCCGCGCTGGGGTCGCTTCAGCGACCGTAT
>PKCY01000099.1 GCA_002862985.1 Haliea sp.
GTGCCAGGCATATTCAAATTGATCGCCAGTGGCGCGCGATCATCTGGCCTTTGCACTACATAGGCAGTCATTAGTCCGTTGCGGCGCAGTTCTTCTATACGATAATCAGCGTCTTCGGAAAGGCCATAGGTGATAACTCGCCTCGATACATCAGGTAACATCTCACGCACCACCGGGTCGTCTATACACATGACGGCAATGCCGTAGAACGGCAGGTTGTGGAGAAAATCCAGGAATGTGCGGCGCAGTACGCCGAAGTCACCGCCGTAAGTTTCCATGTGGTCAGCTTCAATATTGGTGATCACCGTTACCATGGGTTGCAGGTGGAGAAACGACGCGTCACTTTCATCCGCCTCGGCTATCAATATTCTGCCTGCTCCCAACTGAGCATTACTACCGACACTATTCACCAGACCACCAATAACAAATGTAGGGTCGAGACCGCCTTCGTCAAAAATAGCCGCGATCAGACTCGTGGTTGTAGTCTTGCCATGAGTGCCTGCCACCGCAATACCGTGGCGGTATCGCATCAGTTCAGCCAACATCTCCGCCCTCGGCACCACTGGAATACGCGCTTTGCGAGCAGCAATCACCTCGGGGTTTTCTTCATCGACGGCACTGGAACTAACGACCACATCAGCGCGACCAATATTTTTTTCAGCATGGCCAATAAACACTTCTATGCCGCGTTGCGCCAATCGCTGGGTCACTGCGCTGGCCAGCAGATCAGAACCCGCAACCTCATAACCGAGGTTAACCAGTACCTCGGCGATACCACTCATACCTGCACCGGCGATACCAATCATGTGTATGCGTCGAATGCGACGCATTTCCGGGAGACTGTAGGCGCTATTGGCATCAGGCATACAGCAGTTCCTCACAACAATCACTGACGCGCTCGGCCGAATCCGGAGTGGCTGCCGCATAAGCTGCCGCTGCCATCGCAGAAAGCCGCTGTGGTGACTTTAGGTAGTCCAATACCATATCGATCAGAGTAGACTCGCTCATATCACTTTGATGCAACAAGGCGGCAGCTCCGCAGTGGGTGAGCGCCCGCGCATTGGCCGTCTGATGATCGTCAATCGCGTGCGGAAGCGGCACCAGAATCGCTGGTCTGCCCATGATGGACAACTCCGCAACCGTTAGTGCGCCGGCGCGGCAAAGGACTAAATCGGCCCAGGCATACGCTTCAGACATCTCTTCGATAAATGGAGCAACCCGCACACCCTGTTGCAATAGATCTCCGTAGCGGTGACGTAATTCCTCATCATGCCCACCACCACTTTGGTGCCACACCTCAATACCGGCACCCTGACTTTGCGCTAGCTGTTGAATAACACCAGGCATCACTTCATTTATCGGCTGCGCACCAAGGCTGCCGCCTAGCACCAATAGACGCAGAGGCCGTTGGCCGGTGTAGTCATACGAGCTGACGCCTCTGGCCATGATTAACTGACGGCGTACCGGATTACCCAACACGACGTATGCTATCTCTTTACTGAACGCGCCAGGAAAACCAGCCACAATTTTAGTCGCCATTGGAGCCAATATGCGGTTAGTAGTCCCAGCTACAGCATTTTGCTCGTGGATCAGAAGCGGCTTGCGTAATAGCCATGAGGCTACTCCCGCCGGACCCGCCACATAGCCGCCCATGCCAACAACACAGCCGGGAGACCGGCGAAAGACCAGCCATAGCGCTTGCCAAGAGGCAAGTGCGAGAAACCACAGTGCAAGCAACTTATGCAGCACACTTTTCCCACGCACACCACGTACCGGCAGGCAGTGCAAAAGAATGCCTGCAGCAGGAACCACCCGATGCTCCAGGCCCCTGACAGTTCCCACCCACTCCACGCGGTAGCCTCGGGCGATTAACTCGGTGGCAACTGCCAGTGCGGGATACACATGTCCGCCCGTGCCGCCTGCCATCATAAGTATCAATGGTTTCGCGGTAGCCACTATTTTTTCCTCCGCACGGACGGCTTCAACGCGCGCGTGTCGCGGTCAATACGCAACACCAGGCCCACCATGGCACAACACACAATCAGGCTGGTGCCACCGTAGCTGACAAAAGGCAGAGTCAATCCTTTGGTAGGCAACAGCCCCGAGCTAACACCCATGTTGATGAAGGCCTGACCAGAAAATATTAGAGCGACGCCGTAGCATATGTAAGCCCCGAAGGGATTGCCCACTTTCAAAGACTGGCGGCCCGCCCACAGGATTCTGCCAATCAGCGCCGCGTACAATCCAATAACCGCAATGGCGCCGACAAAACCTGTTTCCTCGGCCCAAATGGAATACACAAAGTCCGTGTGTGCCTCGGGTAGATAAAATAACTTCTGCACGCTATTTCCCAAGCCAACACCGAACCACTCGCCACGCCCAAAGGCAATCAACGATTGGGTCAACTGGAAACCGGTGTTGTAGGGATCTGCCCAGGGATCTGTGTAAGCGGTTAAGCGCTTTACCCGGTAGGGTTCGCTGACAACCAGCACCAGCAGCGCAGCCAGTGCGCCCAACAAAACCAGCAAAAAATGCCCCAGCTTGACGCCGGCCAGAAATAACATACCAAAGGCCGCAGCAGACACTATCACCGTGGCGCCAAAATCCGGTTCGATCATGAGCAACAAGGTCATGGCAAACAGCACTGTCATGGGCTTGAGAAAGCCCTGCCATTGATTGCGCATTTCGTACTCACGGCGCACCATATATCCGGCCAGATACACTACCACCGCAAGCTTGGCAAACTCCGAGGGCTGCAGTGTAAACGGACCGATGGGAAGCCAGCGCTGACTGCCGTTTACTTCACGACCCACGCCGGGTATCAACACCAGTATCAGAAGCGCTAGCGCGGCAAATAACCACCACCAACCCGTATCCAACCAGAACTGCGGCTTGACACAATAGACGGCGGCGGCAGTGATAATTGATGCCAGCAAATACACTAAATGGTGCTGGGTGTGGTACCAGGCATTCTGGTAATGCCAGTCGGCGTATTCGATGGAAGCGGAACTAATCGCCACCAACCCCACCATGAGCAGTGCCAATGCCAGCAAAATCATCGGCATATCCGGCGCGGTTGAAACGGTAGTCGGCTGGCCCGCGACGTTCATTCGCCCTCCTGCGAGAGCTGTTCCACCGCGTTGCGAAAGACTTCGCCACGGTGAACATAACCGGTGAACATATCAAAGCTGGCACAGGCCGGCGACAACAGTACCGTATCACCGAAAGAAGCAGCCGCGACTGCAATCGTTACCGCTTCTTCCATAGAAGAGGCCAGTGTAACCGGCGCACTGGCTTGAAGAACTTGCTGGAGTAGCGAGGCATCCTCACCAATCAGTACCAGGGCCTTGCAATGTTGTGTCACTGCCTGCTGCAACTGGGAAAAATCAGCGCCCTTACCCTGGCCGCCGGCGATAAGAATGATATCGCGCTCTCCGCCGAGCCCGCGCAAGGCCGCTTCGACCGAACCGACATTGGTACCCTTGGAATCATTGACGTAGCGCACACCCTCATGCCGGGTAACCAGTTCACAACGATGCGGCAAGCCTTTGAAGGTTTGCAATGTTGTCGTCATCGCAGCCAAAGGCAGTCCAACACTGTATCCCAATGCCAACGCAGCAAGCGCATTAGCCACATTGTGTCGACCCTTCAGACCCAGATCCTGCACGCGCAGCAACTGCTGGTCGCCGCGGCACAGGTATTCCACACCATCGTGTTCACGCAAACCAAAATCGCCGGACTCGGGCTCGCGCATGCACCAGCCAACAACAGGGAGGTCAACGTCCAGCACGGGCACGGTGTTAGGGTCGTCCCGGTTCACGACAACATTGCCGCAACCCCGAAAGATCCGATGTTTGACCTGTCGGTAAACCGCCAGATCACCGTGGCGATCGAGGTGGTCAGGGCTGACATTCAAAACGGTGGCGACTTGCAGATGCAATGCAGCGGCCCGCTCCAATTGAAAACTGGAAAGCTCCAGCACATACAGTTCACAGTGATCCGCCAACAGCTCCAACGCTGGCGTACCCAGATTGCCACCGACGCCTACATTTAACTGCGCAGCACCCGCCATCTTCCCAAGTAGCTCTGTCACCGTAGACTTTGCATTGGAACCAGTGATACCCACAACTGGCGCCGTCGCCGCGCGCATAAACAGATCGATATCACCCACCACAGCCACCCCCGCGGTCAGCGCCTCGCGGATAATCGGCTCACTCATGGCGACGCCCGGGCTGACCACCAGTTCTGACGCATGAGCAACTATTTCTGCGGGATAGTCACCCGCATACACCTGAACTTCAGGCATTTCCCGTTGCAACTCATCCAGACCAGGAGGCTGCTTCCGCGAGTCGATCACACAAAAGGGCAGGTTATGCGCATACAAATACCGCGCGCAGGACAGACCAGTCGCACCCAGGCCGACTACTACCCGGCTTTCATTGCTTGCATGCACCTGTGGGGCCACTTTCATTCTCACCTAACGCAACTTCAACGTCGCCAGTCCGAACAGGACCAACATGACTGTGATAATCCAGAAGCGCACGATGACTCGCGGCTCCGGCCAACCTTTCAATTCGTAATGATGGTGAATCGGCGCCATGCGGAAGATTCGCTTGCCGGTTAATTTAAAAGACGCGACCTGGAGAATGACCGATACGGTCTCCAGCACAAAAATACCGCCCATGATGAAGAAAACGATTTCGTGACGCGTAATAACGGCCACAGTGCCTAACGCAGCACCCAGCGAAAGCGCACCGACATCGCCCATGAAAACCTGGGCTGGATAGGTATTGAACCAAAGAAAACCAAGACCTGCTCCGGCGATAGCGCCACAAAAAACAGCCAATTCACCGCTGCCGGCAATATAGGGAATGTGCAGGTACTCAGCGAAATCAACACGGCCCGTAAGGTAAGCAATAATTCCCAGCGCAGTGCCAACGAGCACCGTCGGTAAAATCGCCAGGCCATCAAGACCGTCGGTGAGATTGACAGCATTGCTCGCGCCGACAATCACGAAATAGGTCAGCACTATAAACAGGGGCCCCATGCTCCAGGCAAAGTCCTTGAAGAAGGGGATATACAATTGCGTAGTGACTGGCGAATCGAACGCCAGATATAGATAGAACGCGGCGGCGAAGCCTGCCAATGACTGCCAGAATAATTTCCAGCGCGCCGGCAGACCGCGAGAATCACCCTCTACCACTTTACGATAATCGTCGACCCAGCCGACTGCGCCGAACGATCCCGTTACCAGTAATGCAATCCACAGGTAGGGATTGCTAAGGTCGCCCCAAAGCAGCGTGGATGCTGCAATGCCAACAAGTAACAGGGCGCCACCCATTGTTGGCGTACCTGATTTGCTCAGGTGGCTCTCGGGACCATCATCACGCACAGACTGACCTACCTGGTGGAAATTCAGGCGCCTAATCATGACCGGGCCGACCAGCAGCGAGATAGCCAAGGCAGTACCGGCCGCCAAAATACCGCGCAGCGTTAGGTACTGAAACACACTAAATCCACTTTGATACTGGGTGAGGTATTCTGCCACTACTAATAGCATCGCTTAGCCCTCCCCCGCCATTGGTGCTGGCAGAAGGGCCTGTAATATTAGCTCCATACCCGTACTGCGCGAACCTTTGACCAGCACGGTATCCCCGTCTCCAAACTGACCGTGCAAGGCAGACAGCAGGGCAGTGCGATCTGCAAAATGGCGACCACCAGCGCCAAATGCATCTACACACACCTCCAGCTCCGCGCCTACTCCCCACAGTTGGTCGATTCCGCAGGTTCGTGCATATTCGCCAACCTCCCGATGCAGGGCAGCGCTGAGAGCACCCAACTCACCCATCGCACCCAACAACAGTGTGCGCCGACCAGCGCAGGCAGCCAGTAATTCAATGGCCGCATGCACTGAACCGGGATTGGCGTTGTAACAATCGTCAATAACACACGCGCCCAGTTCAGAGCGCACAGAACAGAGACGGCCATCAACCGGCTGTACCGATTCAAGGCCATCACGAATATCCGTAAGCGCAATGTCACAAGCCAGTCCCACGGCAACGGCAGCCAAGGCATTGGCCACGTTATGCACACCCGGTAAAGAGAGGCGCATGACCATCTCTCCGGCCGGCGTAGACGCGGTAAAGCTAACCCCCTCTACGCCCCTGCTTTGAATATCTCGGGCGCCAATCGCCGCGGGCTGCTGCAGCCCAAAGTCAAGTACTCTGGCCGCACCCGCGCGCTTGCGCCACACTTTGGCCCACGGCTGATCCGCATTAATAACAGCGGTGTCGGTCTCTCCAAGGCGATCAAAAATCTCACCTTTGGCAGCGGCTACGCCCTCAATACTGCCGAACCCTTCCAGGTGCGCGGGCATAGCATTGAGCAACAGCGCCACATTGGGATGTGCCAATTCACACAACCAGTCAATATCTCCGGCTCTGGCAGCGCCCATCTCCACGACAGCGAATTCGACCTCGGGTCGCAGCCGCAACAGCGTCAGCGGCACACCAATCTCATTGTTGAAGTTGCCCTGGGTAGCGAGGGTTTCACCGCAGCGCGCGAACACAGCATGCACCATATTCTTGACAGTAGTTTTGCCGCTACTACCGGTAATGGCTACCAGTGGTCCACCGTAAAATCGTCGGTTATAGGCGCCAAGAAGCCCCAATGCCCTCTGCGTATCCTGCACTTGTAACTGGGGCAGAGCCGCAGACACCGGCGAACTCACGAGTAGCGCAGATGCGCCACTATCCTGTACCTGCGTCACATAGTCGTGACCATCGAAATTTTCGCCGCGCAAGGCCACAAATAAATCCCCTGGTCGCAGGCTACGACTGTCGGTGGACACTCCTACTATGCTCGCATCCCCACCCTGAAGTTGGGCTGCCATTGGCGCCTGCAATTCAGCGAGGCTCATCGGCCGCATCACGTATTCACCCTCCCCGCCAATGCTTTATTGGCCTGATCCGCATCACTGAAATGCAAACGCTCGCCTTCAATCAGCTGATAATCCTCGTGACCCTTACCTGCAATCAACACACAATCACCACCACTGGCCTCAGAGATCGCAAGCGCGATTGCCTGGTCGCGATCACTCTCCAATGTGTATTGCCCACTGCAGCCCAACTCGACGTCACGCATAATCTGAAGAGGATCTTCACTGCGCGGATTGTCGCTGGTCACCACTACGCGATCGGAAAGTGTGCAGGCGATTCGCCCCATCACCTGTCTTTTCTCGCAGTCCCGGTCACCACCACAACCAAACACAGTGACGAGCGATCCTGTGACGTGAGGTCTGAGCGCGCTCAACACCTGCTCTAACGCATCCGGAGTGTGGGCGTAATCCACGATCACCTGAAAATTGAGTGTATTGGGGATAACCTGCATGCGCCCGGGAACAGGACATAAACTGGAAACGGCCTCCACAATGGCCTGGAGGTCCGCTCCTGAAACGGCCAACGCGGCTACTGCGGCGGCCAGATTCGACAGATTAAACACGCCGGGAAGGGGACTGAATACCTCGGTCTTTCCCCAGGGACTGTGCAACACACCACGCGCACCCGTGGACTGGAACTCGACCTGCTCTAGGCGCACATCCGCCGGCGCACCACTAACAGAGTAGGTAATAGACCGGGCGCCAGGAACCACTGCTGCACGCACATGTTGAGCGTATTCATCGTCTGCATTAATCACTGCATGACGCAAGCCTTCGGTCGCAAACAATCTGAGTTTGGCGCCACCGTAGGCTTCCATGGTACCGTGATAATCAAGGTGGTCGTGTGACAGGTTGGTGTAAATAGCCGTCTCAAATTGCACGCCATTTACCCGGCCCTGCTCCAAGGCATGCGAGGAAACCTCCATGCTGACAGTAATCACACCCTGTTCCAGCCAACTCGCTAATTGCTGCTGCAGCGATAAGGGATCAGGCGTGGTATTACTGGTTTCACTGATATTATCTTCGAGCGTAGCACCCAGGGTACCGATCACACCGCAGCTCTGGCCCAACGCTCTGCACAGCTGCGCCAGAATCCAGCTTGTCGTGGTCTTGCCGTTGGTGCCGGTCGTACCCACCACACGCATACCGTGACTGGGGTTTCGATAAAATCGCGCCGCCAGTTGGCCGGCATCAAAACGCAACTCCGGCAGCTCTACCAAAGGCACAGCAATGGCATCCACGAAGCCTGCAACGGGTGCCTGTGCCACCACGGCCGCCGCGCCATTGGCCACGGCTTGCTCGATAAACTGACGGCCGTCGTAAATCTCTCCGGGCATCGCAAGGAATACGTCGCCCGGCTGAATTTTACGGCTGTCCAACTGCATTCCGCTGATCACCGTTTCGGCATAGGACGGGTTACTACTTCCAAGCAATTCCGGAAGTGACATGGCTGGCACATCTGCGCGGGCTACTGCCATCATCAGGCAGGACCTCCTTGCTCGATTGTTGCGGCAACTTCGACACTGCCGATTTCTGTCGGCGGTATATTGAGGATACGCAGCGCATCATTTGTTATTTCGGAAAATACCGGCGCGGCCACAGCGCCACCACCGTAGCGTTCGCCCTGCGGATCATTGATCACAACCACAGTAACGATGCGTGGATTGTCGACGGGTGCGATTCCCGCAAACAGGGCCACATATTTGTGCTTCTCGTAACCGCTGGGACCGACTTTGTGCACGGTGCCCGTTTTTCCACCGACCCGATAACCGGGAACACGGGCTCTGCGCGCTGTTCCATCGTCGGAAGTCACAGCGTGCAGCATGTTCAAAATATGAATAGAAGTCGCACGGGAGATCACTCGCTTCCCCGCTGGAACTTCACCCTCCAGGGCCAGCAATGAAACCGGACGTTGTACGCCGCCATTAGCAAACACCGTATAGGCGTTGGCAAGTTGCAGTGGGGTTGCGGTAATACCGTAGCCAAAGGCCAGGGAGACTTTCTCCGTTGCATACCAGCGCGGTCGATTGGGTAGCTCTCCTGCGCTTTCGCCCGGGAAACCAGTACCGGGAGATTGCCCGATACCAAATCGATTGAAAACCTCCCAGATAGGTTCATGGCCCAGATCAAGGGCAATCTTGGTGACCCCTACCTGGCTGGATTTCTGCAGTACTCGGGTCACGCTAATCTCGCCATAATTGAGCGGATCGGGGTAGACTTTAGGACCCACCCGGATGCGACCGGGCGAGGTGTCAATTATTGTGTCAGGTGTATATCGGCCACTTTCCAATGCAGCCACCAACGTCAGAGATTTCATTGTAGAGCCTGGCTCGTATACATCGGTCATTGCGCGATTGCGCATACCCGCAGCACTACCTCCCTTTGGGCTATTAGGGTTGTAAACCGGGTAGTTGACCATGGCAAGCACTTCGCCGGTGTGACTGTCCAGTGTCACCACAGTTCCAGACTCTGCACCCAATGCGTTGACCGCACGCTGTAGTTGTCGGTGCTGAATAAATTGGAGGCGCAGGTCGATACTCAGAGTGAGATCTTTTCCCGGCTGCGCCACCTGTGGTACGCCTATATCACGCACCACTTCCCCATGCAGATCCTTGATGTATTTTTTCTTTCCCGGCGTACCTTGCAACCATTCGTTGTACGCCAGTTCAAGACCTGCTATCCCCTGGCCATCCAGGTTGGTTAATCCCACCAGCTGTGCAGCAACCTCACCAGCGGGATAAAAGCGTCTGTATTCTCTCTCGCCGTAAACACCTGCAATCTTTTTTTCTAGAACGGCTCGGGCGACTTCCGGCACCTGGTGCCGTTGCAAATACATGAATTGCTTATTTCTATAGCGGGACAACTTGTCCTGCAATCCGGTCAGCTCCATACCCAGCGCCTGTGCCAACTCTTCTAACCGATCCGAATTTCTGAGTATCTTCGGATTAGCCCAGATCGATACCACCGGTGTGCTTACCGCCAACGGCTCACCGCGCCGATCAGTAATCACCCCGCGATAGGCAGGTATTTCAGCGGTGCGAACCGAGCGCATCGCCCCCTCATCCTGCAGGAATTCATAGTCAAATATTTGCAGAGAAAACACTCGCAACACCAGCAGCACCAAAAGGCAGCACAAAACACCCACTACGGTATAAAAGCGCCAGTGGGATAGCGACTGTCGGATACCGGGCTTCACTGTGGAACCAACTTGAAATGATTCAGATCAGGCGCCACCATTCCCAACTCGCCTCGAGCGACTTTTTCAACACGGTAGTGCGAAGCCCAGGTACTTTGTTCCAGCAACAAGCGCCCATAGTCCTCCTGCAGATACCACTGAGAAGACTCCAGAACCTGCAGCTTGGCATACAGCGCGCGACAGGCATGGGTAGAGTGCACAATGGCGAAGGCGGACAATACAACCAGTATTACCAGGACAGCATTGCAAGCGACCAGCTCACTACCGGTCCCACGCCACACAGTCGCGCTTACCACTCTGCTATTTACCACGCTATCTGCCCTACTTATTTTATTGTTTAACTAATTTTTTCCGCGACGCGCATGATCGCGCTGCGAGCACGGACGTTGCCCGCAACTTCCTGCTCACTGGCTTTAATCGCCTTTCCTATTAATCGCATGCGCCTGTTAAGTGCTCCGTCTGTTACCGGCACACCTCGCGGAAGTGCGTCGCCACGCACCATATTTCGCATATAACGCTTGACCAGACGATCTTCGAGCGAGTGAAAGCTGATCACCACCAGACGACCACCTACACGCAACATATCCAACGCGGCAGATAGCAGCGCCTGCAGATCTTCAATTTCATGATTGACCTTGATGCGGATAGCCTGAAAGGAACGAGTGGCAGGGTGCTTGTGTTTTTCCCAACGCGGATTGGCTTCGCTGACAACACGCACCAGCTGGCCGGTAGTCTCGATAGGAGATGTCTCGCGTGCCGCGATAATCGCCGATGCGATTCGACGCGCAAAGCGCTCCTCGCCGTATTCTTTTAACACCGCAGTAATGTCCTGAAGCTGAGCATGGGACAGCCACTGGGCGGCCGTTTCACCACAACTTGTGTCCATGCGCATGTCCAGAGGGCCATCCTGCATAAAGCTGAACCCCCGCTCACCGTCGTCCAGCTGCGGGCTGGATACGCCCAGGTCCAATAAAATGCCATCAACTGCGTCGATCCCCATCCCACGCAGTTGATGGGGAAGCTGAGCGAAAGACCCGTGGAAAAACTCAAACCGGGGCTCGCCCTCTATCAACTGTTGTGCCGCCATCTGGGCAGTCTGATCTTTATCAACGGCCAGCACATGGCCACGCTCATCAAGACACTCCAACAGGTAGCGGCTGTGCCCGCCCCGACCGAAAGTGCCATCCACATAGAAACCACCGGGGTGCGTTACCAGAGCCTTAACCGCCTCTTGCAACAACACTGTTTGATGCATAGAGGTCACCTAGAGCGTCAGCGACATTAATTCGTCAGGCAATTCGGCCTCGGGGCCCGAATCGAGCAACGCTTGATCGCGCTCCGCCAGCCATAGCGCTTCGGACCACAGTTCCAATTTATTACCCTGACCAACCAACACCAGTTTCTTGTCCAGTTGTGCGTGGTCACGCAGGGGTTGGGGCAGCAACACTCGACCATTGCCGTCCAACTCCAGGTCGGTGGCGTAACCCAGCATGAGTCGCTGAAAGCGTTTCACGGCGGGTTTCAGTGCAGGCAGGTTTTGAATGTCCTTCTCAATCCTCTCCCACTCTGGCAGCGGGTAGATGACCAGGCAGGCGGCCTGAGTATCGATAGTGACGACCATCCGGCCCGCTGATTCGGCATGCAATGGCTCGCGCTGACGCGCTGGCATTGCCAGCCGCCCCTTGGCGTCCATGTTGATATGCTGTACTCCGCGAAACACGGCTATTCCCCGCTCAAATTTGGATTTTTAACCCACATAAAGCCAAAAAATTCCACTTCTCTCCACTTACCAACACTATAGTTGTGTAATCGAGAAAGTGTCAAGCAAGCAATGTCTAAAAAACGTTGTAATATCAGCGAATTAGGGTGACTTTAGTGGAAATTAGGTCAAGGCGAGGGAATAATATGAGGGAGAATAATGCGTTAAAACAGTCTGGTAAATTGACTTCCTAATGATTTACATTAA
>PKCY01000308.1 GCA_002862985.1 Haliea sp.
GTTCAAGGATATGCAGAGCAATTAAAACCATGCAACTTAAATCGACCGATTACCACCGCAGGCCAATGCGCGTGATCAACCAAATCCTCCGCGGGGCAAACGCGCTGGGGCTGGCCAAAATCGATCTAAATCCCGATACACTGATCGCAACCGCAAAAAAGGAAACGGGACTAGACGACTTCGGCGACGAGTACTTTCTGGAACCTATGCAGTTGATGATTCGTGCATTGGAAGAAGAAGCCGATTTGAACCCTGTGGGTAGGTTCATGAATCGGGCCAATATTTTGCGGCTGCTGAAGGATCGCTTATACGCTGAAGATCTCCTCACCCGTCACCCGGAAATTCTCGAACGCGAAATTCCCGACCCGGTCGTGGTGGTGGGACTGGGGCGTTCTGGTACAACCCGGTTGCACCGACTGCTAGCCGCAGACCCAAAGTTTCTGCACCTGAAATCCTGGGAATCCGTTTATCCGGTACCTTATGCCGAGTGTTTTGCCGCCAGGTCAGCACAAAAAACTGATCCACGCATCACTTCACTGGAACAAGGCCTGAAAGCGGTACTTTACATGAGCCCCCAGGTTGCAGCAGTCCACCCATTGGGTACTTTCGAGGTAGAAGAGGAGATCGGTCTCCTGCAACACGGGTTTTCCACGCAGCTTTTTGAAATTCAGGCGAAGATACCCAGCTTCGCCGAGTGGCTGATGACTCACAGCCAGCATCATGCTTACGAGTATATGGTGCGATTAATGAAAATCATTTCCTGGTTTCGCGAAGACCCTGTTGATAAACCCTGGGTTCTTAAATCTCCACAGCACATGCAGGATCTGGACGCTCTGCTGCACGTTTTTCCAGGTGCAAAATTGGTGTGTCCGCACCGCGATCCGGTCAAGGTTGTCGGCTCCACCTGTTCCATGGTCTGGAATGCCATTGTGAGGGATAGCGACAGCCTCAGTGCACAGTGGGTGGGGCAGGAATGGTTAACTAAAACAGAACGCATGCTACACAAGAGTCTACGCGTCAGAGACGAGTTGGTGGCGCCGCAGAACCAATATGACATTATGTACGCTGACATTACGGCTGACTGGGAACAAGCTGTGCAGGGAATTTACGATTTTCTACACATACCTTTTACCAGTGAGGCTCGCTCTCAGATGCAAGCCTGGCTCGACAGTAACCAGCAACACAAGCACGGCGCGCACAAATACAGTTTGGAAGGCTTTGGTCTCAATGCGGCTGAAGTCGATCGACGCATGACATTCTATCGCGAGCGCTTTGACATCCCCTACGAGACCCGCAATCCACACATTACGGCTGATGCCACCTAAAAACCTATGGAGTCACTATGAGTACTGAAACACAAAGTCGCATTGCGCTGGGTGAGCTGATTTCACTATTGCAGGAGATCGACACTCGATGGTCCGGACCCGAATGGAACCTGAACTCGGCTGAAGATGTCGTCGATTCCCACCGCGCGCTCATGCATATTCTTGAAGCGGCGCTGGTCGGGTATTTCGAACAAGATGCAACACGTCCAGACTTCCGGCGCATTGTTACTCCCAGCCGCAAACTCACAGGGGATAACTCAGACGCCATCTATTTCGACGCCCCGGTCAGCGCCGATCACGCTTATGTTATACACGGTGGAAAACACGGCGCAGCCTATTTTTCATTAACAATCGAGGAGGGGGCCGAGGATGGCCACATGGCAACCAACACCGGTGGCGTGATCAACGACGGAGATCTGGAGCTCGACAGTAACGGTAACTTTACCCTGTATCTGGGGGGAGAGGCGCGTGATAAGAACTGGTTACCCCTGAAGCCGGGCGCATCGCGGGTAACGACTCGACACTACTTCGAGCACACCAGTCCTGCGGCCAAAGAGCCCGACCTGGAACCGCGACTGCATATTGAATGCCTGACTGCGAAGGACGTGCCCACCCCACCCAACGACGTGAGCGTCGCCGCTGGAATTCGCAGGGTCTGTAACGCGGTACGCAGTCGCACTCTGGGCATGCCGCCCATGGCCAATGGCCCTCTACCGGACTTTGTATCGCTCACACCCAATGAGTTCCCGCCGCCTGTGCCGCCCGGCGATTTCGGTTTAGCCGCCTACGATGCGCACTATTCCATGGCGCCATTTTTCATCGGACCAGACGAAGCGCTGGTCATTACAGGTCGCTGGCCTGATTGCCGCTTTGCCAATGTATGCCTGTGGAATCGTTTCCAGCAAACACTGGACTACAGCAGCCGCAGTGTTTCTCTCAACCGTGCCCAGACTGTGCTGGAGAGCGATGGCAGTTTCAAAATGATTCTGGCCCATAGCAATCCCGGCCTGCCAAACTGGCTGGACACGGAGGGCAACCCATTTGGCATGGTGTTCTGGCGTTATTTCCTGGCGCCCGGGGACGTCGAGACGCCGAAGGCAGTCGTGGTAAAGCACGCCGAGCTGGGTAACTGACATGAGCAACATGCCATTACCAATCCGCCTGTTAAATCTTGCCGGTCGCGGTGCCAGCGCGGTAGGCCTAAACCCGGTGGATCTCAACTTCGATTCACTACTGAAGGCTGCGCAAAAAAAGACAGGGTTATCGGATTTCGGCGAGGACGATTTTCGCAATCCATTAACAAGTCTGCTCCTGAGTCTTGAACATGAAGCTCAACTCAGCCTCATGGGACGAATTATTGCCCGCTCGGATTTGCTCCGAACCCTGGAGAATCGTCTGGGGCTGGTGGATCTGCTGAAGCGCCACCCTGAAATCGAGGAACAACCGATTGAAAAGCCCTTGTTCGTAGTGGGTCCGCCGCGCTCAGGGACTACTATCTTTCACGATTTACTGGCAATGGATTCTGACAATCGCGTGCCCCGGTCCTGGGAGGCGGCCTATCCCTTGCCACCACCGGAGACAGCGACGTATCGCAGTGATCACCGTATAGCCAGAGTGCAGGCTGACCTGGATCGAGTTGACCAGCTCCTGCCGGAATTCAAAAAGATGCACCCGATGGGTGCTGAGCGTGCACAGGAATGTGTATCGCTGACTTCTCATGATTTCACCTCTATGATTTACCTGGTGCAGTTTTTTGTTCCCACCTATGACAACTGGGTGATGCACTGCGATATGCGCTCGGCACTGAAATGGCACCGGCGCTTTTTACAGGTACTCCAGTGGAAAGCGCCTGGTAAGCGCTGGGCACTAAAGTCGCCACAGCATATGTGGCATCTTGAACATATACACCGCGAATACCCCGACGCGATATTCGTACAAACGCATCGTGACCCTCTCAACACCGTGATATCCATGAGTAATCTGGCCGCCACACTGCAGAATCTATCCAGCGATCACAGCGATCTTTCACGCGTGGCAGCCCACTACGCCCAAGGATTAGCCCAAGGCTACAACAACACCGTGGCCTATCGGAAATCCGGCAAGCTTCCCGACAGCCAGGTTGTGGACTTGTATTTCAAAGATTTCATGACCGACCAGGTGGGAACGGTGCGTCGTGCTTATTCTCATTTCGACCTGCAACTGTCGGAGCAAGCAGCGACGGCCATGCAGTCCTTCCTGGATAACAACCCGGCAGATAAATTCGGCAAACACCTATATCAGCTGACTGATACGGGTCTGGAACTTGACGAACTACGCGAGTTATTCAAACTCTATGAGAGCTACTTCAATATTCCAAGGGAATCGCACTGAGCGCTAACATCCTCATCAGCCAAGTAAAGGAGCAACCATGAAGTTCTGGCAAGCCATCACCTGGGCTGAGACAGATCAACTGATCGACATTGCGCGCTTCGCCGAAGAGATGGGATTTCACGGCCTCATGAGTGGCGACCACGCGGTGTATCCCGAATCCATTATCCCCGATTACCCCTATTCCGAGAACGGCCTGCCACCGATGCAGGCCGATGATGAATACCCGGATCAAACCGCAATCTTCGCGGCTATGGCCGCGGTCACCAGCAAGCTGCTATTCACCTGCGGCGTCTATGTGTTGCCGCTGCGCAACCCCCATGAAGTCGCTCGCGCCAGTGCCACACTGGCAGTGCTGAGTGACAATCGGTTTGTGCTGGGCGTCGGAGTTGGCTGGATGAAGGAGGAATTCGATATCTACGGCGTTGATTTTCGCGCCAGAGGCAAGATCACGGACGAAATAATTGATGTGCTGCACAAGTTATGGACGGGAGAAATGGTGGAACACCACGGCAACTATTTTAACTTTCCCCGGGTACAACTTAGTCCCGCGCCGACGGCGAATCCGCGCATCTATATTGGCGGTTCCAGTGGTATCGCACTGCGACGCGCAGCCCGTATAGGTGATGGTTATATCGGAGCGGGCACTGCCCCCGATGAGGTAGCCCCTTTATTGGAACGGCTGGAAGTGCTGCGCCGAGAGTACGGGCGCGAGCATTTGCCATTCGAAGCCATGCTGGGAATTACTGCCGCTCCCGATCTGGCTTTATTTCAAAGATTGGTCGATAAAGGGCTCACCAGTACCGTCGCCCCCCCCTTCCAGTACGCGCTGGGCAAAAAGCAGTCCAGTCTGGATGAGAAGAAGCGCTTTATGGAGATGTATGCGGAATCAATCATCCGTCACTTTTAAACTCAGGCGATCATCGCAGAGCGGCCAATGGGGAATACAGAGGGTGCAAAGAACCACGATTCAATTGCATATCGGGTGTCAGTCATCTCCGGTCGGCGACCAGTGCGATGCAGAAACCAATGATCAAACATCAGCATATCACCAGCCTTGAAGCGCGGCGTCACCACGGGAGTTCTGCTACGAAGCTCATCAACCTGTGCGTCCGATACCGCCCAGTCGAAGTGACTCCCTTGCTCTGCCATAATGTAGTGATTAAAATTATCCAGCACCAAATCCATGCCTGGCGCACTTTCACCACAGTCTGTCAGCGCAGTCCAAATATTAAGAGAAGCAATTTTCATCCCCTCACCCAGGAAACGTCCATCCTGGTGCCATCCGCCATTTGAGTCCCCAGGTCCGACACGCCACAACATGAATTTATCGGCGGACATAACCGGTGCTTCTCCCAGATATTTCTCAGCCAGAGCGGAGACACCAGTGCGCTCGAGCATGTCACAAATCAGAAACATGGCCCGAGGGGAATCCACTGCCAGAGTGCCCTCTGACCTGTGTGCAAAGTCTCGCGCAGCAGCAACCTGGATCGCGTGCTCCCGTGAGGCCATTTTTGGCTGGCTATACCAACGGGGATCGGGTTGCTCCTCTGGCCAGGCATTCTGAGCATTATCAATGGCAGTTCGCAGAGTGTCGGCAGTCCCTTTATCCAGAGCGCCTGGTATATAAATACAGCCGCGTTCTGCGAATGCTGCACGCACAATGTCCGGGGTGATATCAGCCATGGAGCAGGCAGGCATTTCCTGTTCGTAGCGCAGCGTCGGGGCCTCTCCCACGGACGCAGGAGTACGGGGACCATACAGATTGGTATTGAGTCGCAAATCCCGGATCAGTATCTCTCGCTCCGACTTCGGCGCCAGTCGGTTGGCTGCTATCAATTGGCGCAAGGCCTCTACCGGCTTTCCAGCGTCAGTCGCGACCTTGGCAGCAGCATCGAGGTCTGTTGCTTGAATATCCACACCCATTGGGAATGACTCCTAGTATATCGTTAGCCCATATAATCAGGTTACAAAACTTCAGTCGCAATTAGAAGTCCGTCGATTGCAGGCTATGGGCTAATTTAGTGACTTGATTCACATCACAGAATTGAAATGCTGCGGACAGCGGTTACTCGGGCAGCCATTCCCGGTACGACCTTTGCCGCAAAAGCGGTACTATTAGGAGAATATACCCCTGAGATGCCTCCGGCCCTAAGAATCCGCATGACCACCGCCTTCACTCCCATTACTGAATACAGTTGCGCGCCCTTCATGGCGGCCTCCACCGACGGCCACAATATTAGCCACGATGTGTATCGCCGCGGCAGCGGCGCGCCCGTAGTCATCATCCAAGAGCTTCCCGGGATCGGCCCCGAAACGCTAAGACTGGCAGACGAATTTGTAGCGAGGGACTTTGAGGTCATACTCCCACACCTGTTCGGCCCATTGGGAAAAGTCAGAACCGGCGGCAACCTCCTGCGCGTATTCTGCATGCGCAAGGAATTCAGCCTATTTGCAGAGAATCATACCAGCCCCATTGTTGATTGGCTCAAAGCACTGTGCCGTGAGATCAAAACTGAGCGAGACACCAAGGGGGTTGGTGTCATTGGCATGTGCCTGACTGGGAATTTTGCGATCTCACTGATGGGCGACGACAGCGTATTGGCGGCTGTGAGTTCGCAGCCGTCCATGCCATTAATGAAATCCTATGATCTACATATGTCTGCACAGGACATTCGCAATATTCGTCAACACATCGATGACACGGCGCCTATGCACACCTACCGTTTTTCGGGAGACCGCTTGTGCAATGCCGCCAAGTTTGAAGCTATTGATAAGGCCTTCAACAACGATGGCGTCACTCGTGTAGCGACGCATACTCTGCCCGGAAAAGGGCACTCCGTGCTGACACTGGACTTCGTTGACGAAAGCGGCCATCCCACGCGAGAGGCATTGAACAACATTCTGGACTATTTTTCTCAGCAATTACTGTGAATCATCGGGCTCTCAAGCACATCGACTCCCGTCCATGCCGGTTTTGCAATTGAACTTTGTCTCCCACGACTGCCTGTGTTGCCCCCTGGATCAACTAGCACTGCGGCAGCTTGGCAATGCGCTGTGCTGTGATAATGGACACAGTTTCGACATTGCGAAGCAGGGCTACGTCAATCTGTTGAGTGCCCAGGACAAGCGCAGCCATGACCCGGGTGACGGCAAAGACATGGTGGCAGCGCGAAGAGAATTTTTGAACAACGGTCATTACCAGCCCATTGCCGAGCACCTGGCTGAACTCGTCGGTTCGCTGTGCAACGAAAATTCAATCATTGCCGATGCGGGTTGCGGTGAGGGATATTACCTGGAGCACCTGAGGAGAAAGCTGAAATCTGACCATCGGTGTACGCCGGCGATGATTGGATTCGATATTTCCAAGTGGGCGACAAAGGCCGCCACGCGCCGAATGATGGCCACCTGGATAGTAGCGAGCAATCGCAACATCCCGCTCGCACACAACAGCATTGACTGCCTGCTGAGTCTGTTTGGGTTTCCCGTATATCCCTCATTCGCAAAGATATTAAAACCCGGCGGCACATTACTGATGGTGGATGCGGGCCCGCAACACCTTATCGAACTACGAGAGACAATTTACCCCAGCGTCAGGCATTCAGACTCAACCGTAGCAAAAAATGCACTGTCTGCAGGTTTTTCCGTAGGAGAGACTTCAACGGTACGGTTTCAAACTACGCCACTTAAGCAGCTGAAAATCAATCAACTGCTGAGTATGACACCACATCTTTATCGCGCCAGCCGCGCAGGACTCGAACGCGTGGCAAAGCTCAATCACCTTCCCGTTACCGTGGACGTTTCTTTTCGTTGCTTACGCATGTCCACGGAAGATTGAGCCTCAACAAACTCTTGAGATCAGGGCAGCTGTATTCGATATCCCGCCATTGCCGGGGTCAGTAAGGACTGCCACAGTTGATAACCCTGTCCCGTCAGGTGTATTTCATCGTAGGTCAACTCGTCACGGATCGAACCGTCAGGCGCGAGGAACGAGGGATACAAGTTAATGTAGGTGATACCCAGTTCATTGGCCATCTCGCGAATTTCACGATTGTAGGCCTCAACCTCCTCACGAAATTCAGCTTTTCGGGGCAGGACGCTTTGCACATAAATGTCGGTCGCTGGAGATTCCGATCGAATCGTATTGAGAATTTCCCGGTACTGCTGATAACTTACATCGCGTTCTGGGCCGTGTGTGAGATCGTTAGTGCCTATCTTAAGAAAAATCGCCGCTGGTTTCCTAGCTACGATGGGATCAAGCCGCTTCAAGACGCCCGCCGTTGTATCCCCGCCAATGCCGCGATTCTTGACATTATGCGCGGGGAATATTTCGGTCCACTCCCCGCCATGAGTAATGCTGTCCCCCAGCATCACCACATCACCTGCCTCTAACGGATAACTGTCGAAGAAACTCACCCTCGCTATGTATAACTGTTCGACGAAGGCACTAATAAACACGTCGCGATTAAACCATGCACCCAAAGCGAGTACGACAATGAGTAAATTCAATGCGATCGAGAAAAAAACTATCCACTTTTTCATGTGGCTTTCCTGATCTAATTTATAAAGATGGCGAGGTGTCGACCTTATAGCTCGTCCGGCACGTTGTACAAGGATTGGTAGCGATTGAATAACTGCCGATCCCGATTCCTGGTTTCATCCACCTTGTAGGTGTGCTGGCCGAATTTACCCTGTGGCTTCTTCCACAAGTATTCCTGCATGTATCTCACGGCAGCTTCCGACTGCGTCATGTCAAAATGTGCGTAAATCCTGGCGATGCACGCTATGGGGTCATCCAGCAGATCCTGGTAGCGGGAATCCACAATATTGGCGGCCGGCACAATACCCTGTTCGCGCTGCTTTATCACATGCTCAAGTCGCCTGGCGGTGCCCTCTCCCATGATGATGTTGTCAAACATCTGGGTATTGAACGGTTGGTCACTGCGCATGGAGTACAAGGTACCCATTAAACTGGCCGTCGACGCCATACATTTGATAGGATCGCGGTGCGTTTGCACGATGCACGCATCGGGGTAGACCGCCAACAGTGTATCGAGGTGCACCTGATGCTCCGGTGCCTTCAAAAGCCAACGCTTGCGCGGATTTTTCCACTGCAGAATCTGCAGGATTGTTTTGTGATACTCGTACACAGGCAGATAGTCTGTCTCATTACACCATGCACTGTAACCGGGTGTTTGATGCAGTGAGGCGATGTGGTCGCTAATAAACGTTCCCGCCATCAGCAAGCCGCACTCCGCAGGAATGTCCCCACGCATCTCATGCATGCTGGGAAATTCGGGGGCGACGCGATTCCACTGGGTAAAGAGTTTGTCCGCCTGCTCGATTCTCGGGTCTGTGGTGTAGGTTGATGTTTCAGGTGGCGGGCAGGGTTGCAACGCCTCCCACATCAGAGGCACGCCCACTTCCGGGTCCTGGGACAACAATTCAAACAGGATCGACGTACCGGACCGGGGCAGACCGACAATCACCATAGGCGCAATAACGTCTTCCTGCAGTATTTGTGGATATCGCTTGAGCGTGTCTGTGACCTTAAGACGAGCACTAAGCCACAGGACAATATCGTTCCTGGCCATGAGGCGACCCATTAAGGTCAGCTGAGCTTCTTCCTCTAAGGACTTCACCAGCATCAGAAAAGGCTCCCGCCATAGGTCGTCGCCAAAATCTTCCAACCCGGTGGCCTGGCGCGCATGTCCCAGCAGGGACGCCTCGTCTAATGGCACCACCGCCCTAAGATTAAAATAACTGCCTTCTCGATTCGCGGTACTCAGCCAATCGGGATGCGGTGGCGCACGCCAAAGAGGCGAACTCGATTTATTCATAAATTTATCCTTGTCGATTTCCAGTCAGCCCTTCCAGGTTGTAGCGGATTAATGCCCCAAGGCCAACCGTTGCATAAGATACTCGAGCTCCCCCTGCAAATACACTTTGCCAGCCTGCGGCGGCTTGTAGAGTGCTGCAGTGGATATCCCGATAGTGGAGGTGAAAAGTCTGCGGGCGAGAGGTTCAGCGTTATTACCTGCAGGAATGTCGCCGTGCTCTATCGCCAAGGCAATGTCATTAGCGTAAACCGCCACGGCTTTTTCAAAATGCTCAGTCTGCCGCGCACACAGTTTCGATTCAATCGCAGCTATACTCCAGAACGCCAGCCGCACTTTCCATTCATTCCTGATGGTGCGGTTCACCGGCAATGTCGCAAGAATGCGTTGGCGCAACGCGGACAATCCACTCAGGCCTAGCGCTGAATTATGGACTCGCTGCTCGTACCCCTGATTTATCGAATTGAGCGCCGCGAAAATCAATTCTTCTTTACCTTCAAAATAGTGCTCGATAACGCCCTTAGAAAAACCGCTGCGACTGGCGATCTCGCGGATCGTCGTACGTTCCATACCGCCCTCCGCGATCAAGCTGGCAGCAATCGCACCAATTTCTTCGCGCCGGGCGGAATGGTCCACAATTTTTGGCATTAGTGAGTAGCCACCGTTAGTATCCAAAGCGCTTGATAATACCGCGCCTGCGCGCTGCAAGCTGCATCCGGCGCTGCGTGGAATTAATAGTGCGCACCGTGGTAGGCAGGTAAGACGTCAATCCTTCGCGCTTCATCTGAATACACTGTGGCGCAGGGAAGTTTGTCGCGCCGATCCAGCGCACAGTGATGTACCCTTCCACGTGTCCAGATGGGTCAAGCCAGTTAGGCAGACCCGGATCATCATGCGCCACTACCAACAGTAACTCCCCGTTGTTTTCCAACACCGCGTGATGGCAGTTGGTACTGCACAAGCGATAGCGATAATCCATGGTTTCCCACCAACAATTACCGAACTCTACCGCCCAGTAATCAGCCGCCGGAGGGGTAACACGCACTATGAGCACTTCATCCACCGGCACCTGCCAATAACAGATCAGCGGCTCACCGCCCGGGGTGGCATCAATGGCGTTGTCATCTAGCTCGCGATAGGCCATAAACTGGTTGGACTGCGCTTTCCACTTACTCAGCATATCAGCCCAGTAAAAGGTTGAATCGCGAACCCACGCGGCAGACTCCCTCAGGCCATGAGTAATTTGCGCTACTGTGAGTACCGGATCGTGCTCCAGCTCACCAATACGATCGATGCGGGCCACCATGGGCGCCTCGTTCTCCCAGTCTGCAAAAAATTGCCTCACAGTTACGCGCCAGCTGCCCGGTGTGGTTTCTATCCAGTTGCCTGGATGCTCTTGGGGACTAAGCACTATTTCGAAGTGTCCATCGGGGTTTACATCGATAGCACTGTCTATCAAATTACCAACCACGGCACCGCCCCAGGGCGTATTTCCATCCTCGACCACCGTCACCGCAAAGTAACGCGCATTGCCACGCGTCCCGCTAATACGATAGGTGTGTTCCCCGTTAATGGGGGCACCAACGTAAAGGGCATCGGTATTGTCTCCACCCTGCTTGCGCACGGGATCAAAATAGTGCAATAACTCCGGAAAATCTGGGTTTCTGTTCTCTACATGAAACTGCAATGCCAACGACACATTTCTGGCAAGCATACGCAGCCCCTTTGCTCTATCTATATCCTGAACTGGGGTACTGTCTCTAAAGACAAGGTCACCTGCGCTTTTTAATTGGTCGCAGAAATTCTCCCAACTGGCTTTAAGTGTCTCGTCGTTAGGATTATCCCCGAACATAGCGACTCTCTCCTCATTGATTTCGTCTATATTTTATTATGACGTTCGTCCCATATAACACAATAAAAAACAGTGGAAACGGTTCAAGTTTTCTATCCACGTTGCCTTAATTCTGAACAAGATAACCGGTTGGATGCACAAGCAGTTAAGATGTGATGCAACTAGTATTTCCCCGCCACATTATTTTTGAACGGGGAGCTGCCCTGCCTGCAAGGAATTTCAGTGCTACGGGCGTTACTCCAATTCTAATCAAGGTGTCCAATGAGCGACCATCTGACCAAAGCTTTCTCACCGGCCACTCTCGGCCAGCTGCCACTTAAGAACCGAATCCTTAAAGCCGCCACTTACGAGGGAAAGACCCCGGAGGGTATACCCGGCGAACTACTGCTTAACTTCCATAAAGATATCGTCCAGGGAGGTACCGCTATGACCACCATAGGCTATTGCACCACTGAAGCAGACGGACGTATTAACGACCAGATGATGTGGATGCACGAGGGCATCCGCGATCAACTGACACAGATGAATCGCGAGCTGAAGGATGCTGCGCCCGGTGTCGCTATCTCCGGGCAGATGACCCACTGCGGGAATTTTTCCAAGAACCGAAAATTACAAC
>PKCY01000168.1 GCA_002862985.1 Haliea sp.
CTAGGGGAGTGAAGTGCTGGCTATCAAAATAAAGTAGACGATCACCTTCGATAGCATCACAGTGGGGTGTACACTGCATGGTCGCAATATCCACGATTTGCACATTGGGCAGGGCCTCTCGCATACGGCCTAGCAGTGCGGCCTTCATGTCCACAAGATCACGCAATTCGGCGTTGATCGTATCAAATGAGGATTGTCTGGAAGCCAGCAAGGGTACAGAGCCTGGGAAGACGGCTCGGGGGCCAATGACTAACACTTTTTTGCCGCGTGACTGAAGATAGTCCACGGTCTCCTTGAGGTGCGGTATTCTCTTGTCGTTCCATATCGATGCCAGCACCACCAGATCTGCATTGAGCCCAACAAGTTCGGAAAATCGGTACCGATTCAGGGCCTGGCAGGCAGAATACTGACCCGCATCGTGAGTGATGTGAAGCATGGCCGGACAGGCTCCTGCGGTGGCCTGGGAAAAATGAATGTCCGGGTAAGTCTGGAACAGCATCATGTAGGTATCCGCGGCCATACTATCGCCCAGGATGAGGACGTTCTTGCGCTGCGGATCAATCGTGGCGCAGGTCTCGGCATCGTAGTCAGAGAACTGGTACATTGTGTGCAGGTTGCACCGGCCAAAGCGAATAACGCCCCTGCGTAAATTCCGCTCAGTATCGACACTTTCCACAATTTTCTGTATCCGGGCATCGATGCGCGATGGCAAACCATCGAACTGCCAGAGAGTACCTGCCACCAGCACTGTGACCAACAGAAGGGAGGCTGTCGCTGGCATGGCCATTTTCTGTGCCCTGGTGGTGTCTTCGCCCTTTTTACGAAAAGGTTTCTCTACCAGTTCGTGCAAGAGAATGGCGGCGCCCGTAGACAACATAAGTAGCAATAGCCTCGCAGGTATATTCAGCTCGAAATCCGTACCGTATTTGAATAGAACAATAATGGGCCAGTGAACCAGGTACAGCGCATAGGATCGCGCGCCAATCCATTGCATGGGCCTGTTGGCATAAAGCACTTGCGCCAGCGAAGACTCCCGCCCCAACAACAGTAAAAAACCCAATACGGTGACAACACCGGCCCCCACCGCAGGCGAAAAACGGCCGGCCATGAACACCGTGACGAGAATAAAACCAATGGATGCCAATAAGGTGCTGACATTGATCGAGGTTGCAGTCAGTCGCAGCGTGAGCATGGCTACCAACGCCCCGGCCATCAGCTGGTGCACCCGAAAGGGGAGCAGGTAAAAAATGCCGCTCGGCATGTCGTTCCGCAGCACCAACGATGCGCTCAGGGACAATACGAGAAAGACGCAGGTTATCATCAGGCGCCGGCGTGACGTGGCCAGTATCAGCAACAGTACTGGCCAGAAAAGATAGAACTGCTCTTCAACACTGAGCGACCACATATGCAGCAGAGGTTTGGAACTAGCGGCCGCATCAAAATAGCCAGACTCCCACCAGAAGTTAATATTAGCCAGAGAAAACAGTGCAAAAATCGATGACCTGGCAGTCTTTGCCAACTCCATCGGAGGCAGTATCAACATAGCGACCAGCAGAGTAAGTAATACAGTCACCAGAAGCGCAGGGAACAGGCGCCGAAAGCGCCGTACATAAAATCCCTTTAATGAGAATCTGTCGCCGCGCAGATCAAACAGTATATTCCGAGTGATAATAAAGCCTGAGATGACGAAGAATAGATCAACGCCCAGGTAACCAGCGCTGAAACCGGGAATGTCCAGGTGAAATAACAAAACCACCAACACTGCCAGAGCGCGCAGCCCCTCGATGCTCGGGATGAAGCCGCCATGAGTCGCCGGCCCCGATATTGCATCGGGCAGTAACGTGCGCCTGCTCATTGTGGCGTCCGAGTGAGGAGGGACTTTTTCTGGAAGTGACAAGCTGACTTGCACAGACCCCCACAATTTATCAATGGAATAGAAAAACTATTCAGTCTTTTAAGGATCAGAATACCCCCATACTAAATTTACGTGAGTCTAACCCAGTACCTTCAGGTTGATCTAGAGTCCTTTTTTGGAACAATTTAACAACACCTTTTTAGCTTTAAAGACTCATCAAACACTGTTTCCCCAACTAAAAATGTACCTAAGTATAGGAAGAATAAAAGAGCTATCGTGAGCGGATCGCCTTATGTATCCGAGTCAGCAGGCCTGAAAAGGCCGCGAGCAGTCGGCGCTGACGAGAACCTGATAAACACAGAGTACTCTCTCGCCAGTAACTGGTTTATCAACGGCCACCGCAACAAGATCACTGTCGACCTGAGCTGGCTAGATGCCGAAGAAGACGATGAGACTGCCTCCGAGCTTCTCTTTCGACTGCAGTGGGACTTATCGATATAGACCTTCATTCAGACCTAACGCACGAAATCGACATCCTGCCCCGCCGACACCCTGTAGTTCGTGATAGCGTTGCGGACAACCAGCACAATCTCAACAACAGCAAGCTACGGGGCACAGGTTTGGCAGCACAGCAACGAGTATTTGGTCTGGATGTACTGCGTGCCTTATCGCGATCCCGACGGGGTTTTTGTAGCGACTTCGTTCGAAAACGTCTGTTGTGCCGTTAAGCGCGGCTGGTAGCGTGCTCATCAAAGATCTATTAGCTAGATAGAATAGAACGTCAGCTTCATGCTGCGTATACTGGAAGTCCCTGCTAACGATAGCAATTACTAAAAAATTATGACTTTTGACGCCAGATAAAAGAGAGGAGAGCAATTATGGAGCACAAAGCAAAACAAGTCTTGATCGTGATGAGCACCACAATGGCGGTGATGTGTGCGAATGCCCAGCCCGACGCCAGAGCAATCGCGGAGGCATCACTTAATAAGTTGGCAGCCGCAGATGCGCTGGCAGTTGATATTTCAATCGCTGACGAAGCGGTGCTTCACGATGGCTTTAAAGTGCGAAACTACCGTGAGGGCGATGTGCTTCTGAGCAGGCAAGAAGGCTTTCTGTTCTCCCGCAATGGATCCGTTGTTGACCAGCAGATTGCATTTAATGGCGAAAGCGTTTTCGGAATAGGCAAAAATCTCGAAGTCTTTGCAACCGTTGAAATGCCCGACGGCACTACGGTCGAGACAGCTATGGATGCGTTGACGGAGAACATGGGAGCTTACCTACCTGGCCGTGACTTGTTCTATGAAGACGCCGCTGCAGGAATATTTGATGGCGTCACCGACGGGCAGTATCTGGGCGTTATGCCAGTCAATGGGCGGAGTTGCCACTATACGGCGTTTCGTTCGGAAGACGTTGATTGGCACTTGTGGATTGGAGAGACCGATGGCTTGCCTTGCAAATACATGATTACCTCGCGGTGGATCTCGGGGCAACCCGAGTTTGAGATGACGTTTTCAAACTGGAACCTGTCGCCTGACATTGATGCAGATAGCTTCACACTCAAAAAGCCCGGCGGCTTCGCCGAAGTCACATTCAATGCAATGCAGCCGTAGAATTCGAGAATTAATATAAAGGAGATGACTATGAAATTGATGAAAACAGTAATCGTGGTAATGGTGTTTGCCATCACAATGATGATAGGTTCTATTGAGGTTCGAATGCCCATATCGATGGGGCTGGCTGGTCTAGGTTTTGACACATTGCCGGTGAGTATCACAGTGAATGAGGCGCGGGCAGACGATAGCTCCTCCCGACGCGTGGCGCGACGAACGGCGCGCAGAACCTCCAGGCGCAACTAGGTTTGTGGTGGTGCCTCGCGCAATTGAGCGGGGCATTTCTGCCGCTCTCATTTGGCCTCATAAACAACTGGGGCGAACCCCTCCAGAGACTCCATGGTCACACGATCCACGATAGTTTGGCACCATTCCCGATAGGCGGAATGATCCGGTAGCGGCCTAATCCAGCCAGCTGCAGCCATGTCACCACCCACTTTCCAGGCCTGCCAGCACTGCGTTAATGTGGTGGGGTGAACAGTATCCCAGAACAACGCCTGCTCCGGGTTTGTACATAACTTCCGTGGATCTTTTGTCCCCAAATAAGAGCCTTTGTAGCATGGCTGTTGCAGGCTAAGCTGTCTGTCGCGATAGCTCAAGGATTCCGCTAGCCCGGCGGGGTCGTAGCCGAAATCCCGAGGCTGCAGTGGTGCGCTTTCACTGAAACCGCTAAGCAGTTGAAAATGTTTGTCCGCGTCCACATAGAGAATTTTAGATGCTGGCAACTCCTCGCGTAATTGTCTCGTAGCCATTAGCAGTTGCTGATTATGGTACCGGGTAAGTTCTGTTAGTCTTCTTGCTAGCTCGATTCTCCGCGCGGCGTCATTAGTTGCCGAATCTTTAGGCTTATAGGTCGTATTTTGCAGGACAATGGGGGCTCGACCCAGATCCGGCATATTAACCATAATGAATTTTCTTGCGCCCGCGCCGTATAGCGTACGCACATCAAGATCCAATTGCGCTACCGCGCGCTCCACCACACGTTTATAGCCAGCTTTTCCCTCCGGTGAATTTAGAAATGTCGTGATCAGGCCGCTGATGGGTTCCTTTGAAATATAGTCATTTGCACCTGCCCAGATCAAGAAGGCGGTAGTGTCCGCTTGTTCAACTTTCCCGTTTTTGAGCGTTCCGCCGAGGTAATCGCTAATCTGCAGCTTAATGCTACCACTGACAAAAAATTGGCCCAGGTCTCTACTCCGCATATACAGGTTCACGCCGGGCAGAGCATCCGGTTTGGCAGCGGAAGCGCCTCCGTAGGCGTGATTCTGAATACCCAGAGATGTGGCCATCGCCAAGTACTCGGGCCACGTTGGCCCGTTACTGAAACGACCTATCCAATAGGGCTTCATTGGAAAAATCCTAAGCCGTTGCTTCAGTCGTCCTGAGTCTGTCAGGCTATCGCCGAAAATGACCAGCCGCGTTATCTTGTTAGTAACTGCGATCTCTTCTGGATAAACTGGGGGAATGTTCACCTTTTCACCAGCTCGGGCCACCATGGCCCATCCCAGCATCAGGTTTTTATCACCCCCAATGCTCCTCAACGTGTTCAGGCAGAGTTCACGAGCTGCAAGGCGTTTGGGCTCAATCATTTGTCCAGAGTCAGTCAAAAGGGCTGCGACCTCGAAGAAGCCGTCTACCAGCTTGCCCTCCACATTGATCAGCTGCCCCTGGGCGTCCTTCGCAAACACCCAGTTACGCCAGTCAGCGCCGGCGACCTTCTGAGGGAGTTCGTCATATGTTCTAGCAGACTCGCAGTGCAACAGCCAGGGCTTATTTTGCATGCGCGGATGATGGCTCACTGTGGGCTCGCTAATCTGCATCGTACAGCCCATGAAAAACCCGGCTGTCAAAAAGGCAATGGATAGCACAAGACCTGTGCGGCGTGCCTTTTGTCGGACCGTTTTTGAGCGCGTGTACATACTCGTAGTGTAGTGGCCAGTAGACAAGGCTGCAAAACTTAGAAGCTGGAACCGAGTGCGTTTTGCATTGTTTCTGGCCGGAGTGCAGGAATTGCTGTTGCGATCTTCTCAGGTTAGCTTACGAAATCCAACCCAAAGGAAAGGAACAACAAGCATTGAGTGTCCACTTCCATATCCTGTCCCTGGACGGCGTCTACGTGTGTCGCGACGATAGTCCGCCCCGCTTTTAACGCGTTAAGGCGCCAGCTAAGAGTGAGCTGGAAGAGCTGGTTCAGCTGATCAGTGAACGAGTGGGTCGCTGTCTCGAGCGACTGGGCTGGTACTGACAAGGTAACTAATTTTTCCTCGAAAAGTAGAGTTTTAGAACTCATCGTACGCAATAAAAAAGCCTAAAGTGGGAGCTGGCGACTCGATTGCCAGTGCCAAGGGCCGAATTGTGTCGGCTTAGCCACTCACCTCAAATTAACTTGTCAGAACCCCCTGATGGGTGCAATCTCAAGCAAGCGTTGATAACAATACAAGAAGACTGCGAGACACGCGCAGTTGTAAAAGGCCACTGAACATGAGTACGCCGAGCAATAAGACCATCACTTCGCAGTTGGCATCCCCTTCAAGTGCGCGAACTGTTGATCAAGATTCAGCATCTCGCATGCTCCTGACCATTATCGCCACTGCCTGCTTCCTGGCGGCATCGGTCGTTGTATCCGGCTTTATTGGTTTTGGAACAAACATCTCCTTTCAGTTTGCCCTCGGATGGCTGGTATTTCTTAGTGCAGTTCTCCTCACGTGGCCACATCTCTCCTTGAATACTCGAGGGGTTATTGCATTATTGATTCTAGCGGCGCTCATTGCCCGCTGGAGCTACTCATGGTTAATTGCACCACCACGTGAAGCAATGATTGGTATTCTTGTCGTGTTGCTCTATACACCCATACTGCTTGTCATTACGACACTCATGTTTTCAGCGAAAGCAGTATTCATTGGCATACTTGTAGGCTTGCTCATGGGCGCCATTAGTGTTTTTGGCACTAGCAGGGAAGTCCTTGCGCCGCTGTATTTAAACGACTGGCGTATTGGGCCGCTTATCCTGTGTGTTTATGCGTTATTCGCATGGTTACTCAAGCGCTGGGTCAATGAAAGATACGCGCTTGAGCTTTCAGCACAGCGAGAGCAGCAGCTGACCCTAGCGAGTAATACAGACCAATTGACCGGACTCGCTAATCGGCGTGCCTGTGAGGCGCGATTTCAGCAGCTAAATGCTGGCCCACGCAAATATGCCATCATCATGCTCGACATCGATCATTTTAAACAAGTGAACGACACTCACGGACATCATGAAGGAGACAGGGTTTTAAGGCGAGTAGTAAACCTCTTAGTCGGTAAATTGCGCCCCAACGACTTTATCGCACGATGGGGCGGTGAAGAGTTCTTAATCATACTGGAAAGTATTTCCAGTACCGACGCGAAAGCCGTCAGCGATGCACTGTGCCGGAGTATTGAAGACGGCACCGCGAACGACACTGTTCCCGTTACAGTAAGCCTCGGGCTCGCATTCAGCGCTAGCGGCCGGGCCGCAATGGATACCCTCAAAAGCGCGGATGACGCTTTATATGCTTCAAAAACTGCGGGTCGCAATAGAGTCAGTTTAGCGTTTTGATTAGAAAAGGAACCTCCACTGGTTTAGGCGATATTGCCTGTCCCTGGCGAATTAGTAATTCAAGCGGCGATTGGGAGTTGAAGAAGCCTAGCAGTGTGCGTTGCTGGGTGCAGAGGTTTGGAGGTCTCTGCCCAGATCTGTTGTGGATAATCAATTGCTATTTCAGGAGAAGATTTTCGGCGATGACTGCGCGGTAGCCGCCCGGCCGGACTAATTTGGCCAAGGTGGTTGTTCGTCGTCAGACCTTATGGGACCGTTTGACCCTGTTTCTCTAAGAGACACTTAAAGGCTATCAGCATCCCGGTGGCAACGTCGGCCCAATCATGCACTCGAAGAGGTTGTGGGCGATTTGCTGCAGGCGCTCGTCCGGGCCTCCAAGTGTGGCTCCCCAGTACGACGGGTGGACATGTCCCGGTGGGCTGGATAAACCATTGACCCACCAGATGCTGGCCGCATTAAACACAATATTGTCCCGTGGGCCATCGTAGACCGTGGCTGTGTAGGTGCCATTCACTTGACCATTTTGTTTAAACGCCGGGCCTTCTGCGACGATTTTAATGCCTGGAATATCTAACAGTGGCTCGCCATGAAATTCCCACCCGACGAGCCCTTCGATGGAGTCTCCCGCGTTCATCCCGGTGTTGGCGTAAAGCCAATGTAGGGGAGCGGTACAGGTCCAATCGCCGACGCCCTGACCTAATCCCCCCACACCTGCCCCTATTGGGTGTCGTGCGCCCAGCAACAGTGCACCATCGGGGCCCATATTCGGCTCAAATCCCTCTTCGTTCAACACAGAAGGTGGAACTTGCTGGCCATCTGCGACGGGCAGGAACCATCCCTCCCGGCGGATGGCACGATTGGGTCGTCCGTCAGTGGAATGTAGCAGAGGCACCTTACAGAGCGCCGAGTTGCCACAGAGAAACGCCAGGCTCACACCTTCATCCCGGGCATTGCGAACGTTGTCGAACATATCCTGGGTCCAGTATTCGTCGTGGCCCACGGAGATGAATCCTTTTGCCCGCAGCAGGCCATCCCGGTCGGAATGTGTGTCGATATTGGAAATATAGGACACATCGTAGCCGTGTTGTTCTAACCAGAACGACAAGGGAAACTCCCAGGGCAGGAATTCTCCGGAACCGCCAGAGTTGGTTATTTTGTTGACGGGATGCGTGAACAGAGCATACGGGCGGTCGAAGCTGACGGTGCCACTGGGTATGCCGGTATTGGACCAGTCCTCTGTGTGTCTTGTGTAGGCTGCGAAATCAACGGGCCAGCGGTTGTAGGCACTCCATGTCAACTCACTGCACTGAAAGAGCAGGTCGCAGGGGCGGTCGTCGCGAACAATAAAGATGATGTAGCTCTGCAGCCCGCTGGACGCGGCTGTCAGCTTGCCGAGATAAACGCCACTGAGCCAGTCTTCGGGTATGTCGAATTCAACGGATGGATCCCACTGGCATTCGCGTAGATAGCCTGCACCGCGACGGCTGGGTCTAACTGTGCGACACCGGGGAGGGCATCGTACGTCCTCATCAGGCGGCCCCCGTCGCCGTTGTAGTATCCAGTGCGGAAGATTTCCAATTTGAATGCAGATGCCGGATTGGCGCTGACCATGATCTTCAAACGCTCGCCTGCGCGAACACTATTAGCGGAGCAATACCCCTCGATGGCGGGACTCCGACCACTGGTTATTGGGCCATAGACCTTCCCCGGGACGGTGCTCGTGTTGGTGAGCCGCCAGTCTTGCGTGCCGGGTTTGGCATTTTCCTCTGCTATCAAATTACCGCTGGCAGGCGGATCAGCGTCCTGCCCGGAAACCGCTCTCCCGTAGAAGGCCGTCAAGGCCAGACCGGCACCGCCCTTAAGCACGTTGCGACGACTGACGCCGTGTTTATCTGCTTCTTTCATTGCTGCACCTTGCTTTTGAACTATTGCTGCCGGGGCTCAACGACGTCCCCCGCCGGATTTCCCATCTTTGGTCTATGTCGCGCTGCTCCGATAAGGCACATCGGGAAAACTCTCGTTGTGCCAGCCATACCTGCACAACTGCCGCCTTCACCGAGCCAGGTGCCACCTGCTGCCACGCAATCCTCTTCGAAGGATTTAGCTTTCGTTTCGCAACTCGCTGCCTACCGAATGATGGGTGCTGAACATGCCCGTCGGATCGTAACGTTGCTTGATTGCTAGCAACCGAGGGTAGTGACTCCCCCAGAAAGCCTCCTGCCAGTCAGGTTCGTGGTAGTCGGCCTCGTTTGCGTAGTTGCCGGCTCCCGGAGTCGCCTCGCGTATTACACTCATGCCGGCCGAAACCCTTGCGGCCAGTTCCTCCGCCTTCAGCCGATCGGGTTCGTGCCCCGGGACCCCGGGAAAGATGCTGGTGTCACTGGCCTGCATGAGCACCCAGGCTGCGGCATCGAAGACCGAGGGGTTGATGCATGTCCGTCGGTCTCGCTCCACCGCTTCGGGCGCAGCTCCGGCCAGCGCCTTGTTGATGTAGAATTTGAAGCTCCAGTGTCGGGATGCCTCGAAGAAGGTCTCCGCGAGCCTGACCGGGTCACGGAAGTTCTCGAGTGGTATCCAACGCGATTGGTAGCCATACATGTATTCCGAGACCGCGCTGTCGTTGGTCTTCCACCAGAACTGGCCGCGCGGCTGTCTTACGCGGGGGTCCTTCTGGATGAGTGCCGGGTAGTTCTCGAGCCAGAAGTCGATGTTCCAGTAGTCCTTGAAGGGGACTGAGACGATTTTGATCTCCCGTTCATACTCGGCGGGATGTGCGTCCACCCAGTCGAGAAAGGGTTGCCATGTGCCTATGGCTTCCTCCTCCGGGAGGTCGATGAAGATCAACGCGAGCTCGAGTCGGTTCTCCGGTGTGAACTTGACAGTCTCGCCCCAGCTGGGGTTGTTGATGTTATCGGGATAGAACGCGGCGAATCGCTCGATGAGTCGACGGAAGGCGGCATCGCTCTTCGCCTGAATGTGACCCATGAACCCGCCCACAATTTCGGGAAGCTCGTGGGTCATCAGGGTCAGGCGGGTGACGATGCCAAAGGTGCCGCCGCCACCGCCTCGCAAGGCCCAGAAGAGATCCGGATGCTGGAATTTATTGACGACCAGAACTTCCCCGTTCGCGGTCACCACCTCCGCTTCGAGCATGCTGCCAGCACCGGTTCCGAACCGCTTCGAGAGCGCTCCGAATCCACTGCCGAGGGTGAAACCACCGCAGGCGCCCACCGAGGTGCAACCGCCACCCTGGACGTATCGCCCGGAGTGGTTGGTCACCGCATCGTACGCCTCCAGCCAGCGGGTTCCTGCGGATACAGTCACCGCTGGGATGCCATCGATGGCGCCGCCCTCGGGAACGAATGCGTCATGCACCTCAACGTCCCGCATCTTATGAGTCCAGATCAGGAGTGAGTCAGGTGCACTCGAGCGTCCGAGATAGTCGTGTCCGGTGCCCTTGATAACGAGCTTGAGGCCGTGCTTACTCGCGAAATCGACCGCCAACGTGATGTCATCAGCGTTCTCGGCCGCGATCGCCTGCGGGCTCACCGCGGCATCGAAAGCTCCGATCCATCCGGTGGTATGGGTTGCGCCCGGCTGCTCCTCGAGAAAGAAAGGGTTCTTCATGTCCTCGATGGCTGCCTTCGCCGCCGGGCTGCCCGGTGCGCTCCGGCAGATATCCAAGGGTGAACTGACTTTGAACAGCTGACCCTGAAGAGCCTCTTCGAGCTTCTGCCAGTCGTTCGCAGAGGGTGGTCGGGGGCGGAGCGTGGCCGAGGTTGGCCAAGGCATCGCTGCCGGGGCGGCTCCCAGCAGCCAGCCCAGCGGCGAAAGCGCGGCCACCGCACCGACCAGCTTCATGGTGGTGCGCCGTGTCCACTTCGATTCATCATGATAGGCCATGGGTAGGGTTCCTAATGCTCACATTGTTGCCGCCGCAGTTGAAGTATAGGCGAAGTAAAAGGGCTGTCGTGAGGAAACCTCCTCATGAAGACGGGTTATCTGACCGAATGTCAGCCTATTTCGGGTGTTGCTGCACTTCATATTTGTGCATTTCTGAAGGAGCGCCCACAACAGTCCGCCCCATGGTAACGGGTGAGATTGACTCTGGGCTCTGGCACCAAAGCCGCTAATCGGGGCATGAAATCCACAGGATCGAACGCCACCTGAGTCATACCATCCCGGTAGGGAGCCTTCAGGGTGTATACGACCTTACCCGTGGAACTGAGTGATAGACGGGGAACAGCGACGGCGGGACGCGCTATGTACCGGCAGAGTTGTTCCCGTTTGCCCTTTTGATGCCCTTCACAATTCACACCTGCACGTAAGGAAAATCCGTTGGCCTTGACCACTCGCTCCAGTCCCGGATCAGGTCTGCCCAGGAGGTGAATGGTGCGAATCATGAACGCTTTGCGTCCCTGTTGTGAGCCGACGGCTATGCGGTAGGAGACGGAACTGCCCAGGATCTGGGGCATCGCATCCGTGTGTTCGGCAGGGTCGAGTTCTAGCAAGGCGTTCTCGGCATCCTGTTCCAGCAAGCCCTGGCGCTCGAGGCAGCGACCTGCACGGCTGAAACTTTCCGCTCGAGGCTTTCCGTCTTTTTCACTGCTGCGGTCCGCATCTCGGCCGATACGAAAGTACACGTCACCCGACGGAGCCACGAGCAACACCAGCGTGCTGCCCGGGTTATAGGTAATCTCGTGGTATTTGCGCACGCGGGTCACACTCAACAGCCCATCGGTGTCCGGGGGCGCTGCCTGCTCAACAACGGTCGCTGCGTGCAACCAGGGAAATCCGAAGATGTCCTCTACCAGAAAGTCGCCGTCTTCCCGTTCATCGGGTGAGCGCAGGAAGCGATTGGCATCTGGACCATCAACACCCGCCTCGCGTGGTTGATTCTTTATCCAATCATCAGGTAGCGCCAGTGCGGCG
>PKCY01000166.1 GCA_002862985.1 Haliea sp.
TCTTACGAGGTCCAAACCGGCATTGAACGAAGCACCGCTGGGCTTACTTTTCTCCATTCTTGCTGCACTCGTCGTACTCTCCGGTTTTTTCTCCAGTGCAGAAACCGGCATGATGTCTCTCAATCGCTATCGATTGAAACATCTGCAGAAGAACAACCATCGTGGCGCCATCCGCGCCGGTAGATTGCTGGAAAGGCCAGACCGCCTTATCGGCCTGATTCTTATCGGCAACAATTTGGTCAACATTTTTGCCTCGGCCATTGCCACTATCATTGCCATTAAACTGTGGGGCGACAACGGCATATTTATTGCCACCGGTGCGCTCACGTTAGTGATTTTGGTTTTTGCCGAAGTCACTCCAAAAACGATTGCTGCGCTGTATCCAGAGAAAATAGCCTTTCCCGCCAGCCTGATTCTGCATCCATTGATGATAATTTTTTACCCGGTGGTTGCACTGGTTAATGCGGTTACCAACGGGCTATTGAAGATGCTGGGCTTTGACCCCAACAAGCAGAACGATGAACACGTTTCATCTGAAGAGCTGCGTACTATCGTCACTCACGCCGGACAATTAATACCCGCCAGGCACAGGGAACTACTGCTGAATATTTTCGACCTGGAGCAGGTATCAGTCGATGACATCATGGTGCCTCGCAACGAGGTGTACGGCATCGACCTGGATGATAGCGATGCCGATATTCTTCTGCGCATTCAATCGAGCGCCCACACCCGATTGCCGCTGTGGCGTGACGGTATCAACAATATCGTGGGCGTTCTGCACATGCGCAATATAAGCCGTGTCATTACATCGCAAGGACTGGACCGGCTTGCCCTTGAGCGTGAAATGGAAAAACCGTATTTTATACCTGAGAGTACACCGCTTCACACGCAGCTGTTAAATTTCCAGAAGAAGAAAAAACCGCTAGCCGTGGTGGTAGACGAGTATGGCGAGGTGCTGGGTCTGGTCGCTCTTGAGGATATTCTGGAAGAAATTGTAGGTGAATTCACCTCCAATATGGCAGAGACCGCTGAGAGTATCTTTCCGCAACGCGACGGCAGTTACATTATCGATGGTACCGAGAGTGTTCGTGACATTAATAAGTCACTTGACTGGTCTCTTCCCACGAACGGACCCAAAACACTCAGCGGCTTGATTCTTGAACATTTGGAGTCATTTCCAGATGCTAACGCGGGATTGTCCATAGGGGACTACCGGCTGGAAATTCTTGCTCTGGAAGGAAACGTTGTGCAGGCGGCGCGCGCTCAGTTAGCGAAAAGCGTTCCAGATGAGCCCTAGCTAAGTCGAATATCTGTACTTGCGAGTAAGCGCTCATGCGCGCGACGCAGCGTCTCGCGTTTCTGCTCGGCAGTAGCCATAAACCAATCGGTGATTTCCCCGACAGAGCGATAGCAACCCGTGCAAATATCGTTTTCATCTATTGCACAGACAGAGATACACGGTGATTTTGGTTCCGCCTCACTCATTCCTGCACACCGAGCTCAGCATTGTAGCGACTGCCATTACCAACATAATGTTCCGCATTGAGTATGAGTCCCTGTTGCTGCTCATCTGACAGCTGGGACTTAATTTTAGCGGGCGACCCCAACACCAAAGAGCCATCGGGAATCTCCATACCCTCCGTCACCAGCGCATTAGCACCAATCAGGCATCCCTTCCCAATGACGGCGCCATTGAGAACAACCGCATTGATACCCACGAGCGCACCATCGCCAATCGTGCAGCCATGTAACATGGCGTTATGGCCCACCGTCACGTTCTTTCCCACTCTCGTGGGAAAGCCTGGGTCAGCGTGTATCACGGTGCCATCCTGGATATTACTGCCGGCTCCGATTTCGATGCGGTCTGCATCACCGCGCAACACACAGCCAAACCAGACACTGCTATTTTCGTACATGGTCACATCGCCGATGACCGCTGCGCTGGGCGCAATGAAATGCCCTTCACCCATCAGAGTTACTTGCTTGTCACCCAGTGTGTATTTCATGGCTCTTGCTTCCAGTCGCGTTGTAAGTCAAATCCCGTATCGTAGGCGACATTGACCACCAGAGCCAGTATCGCCGCTGTAACACCCCAGATATTGTCACTGCCTATTTGATAATGGGGAACCTTGCGCACCCTAATGCCATCGGACATGGACTCAAGGCGAAACAAGTCTGCATCGGCAAAAACCGAGAGCCGGGTGAAAAACACACTGTCGAACTCCCCTGGATCAATCACCAGATCGGGATCAGCAGGTATGCGGGCAATACAGGGGAAAACTTCAAAGCCGGTGCGCGTAATCAGCGGCTCTAACTCACCCAGTGGGTAAATTACGTCCTGAGGTAAACCCACCTCCTCCATCGCCTCGCGCTGTGCGGTGTGCCAGGGTGAAAGGTCTATGAGCTCGCGCTTTCCACCGGCAAACGCAATCTCTCCCGGGTGCAGACGCAAATGCATCGCCCGACGCCCCAGCAGCACGCGCGGCTCTGACTCCTCTGTGAGTGCAACGAGTACCGCCGCCTGTGGCCACGACCCCTCGCCCAGAGGGATCTCCCAGGCACCTTCGTTTGTCACTAGCCCAGATTCAATTCGATTTATTATGCCAGAGGCTGATTCCATCACTGTGGTAGCTCTGTTACCACAGCCACAACATCCCATGCGGGTGTTTCATAGGGGTGTGCATCAAGCATGGCCGCAACGGCAGCGCGAATGCACTCATCCGCACAGACCATTTCAACGCGGTACTCGACCACCGTTTCTACCGCGCCCTCCTGCCCCAAAAATGGCGCGCTACCGACAAGCGGCCTGAACTGCCCCTGACCCAACACTTGCCAGCTACAACTATCATAATCGCCAACCCGCCCAGCCCCCGCAGCAAAAATCGCTTTTTTAACATCTTCCACATGGGTCTGAGGCACATAGAAACAGAGTTTATGCATTACACACCCCTCGCCTGCTGGAGGTAGAACTTCTCGGTAAATTGATTGAGGCTCCCGGCCTCTATCGCCCTGCGAATACGCGCCATGTGCTGCTGGTAAAAATGCAGATTATGGATCGTATTAAGTTGGGAACCAAGAATTTCATTGCACTTATCCAGATGATGTAAATAGGCGCGACTGAAATTTTTGCAGGTATAGCACTCGCACTCTTCGTCCAGTGGCGCGGTGCTTTTTTTATGGCGCGCATTCCGTAATTTCAATGCACCTCGTGACGTAAATAAATTGCCATTACGGGCGTTGCGAGTGGGCATCACACAATCGAACAGGTCAATGCCTCGGCGCACCCCTTCCAATAAATCGGCGGGCGTGCCCACGCCCATCAAGTAACGCGGCTTGTCCGCAGGCATGGAAGATGCCAACCCATCTAACACGTTCAGCATCGCGTCTTTGGGTTCTCCCACTGACAAACCGCCAATCGCATAACCATCAAAACCTATATTTTCTAAACCGGCGAGAGATTCGTCGCGCAGTTGTGGATACATACCACCCTGTACGATCCCAAATAGCGCGGCTGCGTTATCGCCATGCGCTTCTTTGCTGCGCAATGCCCAACGCAGCGACAACTCCATGGATTGACGCGCCTCATCTCCGGTCGCCGGGTAGGGCGTACATTCATCAAAAATCATCACAATGTCAGCGCCTAAACTGCGCTGAATCGCCATGGATTTTTCCGGATCCAGGAAGACTTTCGCCCCATCCACGGGCGATTGAAAATCCACACCCTGCTCAGAGATTTTGCGCATTTTGCCAAGGCTGAACACCTGAAAACCACCGGAATCTGTGAGTATGGGACCATCCCAGCCCATAAAATCGTGCAGGTCACCGTGCTGCTCGATAATGTCGGTACCCGGACGGAGCCATAAGTGGAAGGTATTACCCAGAACGATCTCTGCACCAATCTCTCTAATATCGCGCGGCAGCATGCCCTTCACTGTACCGTAGGTACCTACTGGCATGAACGCCGGAGTCTCTACCGTACCACGCGGAAATAGCAGGCGCCCTCGACGCGCCAGCCCCTCAATGCTCGATTGTTCAAAACGCATATGGCACTGATCGCTCATGCCTGATCCGTCGGTTGTGTGTTCGCGGTGAGAAACATGGCGTCACCATAACTGAAAAAACGGTACTGGGCTGCAATCGCCTGAGCGTAGGCATCCAGCGTTCGCCGCCTGCCTGCAAAAGCACTTACCAGCATCAACAGAGTCGACTCTGGCAGATGAAAGTTGGTAACCATGGCATCCACACTACAAAAGCTATACCCCGGATAGATAAAGATATCAGTATCGCCACGAAAGGGTTGCAGGTCACCGCTGGCAACACTTGCTGACTCCAATGAGCGCACCGCCGTTGTGCCCACGGCAACAACACGTCCACCGCATTCGCGAGTTTCCCGCACTGCTGCGCACACATTCTCGCTCACTTCGACAAATTCCTTGTGCATCACGTGGTGCTCTATCGCATCTTCTCGCACCGGTTGAAATGTGCCTGCGCCGACATGCAGGGTCACCGTCTCTCGCCTGATTCCACGCGCATCAATCTGTGCTAACAATGCATCGCTAAAGTGCAAGCCAGCAGTGGGAGCAGCAACAGCCCCCTCGCAGTGTCCGAAGACGGTTTGGTAGCGCTCTCTATCCAGAGCATCATCCGCTCGCTCAATATACGGCGGCAATGGCATGTGCCCTATGTCCTGGAGGATGTCGGACAAAGCGGGGCCACCTTCTGAAGAAAGACAGAATAAGGCACCTTCGCGGCCGGTAACTGTCAATTGATACGGGCCGGGAACGTCCGCGGCCTGCGAACCAAACTGGATGATTGTGCCGGGGCGCGGCGATTTACTCGATCGAATATGCGCTACGGCTGTGTGTGCACCGGCCAGGCGCTCGATCAGCACCTCTACCTTGCCTCCAGTCTCCTTGCGCCCCCATAATCGGGCTGGAATGACTCGAGTATCGTTAAACACCAGCAAATCCTTTGCATTGAGAAAGTCTGGCAATTCACGAAAGGAGTGGTGAAAGACCTCCCCACAGTCGCCTTGAAGCACCAACAGCCGGCTATCACTGCGTTCCGGCAGTGGGCGCTGGGCAATCAGGTGCGGCGGCAAGTCGTAACTAAAATCAGTACGTTTCATAGACAAAAAAGCCGGCACATGGCCGGCTCAGTCGCAAGCCTGGGGCTTACTTCTCAGTTTCTTCAGCAGGTTCTTCCACTGGCGCTTCAGCTTCTACAGCCTCCTCTGCGGGACTCTCCTCAGCTGTGGCTTCTTCTGCAGCGACGTCCTCAGAAGCGGTGTCTGCCTCTGGAGCCTCCTCTATCGCAGGCGCCGCAGGCAACGTCGCTTTGATCAGCTCTTCAGCGATCAGGATACGCGTCTTCTCATCACCGTTAACCGCATTCCTTCCCCCGTCTTTCACCGCATAGCGGTTGTCGCCGCGCTGATAGATACTGTACTCAGCTGTTTTCTTGACTAATTTCATGGCCATGTTCTTTTCTCCCGGGATACTCAGATCACTCGCCCCAATACGGGGCGAAATTTGAAGTTTCAGCTCAATAACAAGCCGGCCGGCAGTGTACAGCCAAATGCCCTATAGGTTAAGGAAAAATATTGAATTTTGACTGTTCGTTGTTATACTCCCGCGCTCTCCAGAGGGCACGACTTTGCCCTCCTTTATCTCTCTTTGCCGGAGTGGTGAAATTGGTAGACACGCCGGATTCAAAATCCGGTGCTAGCGATAGCGTGCCGGTTCAAGTCCGGCCTCCGGTACCACTGCGAAAATAGTACTTTCCGCACTTTTTAATACTTCAAAACTCATTATAAAATTGCCGGAAATAGGCTGTGCACATTCCATGCACAATTCATCCCGGTTAGGTCTGCACAGGCGAAACTATAGTCCAGACATTAAAAAGCCCGCACGATGGCGGGCTATTGAAACATTAGAGCCGTCTAGCAGCCGATCGCAGTACACTAATCGCCAACACCATCCTCATCACCATCGAGCTGGTCGGTGTTAGCGTCAGAAGGACACTTATCCTCAGCATCAGGCACTCCATCACCATCGCCGTCAATGTTATGAGCTTTCAGCAGCCGGGCGGCAAGCAAACTATCGGGGTCGTTACGACAATCGTTGAGTTATTGTTAAAGCCCTGCGGCCAACCCGTTGTCCCGTCACAGTAGGTGATCGTCGCCAGGGCTGAATTATAGAGAAACATGGTGAGGTCAAAGTTGCCAAAGTCGCCTTCAAAGGCCGCGCTGGTGAGGGCGTTGCCGTAGAAAGCACCGCCCCCAATGGTCGTAACGCTGTCTGGAATAATCACGCTGGTGAGGGCGTTGTCGGCGAAAGCGCCGTAGCTAATGGTCGTAACGCTGTCTGGAATAATCACGCTGGTGAGGGCGTTGTATGGGAAAGCACCTGCCTCAATGGTCGTAACGCTGTCTGGAATAATCACGCTGGTGAGGGCGTTGGATGCGAAAGCATAATTCTCAATGGTCGTAACGCTGTCTGGAATAATCACGCTGGTGAGGGCGTTAATTGCGAAAGCATTATCGCCAATGGTCGTAACGCTGTCTGGAATAATCACGCTGGTGAGGGCGTTGTCGTAGAAAGCACTAGTCGCAATGGTCGTAACGCTGTAGGTTGTCCCGCTATCCTCCACAGTGTCAGGGATAACAATGTCACTGGAGTAGCAGGGGTCAGCAGCGCACCCGTCCACTTGGACATCAGTCCCACCGATAACGCTATAACTGAGGCCATCAACACAGAAAGCAGTAGGGCAAAAATCAAATGCCAAGACCTGTCCCGACAAAAGCATTGAAGTAAAGAAGGCTAGAACCGTCAGTTTCATTTTCATGCTGTTCCCTTCTGTCGTTAAGCAGGCCAGCTAGAAGACAGCACGGCCAATCACTTCACCAGTAGCGTGGGCAGCCGTGTTTCCTAGAAAGAGTAGTCGGTATACACCCGAGGTCTAGGCCATGTCAATGAAACATAGGGCTTCGGCGATAGTAATTGCTTTTCAGTGGCGCTTTTGTGAGAAAAGCTGACAGAAACCGGGCTTCGATAGGGCTGGCGGTGAGGCGGATAGGGTCGCTTTTGGCGTCTTACCGAACCAAAACGCCCCTGCGGAACTCCAGATGACCATACGCGACATGCGAGCTTAACCCCTCGCCTTGCATCGCCTTGAAGAGATGGCAGTAGCCGGGACCTTATCGTAGATTGAGACAGTTAAGGGGGTATTAATCCTTCCCATACCAGGAATCCGAGTTCAAAGGTAAAAGCTAAAGCCGAATATATCGGCGAGCATCACCAGGATCACGACCGATATCAGCAGCCCGTGCAATCGTCGCCCAGGTAAAAACGCCAGGACCAACCCAAGCAGCACAAGGAAGCCTGAGGAAGCATTACCGACCACCCACAACGGGACGTCCAGGATAATCGGCTTCATGATCACGGATAACACGGTCGATAGCACCAGGAGCAACCAGATCAGGCGCGCGTTCTCGTCGTAGTACCGACCTAGGTCCGTACCGGCGAGCTCGGTCGGATAGAGCAAGTGGGCAACTATAAAAAGAAGTGTTGGACTCCCAAGAGCGAGAAACACGAGCGCGAAGTTCCATCCCTCGAACTGGCCCAGTTTCCAGCTCTCCCACCAGAACTGGAGCAGGCCGACGAAGATCGCCGCCGTGAGCGCCGAATGGCAGAAAGGATGAACCACCTTCCGACGTATGCGGGTCTCGCGCGCTACATTCGTCAAGATATCGGTGATTCCGAGCCCGACAACGATCGAAACCAGGACGAGAACAAATTCGAATCTCGTCATGCGACTCTCTCGAGCATCTGAAACTGAGACCAACGGGAGGGGTTAACCGATGACAAGGAATTCCGCATGGACTTTCGCACGAAGCGCATCTTTCGAGCAGCGCCAGGGTATAAAATGGCCGCTCCGAACCCTCCATCGCCGTTCTCGTCGGTCTGAGGCGAGCGGGGGTCGCGGCTAAGAGGCGGACGTGATGCTCTCGGCATAGTTAAGTCTCGATATTCTCATGGCCTCGCGGCCACACATTAAAACTCGATTGGTTATACCCTGTGTCTGACTATCGATTATCAGTAGCTTATCAGTACCCGGGGCCTTGTAGTAGATTAAGAAAATTCAGGGGGCTATTAATCCTACCTGTACCTGTGTCGTTCAAGGGGAAGCCTGGCTATGGATTCTTGATCACCTGGGCCTAGTTCTTGTAGAGCCAGCCCATGACCTCAAGCTACCTTGTCAGTACCCTCTAGAATCTTAATCGCTATTTTTCCTTTCGCCCTTCCACTTATACTTCGCTGGTAAGCCTCGTCGATATCTTCAAACGATACCTCGCTATCAAGAATAGTTTTTAGCTTTCCTTTTTCAAACAATTCCGTCAGCTCATTTAAGTGATCTGTATAACTCTCTACGGACACTGATTTGGTTTTGTTTTCTACAGGAAGCAGTTTGGAAATTATTGCGGAGTAAAACCCTTTAGATTGGCCAAAAGTGGTAACAAATACTCCACCCTTTTTCATCAACGACGCGCAAGTCTTGGCAGATTCATAAGATGTCGCATCAAAAATCACATCAAAGCTATCTTCAGTTTTCGTAAAATCTTCTTTGGTGTAGTCGATTATTTGGTCAGGGCCTAACGACCTGACGAGGTCAATATTGCGATAACTACACACCGCTGTTATTTCTGCACCCCAGGCCTTTGCGATTTGTACCGCATAAGTACCAACACCGCCGGAAGCACCAATAATCAAGATTCTCTGCCCTTCTTCCAAGCCCGCAACTTTGAATCCTTGCAGGGCAGTAAGCGCTGCCAATGGAGTTACCCCAGCTTCAACGTGTGATATGTTTCTTGGCTTTTTGGCAATTCGTTTGATCGCGATCTTTGCGTATTCAGCACATGCGCTCGTGCGCAAGCGCATGTCCATTCCATAAACTTCATCGCCAACTTCAAACTCTGTTACTTCACTCCCCGTTTCAACAACTATGCCCGACAAGTCGTCTCCGATAATAAACGGACGCATTCCCACATCAGGCACAAGCGAAGTGATTACTTTGTTGAGTTTCCAATCTTTGGGATTAACTGAAGAGCAATACACCTTTACCAACACATCGTGCTTACCGGGCTTTGGCTTTTCCTTTTCAGCAACAACCACTTTAGCTGTGGAGCCGAATCCTTTGACGGTTGCAGCTTTCATGAATTCCCTCAGTCGTTCTTTCTCGCAGAGTTCTAGTTCTTCTGGCTTTCTAGGGCTAACCAGGATGGTACTGACAAGTTAAGTCGTTGACTACAGACGTACCCAGTTGATGAATACCAGTGCAGTCCTCTCGACGGTACCGACAAGTTAACCTCTCAAGATCGAGAATATATGCTCCCCGAGGGTACTGACAAGTTAACTTGAGGTCACGGGCTGAGCCAACACAATTTGGCCCTTGGGGCTGGCAATCGAGTCGCCAGTTCCCACTTTAGGTTTTTTATTGGGTGCAATGAATTCTAAAAACCCACTTTTCGAGGAAAAATACGTGACCTTGTCAGTACCGTTAAGGGGATGGAGCGGAATCCGAAGTTGTAAAGAGACCCGACACTTTCATCTCAGTTTCCGGACTCCCCGACCGCAGCCAGAACGCCGCAAAAAGCTCCTCAGCCAAATAACAGCCAAATAACAGCCAAACCGAGGATGGCCGAATATGATTCTATTGCTATTTCACAGGGCAATACTCTCCAACTTGGCAGCAAATGGGAACACGATAGCCCTTTTATTTGTCCTATATTTCTAAGGTCAGGGATGCTAATGTTTACCTATGGATAGACGTATCGTCAGTCTGCTGATCTTTGTCGCCCTGCTCATGGGCCTGAACTTCCTGTTCAAAGAGATGGACTACGGGCTCCACATCTCGATAGTGGGTAGCGTGGTGATAACCCTCGTGATCTGGGTGGTCATGGGCATGGGCCGTGGGTCGAAAGGGAGCTAAAGCCGCGGCTTACCGGGGAGGGCTTCTCGCCGTTCCTCTGCACACAAAGGGCGTCCACCCATCCGAAGTAGCAGGAACCGAAGCTCTGGCTGTGTGACAAGGAGGCACACCCCTTTCCCAGTCGCAAGCCCAGCTATCGGTACTGACAAGTTAACTTGTCAGTACCGGCTATTGGCCTGCACAAGCCTGGCAGTGGCACTATGCCGTGAGTTGCTCGTTTCCGCCGCGCGAACACGTATCGTACCAAGGTATTCCGCACTCTGGGCATAACTTACAACGACGCGGTAACAGCCGCCCTCGAGTTTGCAAGGACATGCCAAAACGTTTGCAACTTATAGACCAAATTACGATCTAACGTGTCAGTGCTCTTCAATCAGGTTTTTCGCTACCTTTCAAATGACCAGATGAGCGCAACCATTCGATGGAATCACGCAGTGTTTCTGCCCTATCCAAATACTTCAGGTCCAGCGTTTTCTTGATCAGGCTGTCATCTGCAATAGCCCACTCCGTAGCATAGGTAACTGATTCCCGACTGAGTGGAAGTTCCATACTTACAAAACGGCTCAACATGTCGCCAATCGCACCGGCCACTTTGAGAATCCGGGGCCGAACCCTGACGCGACGGAATTTTTGGCTGGTGACCTCTTCCATCACTTTTGCATAATCTGTCCAACTGTAGTAATTACCGCCCATCAGGTACCGAGCAGGGGGCCCACCGCGCTCAAGCAGACCCAGATGTGCTTTGGCGAGATCTCGAACATCGATGATTTGAATACCGCTGGTAGTTTCGAGCAGTAAGCGGGTCTTCAGAAACGTACGCAAGCCTATCATGGCTTCGCTCAGACCAGGATCGTCAGGGCCCATGATGCTGCCGGGATAGGTAGTATAAATCGGTGCGCCCTGATCCTGTAGGTCACGTACAAATTTCTCACACTCGATCTTGGATCGTCCATAGCCTGAAAGCGCAGTACCCAGAGGCGAACTCTCATCGACGCCGGCAACGCCACTGCGGAACAACGCGGTGGTACTCGACACCTGAATCATACGCTGAATGCCGCGCTGCCACGCACCCCCCAACACCAGCCGAGTCCCCAGTAAATTATTGTTCAATACCTTTTCGGAGTCACTGGCATGAACGCTAACCAACGCCGCGGAATGAACCACCGCATTACAGCCATTCAGCGCACTATTAACCGAGGCCTCATCGGTGATATCGCCTTCAACACAGGGTAACTTTTCAAGTCCCAACGGTGCGAACACGCGCTGCATTTTCTCTGAACTGCGAACCAGCAGCCTGACCGAATGACCGGCATTTACCAGAGCCCTGACAGTATGGGAGCCGACAAAGCCAGTACCTCCGGTGACCATGATGTTGAGCTTTTCTTGTGGCATTACAGGTAACCCTTACTTTGCATTTGGATAACAATTCATCGCAGCAGCGAGAAAAATCTCGCCCAAAAAAACAGATAAACCGGCTAATCAGGAATCTAGCTGACTCAAAAATGCCTCCGCGTTGTTTAGATGCGTTTGCCTTTTCTCTTCATCCATCTTTTTAGCCATACTGCACATCATTGCCCAACGCGGGTTTTTTCCCAATTCATCCGCATGATTCCAGATCCACCTCCAGTACAGTCCGTCCCAAACCTCACACCACTCACCGTTTTTGTAATGGCTCATTTTTCGGATATAGGATGAACCGGAAAAATAAGGCTTGGTGGTAATTAAACCACCGTCAGCGTTTTGACTCATCGCGTAAACGTTAGGAACCATAACCCAGTCGTAGCTGTCTACAAATAACTCCATAAACCATCGGTAGATTTCGTCTGGATCAAATTCACACAAAAACATGAATCCGCCCAACACCATCAATCGCTCGATGTGGTGGCAGTAACCGGTCTTAAGTAGACGTTGGATGGTGTCATCGACTGGGGCGATCCCCGTCGTTCCGTCATAAAAAGATTGTGGAATTTTT
>PKCY01000071.1 GCA_002862985.1 Haliea sp.
GCATCCTTAAAGGAAACTGTCGTTTCTCCGCTCGCCGAAGACTCCTGATAGGGAATCTCGACACCGGATTTGATAGAGGCCTGCTGCTTGTCGCCTGTTATTACCTTGGGTTGCGATACGACTTCTCCCTCACCTTCTTGCTCCAGCGCAGACAATTCAGCTGTCAGGAATAAGTCACTGCTCGCAAACCCAATCGCAAATCCGCTGTTGGCAGCTACACCAAGATCAACGAGAAGCGCTCCGGGATAATCAACCGTAGGCTGGGCACCATCGATCACGTCATTATTCAAGTTCACCACATTGTCCCTATTGCCTGACACCGACAATACGTTGTCATTATTCACGTCCAGATAACCACCACCCCACTCGATACCGAGATTTTTAGCAGCGTCCGACTGCGCAATCACAATGCGGGCCTCTATCATTACCTGCCGAACCGGAATATCCACCAGCTCCAGGAGATCCCGGATATCGGCCAGCTTCACCGCAGTATCTGTAATAATCAGCGAGTTGGTGCGATTATCGACTACCACAGAACCGCGCGGAGAAATCAGGCTGCCACCATCCTCCGACCCCGCCTGAAACAACTGCACAATATCACTGGCATTCGCGTAGCGAATACGCACAAACTCCGACTGCAATGGGGCCAACTCGGCAATCTGCTTATTGGCCTCTATTTGCTGACGCTCTCGCTCTGCAATTTCAGTTGCCGGCGCGACCATGAGCACGTTGCCCACCTGGCGCTTGTCCAGGCCCTTGGTTTTCAGCACAAGCGCAAGTGCCTGATCCCACGGCACATTTTGCAGCCGCAGTGTAATACGCCCGGATACCGTATCGCTGGCCACCAGGTTCAATTCGGTAAAGTCCGCTATGAGCTGCAGTACAGCCCGGACCTCAATATCCTGAAAGTTTAAAGATATTCTGTCACCCACATAGCTGAATTCGTTCTTGCGTCGCTCCAGCTCTTTCTTGGACAGCGGCTTGACACTGAGTACGTATTGATTATCTGTCTGGTACGCAAGGTAATCATAGTTCCCGGAGTTTTTCAGAACAAGCGATGCACCGCGCTCGGACGTGTTTACATCTATGCTGTTAACGGGTGTTGCAAAATCAGTTACATCGTAGCGACGCATCAGGCGCTCGGCGACAGTTGTGTCAAGGAATTCAATTTTAACATCGCCGCCTTCACTGAAGACGTTGACGTCCACGGAGGGATCACTCAGTTCCAGTATTAACTTGCCCTCTCCATCCCCGGCCCGCTGAAATTGCAAGTCGAGTATCTCTGATACTATTTTCGACACAGTAACCGCACCAGTGTCTACCAGATAAGGATCGGATGTCGGCTTGATATAATCGGTTCCCTCCTGACCAACAACCAGGTACATGTTGTTACCTTCAATACGCGTCTCGTAGGGAACCAGCTTTACCAGATCAAGTACTAGGCGAGTGCGATCTCCAGATTCCAACACGACTGCTTTGGTGGCGTACCCATAGGGTAAGGAAAACCGTTTCTGTTCCAGGCTACTTGTCGCGCCCGGGAAGTCGACTGCGATACGCGCCGGCTTTTCGATTGAATAAGACTTGATATCCGGCGGTGTTTCATTGAACTCCACCCGAACCTCAAACTTACTCCCTGGCCTGGAACTAAATTCAATATCCTGCACCGTCGGCGCGGCCAGAGCCAAACTGGCCCCAAAGCTGAATGCAAGCGTTAGCAACGTGCTAAGCAACTTAACCCCTAAGCTCTTTATTTGTATAACCACGGCCTTTGTCCCCAGCTTTTGTTTTTTACATGACATGGCTCTAACCCATGATCTCGGCTTATAAACCGCTTAATTTGATTGTGCGCGGGCGTTCAACCCAACCTTCCGCGGTGCCATCGCTTACAATTTCAATCACCGCTAGATACGTGTCTGTCATATCCACAATTTTACCGTGATGACGCCCCAAATAATCCCCCATCTTGACTCGGTGCACGCCCCCGTCGGGATCTTTGATCAATGTCCAGTTCGTTGCGTCCCGCTCTAGCGTACCGACCATTCGCAGAGAGTCGAAGGTATACTGCTCCAGAAACTCCTTCGCTCGGTTGTCATCTGGCTTGATCGCCACAATCGCCTGCAATTGTGCAATTTCCCGCACTTCTATAGGCCGATCAAAGGGACTGCGAAAGCTGGTGGCGCTATAACCAAATGCCTCGTAAGCCTTGAACGTAGGAATCGGGGCAATGATGCCCCCTGGACGCAAACGCTTCTCAGCCATGAACGTATCCAGGTCGGACAAGTTCTGGCCAGAACACCCCGCGAGGGCAGTTCCCAGCAGAACAAGCATAATTAGAGTCCTCGGGAAGACATTCATCGCTAAGAGTCCTCATCCTTATAACGATAAGTTTTCGCTATAATTTTCATTGTCAGATCATTCGCGTCATCTTTATTGCTAGAAATTTGGAAATCGTGAAGCGTGACGATACGAGGCAGACCGGCCATGCCACTAATAAACGCACCCAGATCATGGTACGAACCCGAGGCTGCGATGGCTATCGGCAGCTCTACATAAAACTCTCTCGCTTGCTCTTTTTGCAGATCAATAGAGGCAATATCCAAGCCGTTCAGAAGTCCCTTGTTCGTAATATCTTCAAGAAGGCCAGGGACTTCGGTATCACTGGGTAACTGGCTAACGAGCGCGCCAAAAGATTCTTCCATTTCCACCATCTGCTGACGGTATGCTTCGAGATTAGCCGCCTGAAAGGCTTTTTCCTCAAAATCTTTCTTCAGTGCAACTTCCTTTGTTTCAATACTCGCCAATTGCACTTGTAAACCCTCAATATGGTAGTAGTAACCCCCTAGCAAAACTGCGACCAACAGTAACACCCAAGTCAACGCCTTGATTGGAGTAGGCCAAGATCCAATATTGTCGAAGTCTAAACTACCGAAATCGAAATCGCGCATCGAGCGCATTGCATCTTCAAGTGCCATGATTCATCCTTCTCCCGACTCTTCTTCGATCGTCGGGGCCTTCACGTTCACAGTCAGATTGAAGTCACTAGCTTGATCGCCAAACGTGGGGGCCGCCTTTACCACGTCGAGGTTCGGGTTTGCCAACCATTCCGATGCCTCCAGACGCCTCATCAAGCTCGACACGCGATTGTTTGACTCGGCAGTACCACTGATAGATATTTGCTTTCCCTTGGTTGTCAACGTAGTGTAAAAAACGCCGTCGGGCACGGTTCTCACCAATTGATCGAGCACACGGACAATAATCGGTCTGTTGCCCTGCAATTCTTGAATCACTTTCATACGATCCAACAGTTGATTGCGTCGCTTCTGCAGTTCGGCAATCTCAGCTACCTGCTTGTCCAGTTCCTCAATGTTTCTTTCCAGGTATTGATTGCGCGCGTTCTGATTGTCGATCTGGCTGCTGACAACACGATCAGCCAGCAATATACAACCGGCAGCGAGCGCCAACACTAGCGCAGACGTGGACAGAAATGCTTTTTTTGACTCCTTGCGCCGCTCTTCCCGCCAGGGCAGTAGGTTAATCTGCGCCATCAGTCAAAGCTCCGCAATGCGAGACCACAAGCAATCATCATGGCCGGTGCATCACTGCTTAGGGCAACTGCATTCACCTTTGGTGAAATAGCCATCTGCCCAAAAGGGTTCGCCACAGAAGTGGGCGTTGCCAGCTTCTCTTGCACCAGCTCTTGCAGATGCTCCATAGAAGAAACACCGCCGGCGAGAATGATATGGTCAACATCGTTGTACTGACTGGAGGAAAAAAAGAACTGTAATGAACGCGCAACCTGCTGCACCACGGCACTTTTGAAGGGTTCCAGCACTTCCGGCTCATAGTCGTCCGGCAAACCACCCTGTTTTTTGGCCAGACCAGCCTCCTCAAGAGGTAGGCCATAACGACGCATGATTTCGTCTGTTAGCTGCTTGCCGCCAAACAATTGTTCTCGGGTATAGATAGTCTGGCCGTTGTGAAGCACGCTCAAGGTCGTCATGGTGGCGCCGATGTCTATGACGGCTACCGTACTATCGTCATCCAGATCCAGTTGACTCTGCAGGACGGAAAAGGCACGCTCCATGGCATAGGCCTCAACGTCCATAATCTTGGGGATCAGCTCCGAGCCCTCGATGGCTTCTATGCGGGTTTCAATCGTCTCCCGCCTGCAAGCTGCCAGTAAGACTTCCACTTGGCTGTCCCCCTCCGGAGAGGGGCCCTGAACTTCGAAATCGATCGCGACTTCCTCCAGTGGGTAAGGAATATACTGATCGGCTTCGAGCGTGAGCTGCATTTCCATATCGTCCTCGCTCAGCCCGTCGGGCATATCAATCATCTTGGTGATGACGGACGACCCGGCCACGGCGGCTGCGACATGTTTCAGCTTGGTTCTCGATTGCGCGATCACGGTGCGAATGGCATTGGTAACACCATCCACGTCGTTCACACTCTTTTCGATAACCGCATCTTGTGGCAACGAACTGACCGCGTAACTCTCCACGCGATAGCGGCCCCCTGAATAGCTCAACTCCAGCACCTTTACCGTCGTTGAACTAATGTCCAGCCCCAAAACCTGCGTCGCTTTTCTTTTCCCTAATTGTCCGAGCAACATTTTTCCCTATGCGTATCACTAACTTACGATATATTTATGCACCAATACATTAATTGTAGTTGTACCACAGTGGAAAATATATCCAAACACAAAAAAGGCTTATAATTACCAATGCAAACGCCTTACCTTCGTTTCACTTTTCTATAAGCAACTGTTTTACAAAGGGATAAATGAGCTTCCTCCGACTTGTTCTGCGACTCTCTCTTTTCGGGCTTTTGGGTGCCCTGTGGCTGTTCGCCGGCACCTACCTTTACCTGAGCCCAAACTTGCCCGACGTTGAAACGCTGAGAGACGTCAAGCTACAGACCCCTATGAGTGTCTATACGCAAGATGGGGAATTGATCGGCCAGTTTGGCGAACAAAAACGCAGCCCTCTGCCGTTTGACGCAATTCCGCAGCAGTTCATCAACGCGTTACTGGCGGCTGAGGACGACAGCTATTTTCGCCACCGCGGCATTGATTTCATGGGCCTCATGCGAGCCGTATCGGAGCTGATACTCACCGGAGAGAAGGGTTCCGGAGGCAGTACGCTCACCATGCAGGTGGCACGCAACTACTTCCTCAACAGTGACCGGACCTTTATCCGCAAGTTCAATGAGATTTTGCTGGCCATTGAAATCGAGCGAAACCTAAGCAAACAGGAGATTTTTGAGCTGTATTTCAATCGCGTGTTCCTGGGGCATCGGGCATACGGCTTCGAGGCTGCCTCTCAAGTGTACTACGGCTCCGGCATCGGTGAACTAAGTCTGGCCCAACATGCGATGCTTGCCGGTATCCCAAAGGCACCGTCCCGCAACAACCCCCTCAGCGGCGCCAAAGCTAGCGTAGAACGCCGCAACTGGATACTCGGGCGCATGCAAACCCTGGGTTATATCTCCAACTTGCAGTACCTCGAAGCACGAGAGCAGCCTGTAAGCGCGAGTCACCACGGGGCGCAGCTGAGTTTCACCGCTCCCTACGCCGCGGAAATGGCGCGACAGGAAATGCTGCAGCGTTATGGTGCGGCCATCTACACCAATGGCTACCGTGTTTATACAACGATCGACAGCAAGTTACAGCACATCGCGGATAAGTCTGTCGCCGACGGACTTATTAGCTACGACAAGCGACACGGCTACCGCGGCCCCGAGCAACAGTTTCCACCCCAGACCACCAATGAGAACACCATCAAATCATGGCGCTCTGCACTGCAAAAGGCCACATCCATTGCGGGACTGCTTCCCGCCATTGTCACATCGGTCGAAGAGGAAAAAGTCACCTTGCTATTGGTCGACGGCAGCACAGCAGAGCTACTTTGGGAAAATGGCATTCGCCAAGCCAGGCCCTATCTCAGTGAAAACGCCACGGGTGCCGGCCCAAAATCAGTAGCCCAGGTGCTGGCAATTGGCGATCTGATTCGGGTCACGCAGGAGAAGGGCGAATGGCAACTAGCCCAAGTGCCAGCGGCGCAAGCCGCTCTGGTATCGCTGAACCCGGAAAACGGCGCGATCATCAGCCTTGTCGGTGGTCTGGTGTTTGAGCGCAGCAAATTCAATCGTGCCACTCAAGCGCAACGCCAGCCCGGCTCCAACTTCAAACCGTTCCTGTACAGTGCGGCCTTGGCTTCAGGGTTTACCGCCGCCAGCATTATCAACGATGCGCCGGTGGTAATGGAGGGCGGCTCCCCGAACGATATATGGCGACCAAAAAATGATGAAGGCAAGTTCTATGGGCCAACGCGATTACGCTGGGCGTTAACAAAGTCTCGTAATCTGGTATCAATTCGCTTACTACAACAACTAGGCGTCAAAAAGCTAATTAGCTACGCCAACGAACTTGGCTTTAATACCACCGAATTCGTACCTGAACTGTCGCTGGCACTTGGAACACAATCTCTAAGCCCGCTGGATCTGGCCACCGGCTACGCCGTGCTGGCCAACGGCGGATACCGGGTGGAGCCATTTCTCATTCAACGGATCGAAAGCTTCGAAGAAGAAACCGTGTATGTAGCCAAACCACTGACCGTATGCCGGGATTGTGAGGTGATTCCGGCAGTGCCCGCAGCCGAAGAAGAACTCAGCATGGAGCAGATTATGGCAGGTGAAATGCTTGAACAAGATCGCTTTCCGCCGGCACCCCGAGTTATGGAGGAGGGCGTGAATTTTATTATCGACAGTATATTAAAGGATGTAATCACCCGCGGAACCGGACGCCGGGCCCTGGTGTTGGAACGTAGTGATCTAGGGGGGAAAACCGGCACTACCAATGGCCCTATGGACGTTTGGTTCTCAGGCTATAACCAAAAAGTAGTCACCACCACCTGGGTCGGCTTCGACAATTACACACCCTTGGGTCGAAGAGAGTTTGGGGGTACTGCCGCGCTGCCTATCTGGATCGATTACATGCGCGCTGCATTAAAGGATACGCCTCAGCTCACGCGACAGATGCCCGCCGGTATCGTCAGAGTGAAAATTGATCCGAGCACCGGACAACTCGCACGCACGGGACAACGGGATGCCATTTTCGAGTACTTTAGAAAAGACAATGTACCTCGACGAAGTGCCCGAGATAACGGCCGCCATAACGACAATAGGGATGCAAACGACCAGATTTACGATATTTTCTAGTTCTTAGAGAGTGGGATGATAATTCGCCGGATAGGGCAGGCGTGCGACGCCGCTATCCACTGCAGCCCTGGCCACCGCGGGGGCAATATGAGTGAGCAATCGCGGATCCAAGGGGCTAGGGATAATGTAATCGCGGCCAAATTCCAGAACATCCTGCTCGCACGCTGCCAACATATCTGCGGAAAGGGGCTCTCGAGCCAGCGCACTTAACGCTAGTACCGCGGCCACTTTCATCTCTTCATTGATGCGCCTGGCGCGCACGTCCAGAGCACCACGAAAAATAAAAGGGAAGCCCAGTACATTGTTCACCTGATTGGGATAATCCGAGCGTCCGGTGGCAATTATCAGGTCGTCGCGGGTCGCCAGAGCCAGCTCCGGTTTGATTTCCGGGTCGGGATTCGAGCAGGCAAATACCACCGGGCGTTCGGCCATCGAGAGCAGCATCTCCGCGGTCAACAGGTCCGCTCCAGAGAGACCGATAAAAACATCGGCCCCATCGATAGCATCTGTAAGAGTTCGTTTATCTGTGTGGTTGGCGAACTCCTCTTTGTACACATTGAGCCCTTCGCGACCCTCATATATGACGCCGCGGCGATCCAACATAAAAATATTTTTCCGCCGGGCACCCATACTCACCAACAACCGCATACAGGCGATGGCTGCGGAACCAGCACCGAGGCAGGTGATGATCGCATCTTCCATGCACTTGTCTTGAATCTTCAGTGCATTGATCAGCCCGGCTGCAGTAACAATGGCCGTACCATGTTGATCATCATGGAATACTGGAATATCACATTGCTCTATCAGGGCAGATTCAATCTCAAAACACTCTGGCGCTTTGATATCTTCAAGATTGATACCGCCAAACGTGCAGGCGATATGCGACACCGTCGTTATAAAAGCCTCCGTGTCCTCAACGTCAACTTCGATATCAATTGCATTAATGCCGGCAAACCGCTTAAAGAGAAGGGCTTTACCTTCCATCACCGGCTTTCCCGCCAGTGCCCCGAGGTTTCCCAGTCCCAACACGGCAGTGCCATTACTGATTACGGCCACCAGGTTACCCTTACCGGTGTACTGGTAAGCCAGATCGGGTTCGCGGGCAATTTCACGGCAAGGTTCCGCGACACCTGGACTATATGCGAGGGCCAGATCCCCCAGCGTTTCCGCAGGCTTCGTCAATTCAATACTGATTTTTCCGGGCACTGGTTCGGCGTGATAGGCCAATGCGTCTCGTTTCAAGTCTTTGGGCATGGGACTACCTGTGCGCGCGGAAGGACCTGCGGAAAATGGTCAACGAGAATATAGAAAAGGGGCATGAGTAACAAGCTTAGAAATTTACCCTTTTGGAAAGTTTGGGTGCACGCGATCAAAAACGCCTAATTTGGGTTACCAGCGATACTTGAGGCAAAAAAAAACGCCGGCCCGATGAGGCAATAGCGCTTTCGGAGCTGTCGGAATAACCCCGCGACGTGCCGTCTTCCCTTAGCGCTTGGTCCCACGACCGCCGAAACGCTTATTAAAGCGATCCACGCGGCCACCGGTGTCCAGAACCTTTTGCTTGCCGGTAAAAAAGGGATGGCATTGCGAACACACATCGACATGAAAATCTTCACAGAGTGTAGAGCGTGTTTGGATGGTATTACCACAGCTACAGGTAGCTGTAACGGCTTCATACTTGGGATGAAGATCTGCTTTCATTGGGTGTTGCTCCTTGTCGATGGCACCGCCACCCGACCAACGCCAAGCACCGCACCTGAGGGGAGTAAAGCGCCCTTAAACGAGGGCTGCTCAAAAAATAGGCGGGCATCTTAACAGACGCAGCGTGATAAGCAAGAGGACCGCTCGATTTGCTACAATGGCTTTTTCTCATTATTTACTAGGCCGTAATGCCCGTACTTCGTTTGGTAATACCCACTCCTTTGCGCCGCCTTTTTGACTACCTGCCTCCCGCTGGGATGACAGCGACCGAGTTGGCCTCCCTGCAACCCGGCGTCAGGCTGCGCGTGCCTTTCGGGCGGCGCGAAGTAACCGGCTATTTACTTGCCGTCTGTGAGGACAGCAGTATCGCGGCCAACTCGCTCAAACAGGCGCTGGAACTCCTCGACCCAACCCCCTTGATTGACCCGCAACTAATACAGCTGTGCCAGTGGGCGACACACTACTACCATCACCCCCCGGGGGAAGTATACAGCGCGGTGTTTCCCAAACGTCTGCGCGAAGGAAAGCCGCAGCAACATGGCGCGCCCGGCTGGACACTGACGACTCGCGGTAAAGGTCTTCCCAAAGAAGCCCTGCCAAGATCACCCCGGCAAGCCGAGGTGATCAGAATGCTCAGAGAAAAACCCGTTATCGACAACAGCGAGTTCAAGCAACAAAACATCAGCACCAGCGTGTTGCGCAGTTTGCGGGGCAAACAGCTGATTGAGACTTGTGCGATAAGCCCGGCAGAGCAATCTGCCACCAGCCATCCCGGGCTAACGCTAAATGCAGAACAGGTATCAGCGCTGGCAGCGCTTCGAGACTCACCAGAGGGGTTCAATTGCCACCTTCTGGAGGGTGTCACCGGCAGTGGCAAAACCGAAATCTACCTACAATTAATAGAGGGCTGTCTGCAACGGGATCGTCAGGCGCTTGTCCTGGTGCCAGAAATTGGCCTGACGCCGCAGACACTGGCGCGCTTTGGGCAGCGGTTTAGCGCCAATATCGCAGTCCTGCATTCCGGTCTCACCGATGCCCAGCGCTACCGCGCCTGGGAGGATGCCCGCACTGGCACCGCCCACATCGTGATCGGCACTCGCTCGGCGATTTTCACACCACTGGCCAAGCCGGGCCTGATTATTGTGGATGAAGAGCACGATGGCTCCTACAAGCAACAGGACGGATTCCGCTACAACGCCAGAGACGTCGCGGTAAAGCGGGCTCAGATACATTCCTGCCCCGTCCTTCTAGGCAGTGCCACCCCCTCCCTTGAGAGCATTCAAAATATACTGGCCGGCCGTTATCAGCATCATCGTCTGACTCACAGGGCCGGCAGTGCACGTTTGCCAGGCATAAAAGCGCTGGATATACGTCAGCAGACACTGGGGGCAGGGCTGTCAAGGACCCTGATAGACGCGATTGATGCCACATTGACCTCAGGACACCAGGCATTATTGTTCCTCAACCGTCGAGGCTACGCGCCCACCCTACAGTGTCACGATTGCGGCTGGATCGCCGAATGCAGTGCCTGTGACGCGCGCCTTACCATACACCGACGCCGACAAAGTCTGCGCTGTCATCACTGCGGCGATACCAGTGTGTTGGTAAGGCAATGTCCCACATGTCATAGCGAACAATTGATGGCCGCAGGACTGGGTACGGAGCAAACCGAGGAATTTCTACACACCCGCTTCCAGCAGTGGCCTATCCATAGGGTCGACAGTGACTCCATGCAGGGCAGAGATGCCATGCAAACGCTAGTGAACGACATCGGCAGGGGCGAGCCCTGCATTCTACTGGGCACGCAGATGCTCACCAAAGGTCACCATTTTCCCGGCGTGAGCCTGGTTGCGGTTATTGACGCCGACGCTCTGTTATTCAGCGCTGACTTTCGTGGCGAGGAACGCATGGCTCAACTACTCACCCAGGTGGCCGGACGCGCCGGGCGAGCTGACGTGCCAGGACAAGTTATTCTACAAACACACTACCCCGATCATCCGTCTCTGCTGGCCATGTTGAACACCAGCTATGCCGAACAAGCCAGGGAGATGCTAAAGCGACGCCAGGAATCGGGTATGCCGCCCGCGGGCCAATTGGTGATACTGCGCACTGACTGCGCCAACGCAGATCATGGCGAGCAATTCCTGCAAAACCTGCGGCGGCAATCCGCTCGCCACCTCCCCAGCGATGCAGTGCTGATTGGGCCTCTGCCCTCTCCGATGCAGCGTCGCGCGGGCAAGTATCGGTGTCAGTTGCTGCTCACCGCTAGCAACCGCAGGACCGCGCAGGCTGCCGCCACCACACTCGTGGCAAAGGCGGAAGAAATTCCAGCACGGCACGGGCTCAAGTGGTCGATAGATATCGACCCGCAGGACGTATTCTGACTGAGGGTAGCCCCACAGTTTGCAATTAAAGTATCGTATCGCAGGATGAGATCAGGCCCCATTTCCGGTTTGAGCTAATACCCGACTGCGACTTCACTGGCCATTGCCTGTCGTAATAAGGATAATACCCGGAGTTGAGTCCGAGGCTAGTTCAACGCCGGTTTCCACTACTGTATAACCACGCGTCTGAAGCCTCACGTCCATTAACCTTTTGAAGTAAACCAGGTAAGTCCTCAATACAATGAAGGAAGATCTCGCTCGGCTGATCCATGAGGCTTTGGATTCGCTGGTTAAACAAGGCTTGCTGCCGACAGATATCGCGCCGCAAGTACACATCGATCACACTCGCGACAAAAGCCATGGCGATCTGGCTAGCAACATCGCGCTCTCTCTGGCAAAACCGGCAAAGACGAAACCGCGTGAGCTAGCCGCCCTAATCTGCGATGCGCTCCCAGCCAGTCCTTTGGTCACGCGTACTGAAATAGCTGGCCCTGGGTTTATTAACTTTTTTCTGTCCGATGCCAGCAACCAGGCGGTTGTCAGCACCATTCTTAATCAAACCGCTTCATTTGGCACAAGCAATACCGGCAGTGGCCGCAAGGTACAGGTGGAGTTTGTTTCCGCTAACCCCACCGGGCCACTCCATGTCGGACACGGG
>PKCY01000064.1 GCA_002862985.1 Haliea sp.
CATCCTCGCGCCTCTGGGGCGGGAGGTACAGTTAGGCGAATTGCAGATCACCTCTATTATTGCTGTCTCCGCACTGATCTTCGGATTGGCAGCTCCGCGCTGGGGTCGCTTCAGCGACCGTATGGGCCGCAAACCCATCATCATCACCGGACTGGTGGGGTACACCCTGGGCACTGTGCTTTTTACCAGTGTGTTTTACGCCGGATTGACCGGGGTAATCAGCGGCGCCTTACTGTATTCCATCCTGATGTTCACGCGCTGCGCCCAATCGGTGGTGATGTCCGCTACGGGGCCTGCAAGCAGTGCTTACGCGGCCGACCACACCGACCGTGCACTCCGCACTAAAACCATGGCTCGCCTGGGCACCGCCAACAGCATGGGAACGATCCTTGGGCCGGCAGTGAGTGGTGCGTTGGCCACCTTCGGCCTGTTAGCGCCTCTATATTTCGCGGCGGCCCTTGCCGCCGTTGCCGCACTGGTAGTTTGGCGCAAACTGCCGGTGACACCTGCCGCCCAGCTGACCGACCGTAAACTCAGCCGTAAACTGCGCTATACCGACCCCCGCATCGCCTTGCTACTGGTAACCGCAGTGGGCGTGTTCATCGGCTTCTCAGGCATCCAACAAACACTCGGTTTTCAGCTACAGGACAAGCTACATTTAAGTGGCATCGAAACAGCACAAATGACGGGAGCCGCGTTAATGGTTTCCGCGATCTTCACCTTTTTGGTACAAGTCACCGTTATGCAATACCTCCAGTGGCGACCCACACAATTTATCCGTGTCGGTCTGGTGTCGCTGCTGATAGGCGCTGCCGTGGTCTCTCAGTTCGAGACCTTTACGGTACTTGCAAGCGGTATGGCTTTTTTGGGCACGGGATTGGCACTGTGCATGCCATCCATATCTGCAGGCGCTTCCCTTGCGGTAACGACGGAAGAACAGGGAGCGACTGCCGGACTAGTAAGCTCCTGCCCCGCGATAGGTTTCGTGTTTGGACCAATCTGCGCCGGAGCGCTCTACCAAATTCACGCGTCCTTAGCGCCGCTGTTCAGTGCAGCCGTATTTTTTGCAGCATTGCTAATTTTAGTACTGAACGACCGCCAATCTTAGCCGCCACAGACCTATTTTTCTTGAGGGGCTAGTTCTTCAGGGGGCTTCGATTGGCGGATATATGAAGTTCTGAATTTGAGGAATGGCGATTCGATGAAGCGATAACTCAGATACCCTATCGGAATCATGACCAAAAAGGCTACGGCAGAAAAGAAAAGTGCAACGTAGATATTCGATAAGTCGATTATATAGCGTTCGATACTGACCGCCAAAAATGTGAAAAAGAAAAAGTGTAAAAGGTATATAGAATATGAATATGTTCCGACTAGCGCAATAGACCTGGACACTTTACTGGGCGCGTGTCGAAAAGACGTGTCGTACCATGCAATCAGACTCGCATAGGCAAAACCCTCTACCGTTGTCATGTAGATCCATACAGAGGGAAGGGATGTATTGTTATAAAAACCGCCCAGCGAATCGATATAAAAAAAGAAACCGGTAAACGCGGCGAATATGGCCAGTGCGAGCAAGTGCCTGCCTTTAAATAACTCCCGATACTGAAAGGCGGCTATACCGAGTACAAATTGGTCCAGACGGCCAACTATGGTGCCGTAGGACAAGAACTGAATTTCTCGTGGCGATTCAAAATATAAAAACAACAGGTATCGTGTAAGGATGGCGGCCCCGATGAAGAAAATAAATGAATACTTCAAACGGCTTGAACAAAAAAGCAGGAGGGGAAGAATAAGGTAAAAGTGAAACTCGACAGTAATCGACCAGCCTCCATTGGGAAGAGTTGGATAAATCGGACCTTTCAAAATCTCCACAGCATAGGCGGCGAGATCTGAACTTTTTTCGAAGTAATCCCGAACGCCAACAATCAGTATGACAACAATTAAAAGCGGCAGGAGACGCAGCGCCCTATTCCAGATGAAGTGAATATATCTGATCTCTTTTCCATCGAGCAACTTAGCGAACAAGTAGCCGCTGAGCGTCATAAAAAGGGCTACACCGGTATGACCTTCGGTCAAAAATAATAGCGGAATTATGGGAGGCGGCTCCAACTGCCCCTGATGGATATCAATAAAGTGCCAAGAAAAAACCATGAAAGCGGCAAGCGCCCGAATATGATCAAGTCCAAGGTAGTAACGACCCGTAGTGGATTTCAATAAATATCAGCCATAAATTTTTTCTACTTAGAATAGTTAAAACTTGTATTAACACCTTACGAGACTTAAGTGACGAGCATCAATTTTGATAGAAGTGCAGACTATCAAACGGAACTGTGATGTTAACCCTAATAAATCAGTCTACACAGAGACTCATCAAAAGCAAAATTGGTGTGCTGAACCTGACTGAAGAGCTGGTTAATGTGTTCGAACCTGGCAAGTAATGGACGTGTCGTGAGCCACGTTTTATCCGTATCAGTCTGCACGAAACAATTCAGGGCGATGCCGCCGGAACAATTTCCGGAAAGCCAGACAAAAAAATGTCCCCGATGCCTTCCCAGAGAAGGTTCTAAAAGGAATTGAAACTTTCGCTCCAGTGTTGCGAAAGAAATATCGCTACCAGTATTGTGAACACCCTCGGCCTGAGAACGTTAAGTCCGAATTTGGTCGGGAAAATTTGAATGCAGGGAGCGTGCATCTCTCATAGTTTTGCGGCAGCCCCACAACCCGCACTACGGGGATTACACCACCTGACCGAGCGGCGGAATATCTCCGAGATCAGGTGTACTACTTGCCTAGGAGCTCTTTACATAAATCGATGTGGATATTGCGCAGCGCTTGTGGGAAGACTGCAAGGTATATACAACCTCTGCGAATGGCATGGCGCAGGAAACAAAGCGGGGCGGGCCGGGAGAGTGGTGCATAGCCGCTCACAGTCATGTTGTGGCCCCGCTTGTATGCCCCATCCCCTGAGGCACAGCTTTACACTATCAATATCAGTACGAGTTTCACCACCTGGGCATGAATTCTGTGACAAAGCACACAGAAGGGCCGGACAAACTCGACTTCTTTCCTGAATGTGCTATCCCGCGGTAGCTAACTCTAACCTGAACCGGATCACAGAGCGGGAAACCCGCCGTTAAAGAATGTTATTTAAAAAGCGCCAATGCGCGAACTTCGACACTCGCTCTGGCGTGAACTTCTATGCAAGTGTTGTCATCGAAAGCAGTATGAGCAACGCGTCGGGCTCGACTAGGGTCGGTGTCATGGGTCTTGAAAACGATCACTTCGTGGTCAGTCATATCCGGATAATAGTGCCAGCGATGAGCGGGGTTGTAGAGATAGCTTGAGGTTTCGTGGCGATAGTCGCCGTGACCGAGGATAGGGGTCACCGCGCACACCGCTATCTCGTCCGCAGGAGAAATGGAGCGTGCATCGCAAACAGCAAGCGGGGAAATTTGCGGCGCCGGCGAAATACACCGCCAGATATTAAACAGAGCACAGCGTGGGTAAGCCTCCAAATCCAGGTCCGCAGTCGCTGCCGCTATCATTTTAATTTGGGCAGACGATGAGGCATCGGTGTTGTCGGCATGTGGGTAGCGGGCCGGTTTGGCATTGACAAGCGGAGCGAGTTTGTCGGTGGCGCACTCACTGAAACGCTGCTTCGCGCCACCCAGTATCACGACACGCGATGCCCCCGTAAGATCGATGAGAAACGGAATCAACTCCGCCACATACGCAGCATTCTTGGCAGCATCGAGCTCAACGTTTTCAAGATTGTCGATCGCGCTAGAGTGTGATGCCAATACAAAGCCCTCCCGGTCGAGCGAGCTCGAGAGTGCGCGCGCATCGCAAATCCATACTTCTCGCCCGGGTAGAGTCTGCATAGTCGAGGATTCCTCGGACTCGCTAAAGAACTCCAGCAGTGCCTCGTCCTGCGCTGGCGGATTACGAATATAATTTATTTCTGCACGGACGCGGGAAACCTCCTCGCGAATATTTTCTGTACTCATGCCACTACCCTCGAAGACGGGCGTAATCGACGACCCGAGCGCGTGCCAGTTGACACTCCATCGCGGGTGGCGACAACGCCGTTCACTACACTGAGTGCAATTCCTGTGGCATCGGTAATAAGACGTCGACCGCCGTTAGGTTGATCATCGACGAAACGCACGCCTGTCGTTCCCACACTGTCCGGGTCGAAGACGACAAGATCACCCGCCATACCCAGTTGCACGCGACCACGATCGGTCAACCCCAGTATCTGGGCCTGTGACCACGTAAGCATCTCAATCGCTTTTTCGAGAGAAAGCAAACCGCGATCACGGACCCAATGCTGTAGCGTCCATACCGCATAACAACTGTCTGTATTGGAAAGAATATGCGCGCCCGCATCGGACGCGCCGATCATCGCCGCAGGATGAGTCACCATCTTCCCCAGTTGTTCGTCGTCAGCGTTGCGCATCATCAAGGCAAACTGTGTCTCAAAGTTGTCTGCCAACGCAAGGTCCAACAGGAGATCGGTTGGATCGATACCGCGCTGGCGAGCAATGTCGCCCACACTTTGGCTCCAGTCGCCGTCCTGCTGCGTGTAGCGCACACAAACGTGCTCCCAGCGTCCCGAAAAGACTGGATTGGGCCGAATCCGCGCCCCTTCTTTGCGCAGTTGAATCCGTGCCTGCGGATCATTCGCCAGCGTACGAATCGCCTCAGCACCACCTGACTTAAGCGCTTTGGACAGCGAGGGCAGGCAGCGCACGATGACACCGGGTGAATCCAGCCGACTCCACAGTTCAAACGGACGGGTGGATACCTGGGGGATCACCATCACGCCCGGCTCTCGATGTTTGAGCACCAGATCCAGAAGCGCCACCGCGGCGCCCGGGTCATCTGCAGGATCAAGGACAGGCCCGACCACCACGGGTCGCCCCGAGCGACGCGCCAGTGCTTGGTGCCAGGCGAGATCCGTGGCTTGCTCGGACCTGCCCTGAAGCATCGCCGCGTTCGCCATGGTGAACAGGCCAGGACCGGGGCCCTCGGCAAGCACGCCCGCCATTGCCAGCAGCTCTTCTTCCCCACAGATTTGTCCAGGAAGCGAGGTCCCACCGGGACCGGGATTATCGACCACTTGATCCGTTGAGAAACCCAGGGCCCCCAGTTGCAGGCCCTCGCGCAATATCGCGGCCATCGCTTCAATTTCACCGGGCGTCGCCTGCCGTTTGTACACAGCAGGCACTCCAAGAATCGCTGCTCGTATCGGCACATGACCCACCAGGTGCCCATGATTCAATAGTACCGGCAGCGCGTCGAGCGCATCGAAGTAGGACGTGAGGCTGTTCCAATTGAACGGCACACTGTCAACAATGGCCGCTTCAGGAATCTGCTCGACCGTGCTCATGGCACGCACCACATACTCCTGAGCCGCTTTATCACCCAATGGCCCCAGGGCGTAGCCACAGTTTGCCGCGACGATGGTAGTCACGCCAAAACTGGATGAGGGTGTCAGGTCAGGGTCCCAGAAGAGGTTCGCATCAAGATGTGTGTGCGGGTCAATGAATCCGGGAGCTACTACCGCACCCGCAGCATCGTATTCCTCCAAGCCCGAAGTGGCACAGCATCCGCCCACGTGGGTGATCACACCATTGGCCACTGCCACATCACCATCAATGTGTGCCCCGCCACTGCCGTCGATAATCGTGGCGTTGCGAATAACGAGATCGTGTTGCATGTCAGAAGACCTCCACCCGGGGATTGCGGAAGCGGCCTCCCCGATCAACTTGTGCGCGCCCGGTGACGTATTATTTTGAACCTTCGATAGCGAAACTGAAGCTCAGGCATGTATGGCGAGCTAATTACTATTCTCGCAGGCGCTCCAACGCTACTCGCAGATTCTGCGGAATGGGAACCGAACGGTTTTGCGCACGCTCAACAAATACATGCACAAAATGCCCATGGGCCGCCGCTTCCTGCTCTCCCGCCTTGAATATCGCAATGCCGTACTGCACTGAGCTGTTGCCCAGTTTATCTACCCGCACCCCGGCCTCAATCGACTCCGGATACGTAATAGGCGCGTGATACTCACACCCTGAGTTCACCACAAATCCAACAATAGAGCCATCGCTGATGTCCAGGCCACCTTCTTCGATAAGGTAGCGGTTAGCTGCTGTGTCAAAATAGGAGTAGTACATCACATTGTTCACATGACCGTAGATATCATTATCCGACCAACGTGTCGTGATGGGGTAGAATATCTTGTAATCAGACCGCGACGGCGGCGCGGCCCTACTCACGCTGCATTCCCATAGGCAGCCTGATAGATTGCCAGGGCATCAGCGTATTCGACATCACGTGGATTATTCACTAACAGACGCTGTTGCAACATGGCGTCCGTCGCCAGCATTTCCAAATCACTCTCTTTCACGCCGGCTTGCTGCAGTGTCGCTGGTAAAGACACCTCATCGATAAGTTGGCGCAGTGCGGCAATCAAGGCGGCCGTTTTCGCTTCCTCACCACCGGCTACCGGTGCACCAATTACTATCTCAGCCAATTCGGCGTACAGGACGTTAGCCTCAGGTGCATTGAACGACAGTACCGACGGCAGTACCAGGGAATTACTCAGCCCATGCGGAATGTGATAGTGCCCACCCAGCGGGTAGGCCAATGCGTGCACCCCACCAACAGGCGCGTTGGCAAACGCCTGCCCCGCCAGACAGGCGCCCAGTAGCATATTTTCCCGCGCCTCCCGGTTTCCACCCTCATGCACGGCCGTGCGAATGTTACGTGACAATAACTGTAGAGCGTTCAACGCCAGGTTGTCTGACAGCGGATTCTTTTTATGCCGGGATGTATACGCTTCGATGGCGTGCACCATAGCGTCGACACCGGTCATGGCTGTGATAGTAGGGGGCAATCCCAGGGTAAGACCCGCATCCAGCACCGCCACGTCTGGCAGCAGTACCGGTGATGACACGCCGGCTTTAGTTGTCTTGCCAGTCGTAATCACGGCAACGGGCGTCACCTCAGAACCTGTTCCCGCCGTTGTAGGCACGAGTATCAGAGGCAACCGACTGCCGGCTACCTGCCCAACGCCGTAAATTTCTGCCAATACCTGATCGCCACCCAGGAGCACGGCGACTACTTTGGCCACGTCCATGGAACTGCCGCCGCCGACCGCGATAACACCGTCAACACCCCCCTCACGTGCCATATTTTCCGCGGCTGTTACCGTATCTTCAGGCGGGTCTTCGCATACCTGGTCGAAAATCAATGGCGCTAGGCCCGCTTTTTCCAATGCCGCCACAATAGGCTGAACCAGCCCGATGGACATCAGGCCAGGGTCGGTGACTAGCAGCGGTCGCTGCATGTTGAGATGTTCGCACTGGCTTCCCAGGCCCAGCGCGCTGTCGACACCGCTAATAATGCGCGCAACAGTATTGAATTCGAAGCTGTGCATAAAGGTTGCCTCTACATTGTGATAATAACTTTACCTCGCGCGCGACGTTCCATCATACAGTTGAACGCCTCTTCATACTGCTCGACCGGGAAGCTGTCTGTCACCACCGGGCTGATCTTGCCGCTGGCAAAAAGTGCCCACAGTTCCTCAATATTCTTCAGGTTGACTTCAGGCTCCTCACCCGCAAAACGGCCCCAGAAAACACCTACCAGCGAACAGCCCTTGAGTAAGGTCAGATTAAGTGCAATTTTTGGAATGGGCCCACTGGCGAAGCCAATTACAAGATACCGTCCCTTCCATGCCATACCGCGAATGGCAGGCTCAGAGTAATCACCACCCACCGGATCGTAGACCACATCCACGCCCTTGCCGCCGGTAAGTTCCTTGATTGCATCCTTAAGGTTGGCTTCGCTGTAGTTAATGACTTCATCAGCGCCCAGCTTTTTGCACAACTCCAATTTCTCATCGGTGCTGGCCGCTGCAATCACTTTGGCGCCCATGTGTTTGCCTAATTCGATCGCGCTGGTGCCTACACCGCCGGCGGCACCCAACACCAACAGGGTTTCGCCCGGCTGAAGATTGGCACGCTGCTTGAGTGCGTAGTAGGACGTGAAGTAAGTAATACTGACACCTGCTGCCTGCGCGAAGCTAAGACCATCGGGCATGGGAAAAGCGCCAAGTTCATGAACTGCAATTTTTTGACAGAACGCCCCCGAGCCACCCGCGGACAACACCTTGTCACCCACCTTGAACCGACTGACCTTGTCGCCAACCGCTTCCACCACACCGGCGCACTCGCCACCGGGGATAAAAGGCATTTCGGGCTGCATCTGATACTTTCCCTGAATCATCAATACGTCAGGAAAGTTAAGACCCGCCGCTTTCACGTCAATCAACACATCGTACTCGCCTACGGAAGGCTCTTCCCAGTCAGTCACCAGCTCCAGCTTTTCTGGCAGGCCATGTTCCTTGCATATCACTGCTTTCATCGTTTTTCCTCAGGTGATTGCTTACTAAGTCTCGGTCTAAAACAAGAACGGCGCCCGTAGGCGCCGTTTTTTCCGTTCACTATCAGGCGACTTCAAATAACCCAGCTGCGCCCATACCGCCACCCACGCACATGGTAATTACCACGTATTTCACACCACGGCGCTTCCCTTCGATCAACGCGTGACCGACCATGCGCGAACCGCTCATACCGTAGGGGTGCCCGATAGAAATAGCGCCACCGTTTACATTGAGTTTGTCGTTGTCGATCCCCAGTTGGTCGCGGCAGTAAATAACCTGCACCGCAAATGCTTCGTTGAGTTCCCACAGCCCTATGTCATCAACCTTAAGCCCATGCGCCTTCAGCAACTTGGGCACCGCAAAGACCGGGCCAATACCCATCTCATCAGGTGCACAACCGGCAACCGCAATACCGCGGTAAATGCCCAGCGGTTCCAGGCCTTCTTTCTCAGCAACCTTGGCGTCCATAACCAGCTGAGCCGAGGAGCCATCGGACAGTTGAGAAGCGTTTCCGGCAGTAATAGTCCCACCTTCAACCACAGTCTTCAGGCCCTGCAGACCTTCCAGTGTGGTGGCACGCAGGCCCTCATCAGCGGAGACGGTCGATTCGGCTTCGGACGAGTCACCGGTAGCTTTGTCCCACACTGTGCGCTTGCACGTTACGTCAACCAATTCGTCTGCGAACTTGCCGGCTGCATAGGCGGCGGCAGTCCGTTGCTGCGATTGCAGACCGTACTCGTCCATGGCTTCGCGGGAAACTTTATAACGATCGGCAACAATTTCTGCCGTCTGCAGCATAGGGACAAACATGTTCGGCTCAATCGCCATCAATTCTTCGTCGACCATACGATGCAGATTCATGTGTTCGTTTTGTACCAACGAAATGGATTCCAGACCGCCTCCAATCACACACTCCATACCATCGTGCACGACCTGCTTCGCGGCGGTAGCTACAGCCATTAGCCCGGAAGAACACTGGCGATCGATGGTCATACCCGACGTGGTAATAGGCAGGCCAGCGCGCAGCGCAATTTGACGAGCGATGTTGGAACCGGTGGCGCCCTGTTGCAAGGCACTGCCCATGATCACATCTTCAACGCGAGCTGGATCGATACCAGCACGCTTTACCACCTCAGAGACAGAGGCCGCGCCGAGCGTGGCGCCACCGAGGTTGTTAAATCCGCCGCGGAATGCCTTGCCGATTGGGGTACGTGCCGTGGATACAATTACTGCTTCTTTCATGTCTACACTCTCCGGTAACAGGGCACTGCAAACGCGCCCCTGAATAAAGTTTTACTTGTTAAGACCCAGCCCTTCCATCGCCTTACCTGTGAACTTAACTGTTTGCTCAAAACCTGCCTGGGGCTGTACTTCGCCTGCCGGGGATGAAATCGCATCCCAGTGGGCTGCAATACCCTCTGGCGTCTGATCCTCTGGCGCGAGCCAGACTCCGTCGGTTTCAATAATCTTCGCCACGGAGTAGGCACCGGCACCAGCACAGATGATGGTCTTAGTGGGCGCATCTTCACTCACCATGTACAACACGGCAGGAGTCACTGTCTCCGGTGTGAGCAGTGCGAACGCCTCTTCGGGAATCAGACCCTCCGTCATACGCGTACCGGCGGTGGGTGCCAGCGCATTGATATGGATATTGTATTTCGCACCTTCCTGCGACAGGGTATTCATCAGCCCAATGACACCCATCTTGGCGCTGCCATAGTTTGACTGACCAAAATTACCGTAAAGACCTGAAGAGGATGTAGTCACCACCACACGACCATAACCCTGATCACGCATGATCGCCCAGCAGGCCTTGGTACAATTGACGCTACCCATCAAGTGGACATCCAGCACCAGTTTAAAATCTTCCAGAGAGCCCTTAACAAAACTTTTGTCCCGCAGGATGCCGGCGTTATTCACCAGAATGTCCACTCGACCCCATTTGTCCATGGCCTGCTTCACCATTGCCTCAACTTCATCGAACTTGGCAACGTTGGCGCCATTGGCGATCGCTTCTCCACCCATTGCTTCAATTTCTGCCACAACAGCCAAAGCCGACTCAGAGGAACCGCCGGAACCGTCAACACCTCCACCCAGATCATTGATTACTACCTTTGCACCACGCTTGGCCAACTCAATGGCGTGACTGCGACCCAGGCCCTGGCCAGAACCGGTAACAATGGCAACTTTGCCGTCATAACGAATAGACATTACTGAAATCCTCTAACAGAAAATGAAATGTGCCGCTGAATCAGCCGGCGATAACCATGGTCAACCATTCTGCAACCAAAGCCGGTGTGTCCTCTCCCTCGATTTCAACAGAAATAGCCTGTTTCACCAGAAAGCGGTTCTCATCCTTGCGGGTGATATCTGCAACTTCCGCATGCGCGCGCACACGCTTGCCAGATTTCACCGGCGCGAGAAAACGTACCTTGTCAAAACCGTAGTTCAGACCCATGACAATATTCTCGGGAATAACACCATTGCCCTCGGCCATTTTGGACAGAAGAGAAAGCGTCAGGAAACCATGGGCAATCGTGCCACCAAACGGTGTATTCTTCGCCGCCTCAATGTCCACGTGAATAAACTGGTGATCTTCAGTGCAATCGGCAAACGTGTTGATGCGATCCTGAGTTACCTCAATCCATGCCCCGGGCTCGAACTTGGTGCCGATGGCATCCAGCATCTCTTCCTTGGGTACAATTTTTACTGCCATGGTGTGCTCCTCATCATTAGTAATGCAACAGAAACCCTCTAGTGTAGTCGAGCGGAGCGAATTTACCCGCTCCCGGCTCTCACCACCGGCGTAAACCCAACTATCGAGGGGCTTCAACCGGGAGGGGAGTAACAGAGAAAACCGCCCAAAAAAGGAATTTGAACATACAGTAGGTATTTAGTACGTTCAAGTATTTTTTACCCCCTCACGCCGGACTGCCCGGCCACAAACGGGCGGCGCGCATACCCTTCTTGTTCTCGCTCGTTTCCACACAACAACGCGGTCGCATCCTGCACACAGTGGCCAGATTGACCAGGGGCGTTTTTTTACAGAAGAAAGTCTATTGGCACAAAAAGAGGCACAGCAAACCATGCAGAGTGACGCCAGTAGACGCCGATTGCATTGGCGACCTGGAAGAGGTCGCCATACAGTTTCACACAACTATCGAGCGGACATCGGGCAGTGCCCAAATGACGGACCGGCCACCCTGCCCACTCAGAAGTTGTATTGCAGTTTCATTCCATAAATACGTGGATCAGACAGCGTAGCTCCCGCGTTTTGGGTCACAGTACTGGGCCGGCCTCGGTTAATGATATTCCTATCATCGGTGATATTTTTGACGAATGCAGTCACCTCCCATTGCTGATCGAGGGCGGCCATATTCACACGCGCATCCCAACGGTCATAGCTGCCGACTCTATCATATTGCGGATCATTGAAAAT
>PKCY01000288.1 GCA_002862985.1 Haliea sp.
TGGCGCGACATTATGTGCAGCGCAAGGAGTATGACAAGGCCATAGCCTACTATGAGGAGGCGCTTGCGGCTGAAGGTCTGTCGGCTATAGCCAATCGAGAGATGCTGCGGGAAATGGCTCAGGTGTATCTCCTGGAAAAGTCGTATGGCCCTGCGGCAGAAACCCTGCAGAAGGCGCTTGCACTCAATTTGGTCGCCGATGCGGCGGACTACCTGCTTCTGGCCAGGGCGTATCATCAGATGGGTCAGTATGTCGAGGTGGTGGCCGCGCTGGATCAGATGCAGAAAGATGGCTTGTCGCTTCCGGGCGCGCAAATGCAACAAGCGCTGGCCTTGTACTATCGTGCGGGAGCATTCTTCCAGAGCGAGGGCATGCTGATCGATCTATTGCAGTTACAGCCCGATGAGCCTTCGCATTGGCATCTGTTGGCATCTGTCTATCTGCAGCAAAATAAGAAGCGGCAGGCGCTCGATCATTTGGCGCTCGCCCGGGAAAAGCTTGTGCCGTTCGTTGAGCGAGATGTTCTGCTGTTGGCAGGTTTGCAAGCCGTCAATAACAATCCTTACGGAGCTGCCCAAACGCTCGAGCAAGCACTGTCGACAAATGAGGTGTCTGCCAGCGCCAAAAACTATCGCCGGCTGTTTGAGTTCTGGCTGCAGGCGCAAGAGACAGACCGAGCACGACGAGCCTTGAAGCAGGCGGCTCAATTGAGTGGCGATACGGAACTTTACATCTACCTGGCCCAATTGGAGATGGAACGAGAGGATTTTCAGGCGATGCACAACACGATGCTGGCTGCCTGTGCCAAAGAGTTGCCCGACGCCTTTGTGGGTCGCGCCAATCTGTTATTGGGTATTAGCCAACTGAAGTTAGGCGATGAAGAAGGCGCGCGTCGTTCGTTGATCAATGCGACTCTGATCGGAGGGGTGAACGCCCAGGCGGGACAGTGGTTGGAATTTATGAATGCCACGCCGGCCACCGCGCAGGAAGCCCGGCGCATTGTGGGTATTTGTTACGGATCGCGTGATAAGCGATTGGAGGCCACCGGTAGCACTTTGGAATCTTCAGGCGCTGCGCCCGCAGGAACGTCTGAATTCGAAGTGGATGCAGTTGGCGTCAAGATGAAAACGGTGCCACCTATGCGCCTGTTTTATGCCAAATACCAGGGTCCTCCCTCTGAGTTGGCGAGCGAAATACAGTCCACAGTGGTCAGCATGACGGTGAACCTCGTGAAATCCGGCGGTAGCGTGCGTGGTCCGCTGCAAATCATATTTTCACGCTACACAAACGAGCAGGAGACTCAGGCTGATATTCAGTTGGGATTGCCTACCGGAGGCGCCGTCTTTGGTAGTGGCCGTTTCAGGGTTAGAACCACTGAACCCTTCAAGTGTGTCTATCAGTCGTTTGAGGGATCTGGGCCCGGATTGATGATGGCCCTCGCTGCTCTGACTGAATCAGCATTGGTCGAGAACTATAAATTCACGGGTGAGGCGCGAATTGTTCTATCCGCAGGTGCTGACGCAGAGACCTTCAAGTTCGAGGCGCAGTTGGGGGTTCTCTAAACCGGAGGGAATGATAATTTCGCCGTATATCTCCAGGCCATCGGGGCCCCATCCGATGACATTGGTCTAAGGGGTTCGTTGCTGCTTCCTTGGCCGTGCCGGCGCTGGCGCTTGAATTGCTGTAATCGTATCCTTTTCAGATTGGAATTGGTGGCTGAGTCCTGTAAGATTTGTGCCGTAAAACAATGGGCGCAAAGTGTTCAGTTAGCTCTAAATACATTAAAAATGGATGGCCACCTAATGAATAAACTGCTCACCATTTCGCTTCTCTCAACGATGACTGCTGCTAGCATGAGTGCTAATGCGTTCAAGTTTGACACCCCGAACGACTGGGATATTCGCTGGGATAATACGGTCAAGGGCAACCTCATGTACCGGGTCCAGGGTCAGGACCCGTCCATTTATGATCCCAATCGGGCCGTCCCGAGCGCCGCCGCTGCAATCTCTGATGACGCCGATTACACTGTCAATGATGACGATTGGGTGAGCCAGCGCTTCGACCTTTTGTCGGAGGTGGATGTCGTCTGGAGAGATACCCTTGGTTTTCGCGTCAGTGGGGCCGGGTGGTACGACTTTGCTTACAGCGGGAAGAGCGACGCTCCCAGAAATGGGCCTACCAAGGGGTTCCCCGCGGCCAATTCTACCTGGGGCTCGCTCACTGTTCAGCCGGGCGAATACACCAATAAGGCGAAAGACCTGCATTTCCGCGGCGGTGAACTGCTGGACGCGTTTGTCTTTGCCAATTTTGACATAGGCGATACTGCGGCTAATCTCCGCGTCGGACGGCATACCCTGTATTGGGGGCAGAGCTTTCTGTCCACTGGCGCTATTCATGGCTTCGCCGGATCCATGTCGGCCCTGGACCTGGCGAAAGGTCTTGGTTCGCCAGGTTCTGAGGCGAAAGAGCTGTTTATTCCCAATGGCAAGGTGTCTACGCTGGCTCAGTTCACAGATGAAATATCGCTCAGTGCGTTTTACGCTTTTGAATTTCAGCCACTGCGTTGGCCTGAAGGGGGCACCTACTTCAGCCTTAATGAAGCCCTGACGGAGAATTCCGAATTCTTGACTGGCGTAGCGGGTGGCGTGGCTTCACCAAGATTAGGGTTTAAGGCTACCGACTATAAAAGCAGAGATTCCGGTGACTGGGGCGTCAATTTGCAGTACTACGTGGACGCGTGGGAGTTGGAGACCCAGTTTATTTACATGAGCAACACAGACAGGCTGACCAGTGGTTTGTATGGAACCACCGGCGCGACGTTAACGTCTTCGGACGTTGCCCTGGCAGCGGAAACCAGCGCGGTACTGCTCGGGTACTACGGGTGGGTATACAAGGAGGACATCAAGACGATGGGTATTTCACTTTCGAAGGAGATGTTCGATATCAGTTGGGGGGCGGACGTGATTTATCGCCGAGACAACGCACTCAACCCGGGGCTTTCAGAAAGCCTGACAGCGCCGAACGTGCTTTATAATAGCAAAGATGAGGTGAATCCTGGCAAGCGCTACCCCGGTCCTACGGGCAACACGGCGCATATTGTGATGAACGGATTGGGTTTTCTTGACGGCGAGTGGGGCCTCTGGGAAGGCGGCAGATATCTGGTCGAAGTGACGCTTTCGACGCTTCTGGACTACGATAACTTTGAAGAGAAGGCCAATGCCTTTATTAAAAAAGACAAGCTGTGTTCGCATGTGGCAGGCGTATTTCAACCGACCTGGTACCAAGTGCGACCGGGATGGGACCTTACTGCGTTATCAAGCATTAGCTATGCAACCAGTTGTAAGCAGGCGCCTGTATCGGCGGGGGGTAACAAGGATGTCGGAAACGGCAGCCTCGGCCTTGCAGTCGACATCAATCAAACCTGGAACGTCGCCCTTGCCTACAACATATATTTCGGGCCACAGGCTAATGGTACAGCGGCTTTTATCAAGGACCGCAATAATGTGGCTCTGACGGTGAAGCGAACGTTTTAATTTCCCAGGTAAATTTTGTTAGCACACCATATTTTTATTGCCACTTTGCCCGGGGGCAAGGTGGTGGGCGGCAAGGGTGAGCTTTGTGTGCCCGGCCAGTGCCTGATACTGGGCAATACACCCCGGATATAGGCCGCCCGCGCAATCGAAAGAAAATACAGCTCACGCATGACAGGCAGAGTGCTTACCTAGCACGGGCCTTGTAAGCCTTGAGGGTCTCGCGCGTTGTCGGATCTCCCGTTTCGTAGTACAACTTCATGCTCAGAGCCACGTCGGCAATGGTGGCCTGAATAAAGTTCTGCATTCTGGCACCCAGCCAGGCGCCCAATTTTCCCCAGGGCATTTCGTACGTAAGACTGGCAGTGAATAGGGTTTTCCCGTCGCCATGATCCGACAACTTATAGCGGAACCAGGCATTTTTAAACGGCGGCGCGGGCTTGTCTCCTCTGTGCAGCCTAATCAAAAACCCTGATCCCTCCTGCCATTCTTCTACCGTTTCCTGGATGTAACTTTTTTCGTTGCGATAGACATAGCGGCTGGCACCCACACCTTCTTTGTGTTCGCTCACGACCTCTGTTTTGACAATTCCCGGCACGTAATGGTGGGCCAGGGAAATGTCGCGAAGTTTTTCCCAGGATTCGGTAAGCGGCAGATCAATAAGGGACTGGGCAGTGACTTCCTGTGGCATGGTGGCCTCCAATTTTGATTTCAATAGCTTAACGCGATGCTGAAAAAACGGGAACAGGTTATCAGGATGAGATAATAGACCCCGAGCCGAGCGGATAACGACGAGGGTTCATGTGACATTCGGTGGAGGATTATCCTCGTCGGCTAAGCGTATCGGGCCAAACTGAGCCGGAATCTTCCCCTGCATACCGTGGTAGAAGTCGCGAAAAAATTGCATATCAGCGCGCATATCACCGGTAGTTGCAAGAGCTGGACCAAATCCGCCGCGCTTCCTCCCGAAATCCAAAAAGGAAGGTACGATTGGAACCGATGCCTGACGTGCGATGTGGTAAAAGCCGGACTTCCAGTACTGGGCTTTCTCTCTGGTTCCCTCAGTAGGGACTACTAATACCAGGTGAGGTATTGTCTCGAATGTTTCGACCATTGCGTCGACGATGTTTCCGCTTTTGTGTCGGGCAATGGGCATGCCGCCCAGTTTACGCATAATCCATCCTATTGGTGCGTAAAACAGACTGTGTTTAGCCATCCATGTCGCCTTGATATCGAACGCTGCAGCGAAAACCAGCATCAGTGGTAAGTCCCAGTTGGATGTATGCGGCGCAGCAATGAGAACATAGTGGTCGTGCTTAGGGCGTTCCCCTGCGAGTTGCCAGCCCATAAGGCGCAGAAGCGATCTAGCAAGATGTTTTTTCATGCGGGAGACTTACCTGGGGAGTGGTCAGGTGATACCGTTGCACTGAACGAATAGAGCTTGCCGACAAGCTAGTCGGCTACCTTTGGCGGCGAAGTATAGAGCAATTAAGCAAAGGAGTAGAGCCGAATATGAGAAGATTTGAGGGACAGTGCGTTGTGGTTACAGGCGGAGCCAGTGGTATTGGTGAGGCAACAGTACGGGGCATTGTTAGCGAAGGTGGCAGCGCGGTTATCGCTGACCTGCAGGAGGATCGCGGAAGAGCCCTCGCAGCAGAGCTAGGCAATACGACCGTCTTTCACCCGATAGATGTCAGCTGCGAAGATGATATTGCCGCCGCCATAACACTTGCTCAGACACAGTTTGGTCCACTGACCGGCATGGTTAACAATGCTGGCATTGTCGGCGCGATCGGCTCCATCATGGAGACCAGCGCAGAGGACTTCGATCACACCATGGCGATACTGTCCCGGGCGGTATTCCTGGGTATAAAGCACGCGGCAAGAGCAATGAAACCCCAGGGTAGGGGAGCGATTGTCTCCCTGGCCAGTACCGCCGGTATCGTGGGCGGGCAGGGGCCCCATGTGTACACCATGGCTAAACACGGTGTAGTGGGTATCACCAAGTCGGCTGCCTGCGAGTTGGCGCGAATAGGAATACGCGTTAACGCGGTGGCACCCGGTGGCACAGTCACCCCGATGACCAATGCGCTGGGTGACAACAATCCGCAGTCGACAGCGGAATTTATCGCCGCTTCCTCGCCCCTGGGAATAGCCTGTATGCCCGATGATATTGCCCGTGGGATACTCTATTTGCTCAGTGATGACGCTCGTTATACGTCAGGACATACCTTAGTGATTGATGCAGGCGTGACTACTGGGGCGGAGCCGCCGCCATTCTTCTCTCAGGATGCGGATATTCTCCTGCATGCGGGCCTGCGTGGAAGCGCGTCAACAGAATAGTTCCAAGGTACTGTTTCAACGGGGTGGCTGTAATGGTGTGACTAGCAGTCTTTGAAGGCTTCGTTTAGTGCCCCTGTCAGTCGAATGCGAAAATCTCGATCATTCTCTACAAACCAGTTTCTGGCGCTCTCTCCCAAGTGCCCCTGAGTGGCGATATCCATGTGCATTATAGCGTCGATTTTTCGTTCCAGGTCGACGGGATCTACATAGTAGTTTGTCCCGGATCGTTGCTTGCGTGTCTTATGATAATCAACGAGGACGCCTCGTTCTGGCGTGATCAGTTCATTCATTGGTGGTGCATTGGTGGTTAGTGTAACAGCGCCGCAACTCATGGCCTCGACGATGCAGTGTCCAAACCCTTCCGCTTCAGAGGGAAATAGGTGGGCAGGAACTGTGTTTTGCAATTCTCGTAGCGCTGCATCATCGAGGCGCTCCAGAACATGATTTATATTGGGTGCCTCGACGGCAGTTACGCGGGATTGACTGTAGGTTTTGGCGCTCTGGACAATCGTTAGCAGGGGCCACTCGGGGTGCCGCAGCCATAGGTCGATCAATGGCCTTGTTCCTTTTTGCCAACTTCGCCCGGCCAGATGTAAGAACCCTGGCTCCATTTTCAAGGTGGCGCTCGCGTTGAGTCGATCCTCGCTGGTAAAGCCGATAAATCGAGTCGTACAACCCAGGGCATCAAAGGCTTCCTGCGCATGGTTGGATTTGCAAAAGACAAGATCAATATCTTTCAGGTAACGATTTTGGGATTGCTTATACCACTCAGGGTTAGGAATAAATGCATTGACGCGGGCATGCTTGATAAAGCCAGGACTTATATCCTCCAGAAATAGGTTCATGTCGTATGGGGAAGCGGTAAGTCGATTATGGTGCAGTAGTAGGTGACCAAAATTGGATGCTCGATGTTCGATTCGCCGACGGCGGACTCGTGCCCGGTTGAGAGGCAATCCGTTGAGCATCACCTCATAGCTATTATCAGGAAACGCATTGCACAGGGTGTCGATATCCCGGCTGAGTCCGCCACCATTGTGCCAGGCGACGATATTAATACGCTTCATGAATGTTCGTCATCGCTGGCCGGCCAAGATTGGAATAGTCATGGTCAATGTTCAAATCATTGAGGCGTGTTGTCAAGCTTGAACATAGGCACCTGATTGAGACTCCCATTCCAAATCTTACATCGAGTACTTCAACGATCTTCGCTAAGCTTGCGCAGTGCCACTACTGCAGCACCCGATACAACCAGCAGTGCTCCCAGGTAACTCAGCCAGTCGAGGGGCTCGGTTGGGACGGTCGTTGATATCCATCGGTTCACCACTACCGTAAATAACAATGTAAGCAGGGGTGTGATGGCAATAACGGCGCTGACTCGAGACGACTCCCAGTAACTCATTGCGAGACCAAAGCTACCGTAAGCGATGATTGTGTTCATGCCACAAAAGGTCAGGAGAGCCAATTCTACTCCGTTGAGATTGACGATTTGTTGTGGCTCAGACAGAGGCAGCAACAGCAGTGTTCCTGCCAGGCAAATGAGCAGCAAAATATCTTGTGCATGGTGCTCTACAAGCAGTTGTTTCTGAGCCAAGCCATAAATGGACCATAAGATAGCCGCACCGATTACGAGAGCGATACCCGTCAAGTAGCTATCGCTGGTAAAAACTACACTACTCAAGCGTTGATGAAAGAAAAGTAATAACCCGGAACTTAGAGCGACCACACCCAGCCATTGCAGAATAGAAAATTGTTCTTTGAAAATGAAGACACTGCCGATCAGTAGCATCAGCGGCGCTAACTGGATCAGGATTTGCGCCGCACCGGGGGTGATTTCATCCAGGCCCCATATGTAGAGCACGTAATTACCGGTCAAAGCGAAAACACTCGCGAGGCCGAATTTAAGGTGCGGCGGTGTTAGAAGGTTCTTCAGTTCGGGTGCGCGTTTGTACCCATACCACAGCAGTGCAATTGCAGCAGAGAAGGAGAAGCGATACCAGCTGATGGTGAGTGGATCCATTGCCTCTAGCAACACTTTAAGCGCCAGTGGCAGCAAGCCCCACATAACAACCGTGATCAATGAGAAGCCAAGACCCAGTTTCCAGGTGTTGCTCACCGTCCGGTTCTCTGGGCGAGTGTGGTCTTCAAATCTTTATTTCTACCGGATTCCTCGAGGCAGGTAACCACTCGCCGAGCACTCCTCGTCTTACCGATTGAGCGATAGATTTTACTACTTTCAAGGGTATGGAAGTACCTTTTATGGAGAGGGTCATGTGCAAAATTGTAGCGATAGGCATCAGGTGCCGCCAACGCCTGACGGAGAAAAGGCGGGCCGGGCACCGTTCTATTAATGATCTGGTCGCTGGCGATTTTCCTGGTTGTAAACAAAGTCATCTTGTCGTGCGCCGCGCAGACAATCTGGAGCGAGATCAAAGTAACTGTCACTGGTGGGTTGAGTGCGGCTCCAATCCACACGCTCGCTGCGGTACGCAAGTTTCCAGATTGATTCACGTTTTTCATACCGATCGAGGTAGCGGCCAGCGATTATGACATCTTCGAACCCGGATTCGCCCATTACCTTATGGTACGCGTTGAAATAGACCTCGCCAAAGGCCTCATCGCCCGCTACGTCGATCAATACATTACCGATCATGTGCTGATTCGATGCGTGCGAGGTGAGTGCGGTGATAGCGTAATGCGCAAATTCAGCGGGCGAGCCCTCGGTAAAACCGTAGTCACACCAGGCGTCGGGAAAAAAAACCGACACCAGTAGCGCTTCATCAAGACGGTCGAGTCCGCGCATATAATTGCAGGACAGTTCATAAATATCCTGCTTGGCTAGCAGTGTGGTTATTCGATCATCCACGGAGATACCCCTTGTTCAGCTGGTCTTGAGAAATGAATAGAGCGGATCGGAATCAATGTGCGCGCCTTTGGCAAGATCAAAAAAAGCTGTGCTTGAGCGCTGGTCTTGTACGGGGATCTGTTTACTCCAGTCCATGACAACTTGGCGGTAGGATATTTTCCATCGACCATCACGTTTTTCCAACGTATCCAGGTAGCGGCCATAAAACAGCATTTCTTCTTCGGCACCCTTAAGCAAGTGCCCCGCCGTAACACTGGTTTCGGACAGTGCAGTGTTACCACAAAACTCAATTAAGGTATTGCACAGGCAGTGGCGGGTGAGTTCGTAGGTCTCGCCAAGTGCGCCAACCACCAAATCTGCAAAAACATGAGCACTGCCCTTATAGCTGCCGTAGTCCACCTCAGCATCCTGCCAGTAGGCGCACTGAATCGCTTCTCGATCCAGTCGGTCGAGGCCGCGGCTGTGAAGGTTCAATACATCCGCGATGGCTAGTCGGTTCGCAACTTCTTCTGCATCCGGAATCATTCCTGATTCAGCTGTCATAATGCTCTCTTGTTAGGTGTGAGGGGTATCGGAATACTTGCATTGAGGCGCCCAAAAAGTACATACTAAAAAAACAGTCGAACCTGATTGTATTATTACCGTGCGACCAAAGTCCACAGATTAAAGAAACGCCAACAGGGGCTGGAATACCCATGACGCAGGACAATACTCTCTCGCCAGGTCAGGCGCGCGCGCCTGGCCCGAGTGTGGCAGACACGCTCAATGCCGATCGTCAGCCCCCGCCATCGCCTCTCTTGAAAAGTCAGTATGACTTTCTTGGCGATGAGGACATCCCTTTTGAGCGCTACACCTGCTCTGAGTTTTTTCAAAAGGAGATGCAACTGCTTTGGCCGAAAGCCTGGCAATGGGCCTGCCGTGAAGAGCATGTGCCGGACGTGGGCGATACCTACGTTTATGACATTGGCCCGTACTCCATTATCATAGTGCGTTCCTCTAGCGAAAAAATTGACGCCTTTCTAAACAGTTGTACGCATCGCGGTACTCGGATATTGGCCGCAGAGGGCAGCGGTTACAGTCCCGCGTTCACATGCCCCTTTCACGGATGGTCGTGGGAATTGGATGGTGCAATTCGGAATATACCTGGCCGCTGGGATTTTCCACACGTCAGTGAAGAGTCCCACGCCCTGCAAAAAGTCAATTGTGAGTGCTGGGGTGGTTTCATTTTTATCAATATGGATCCTCATGCAAAGCCACTGGCGGATTACCTTGACGTTCTGCCTGAACACTTCCAACACTTTCCATTGGAAAGACGCCGGATAAAATTGCATGTGCAGAAAACGTTACCCGCTAACTGGAAAGCCGCGCAGGAAGCGTTCATGGAGGCCTACCATAATTTTGAAACACACGACTCACCCAACGGCGGCAACACCCAGTACGACATTTTTGGCAAGTATGTCAGCCGCTTTATTCATAACATCGGCAATTATAGTCCTGAATCACTCGCGGATTATCATGGTGAGAAATTTCGCAAGCCGCCGATGACGGAAGACGAGTTGCTCGCTTTTCTCGGGGTGTATGGTCTCGACTCTGGTACTGTTCCAGAGGGTGAAACGGCTCGCGCGCTGGTGGCACAGGAACTGCGGAAATACTTTGGTAAGCTACTGGGGGTTGATTTCGCTCAGGTCAGCGAATGTCTGATGCTGGATTCCATTGAGTATCACCTGTTTCCCAATATGTTCTTTTTCCCTGGTATCAATATTCCCATGGCCTATAGATTCCGACCCAATGGTGAGGACGTGGACAGCAGTATTTTTGACTTGCTAATTCTGGAGCCTCTGGCAGAGGGTGTCGGACATCCCGAGCCACCCGACCCTGTCGTATTGGATGTTGATCAATCGTATACCGAAGTGGAAGGCATTAGTTGGCTCGGCCCGGTCTACGATGAGGATACAGGCAATCTAGCTATGCAAACAAAAGGGTTCAAAACGAGCCGCAAGCACGGATTGACGCTGGGAAATTACCAGGAAGCACGTATCCGGCGTGTGCACCTCACACTGAAAGAGTTTCTCTCGCACGAAAATTCTTTGGATTAGACCTATGGATGCGAAGGACTACCACAAAGTGGCTCAAGCCGACGCGCTTCCACAGGGAAAAACCCTGTGCGTTGAGTTAGCCGGTCGCGAGATATTGCTTTGCCATACTTCCGAGGGCGTTTTTGCGGTCGACAATCTATGCTCGCACGCGGCGGCGCGTCTGTGTGAAGGGAGGTTGAAGGGGCACCGCATACTCTGTCCACTGCACGGGGCCGCTTTTGATGTGCGGGATGGCAGTGTGTTAACGCGGCCAGCGTCTGTTGCGCTGGTGACCTATAGTGTGCGGGTAGACGAAGAAGGTATCGCAATACTGTTGCAGCAATCCGGAGGGGCCGCATGCCACAAGTCACCGTAGAAGAACCTTTTTCCTCTGGCGTGCCTGCGCGAACGCCTGAAAGAGCAACGCTGGATAAACGGCGTTATATCGAGCCGTCAGCTGTCGCGGCCGAGTGGGGAGCTATCTGGACACGATGCTGGCTGTTTGCCGGCTTGGAATCCGATTTGCCGGATGTCGGGGATTTCTTTGTTTACAACGTCGGTGTTGAGTCCATTGTTATCCTGCGGGATGCAGAGTCACGAATCCGCGCGTTCTATAACGTCTGCCAGCATCGCGGCAACCGCATTTTTACTAGTGAGCGTGGTGCCGTACAGCAGGTAGCATGCCCCTATCACGGATGGCGCTATGCCCTTGATGGTCAGCTTATGATTGTGCCTGACGAAGAGCGTTTCTGCCCTGCGGTCGACAAAAAAGAGAGATCGTTGAAGCCGGTGAACCTCGCTATCTGGGCCGGTATGGTATGGATCAATATGGACCCCAGGGCAATTC
>PKCY01000170.1 GCA_002862985.1 Haliea sp.
GGCCCTCGATGAACAGAATCGCCGTCATCAGGTTCAGTGGCAGTGGGTAAAAGGCCACAGCGGACATGCAGAAAATGAACGAGCGGACCAACTGGCAAACCGCGGCATCGATGAAATGCAGCCTTAAAGTGCTAACCACCCAACTAGCCACCCAACTATAAGGATTGAACTGACGTGCGACAAATCGTGCTCGATACTGAAACTACCGGACTGGAAGTCTCGCAGGGTCACCGGATTATTGAAATTGGCTGCGTGGAGTTAGTCAATCGGAAACTCACGGGCAACCATTACCACCAATATATTAATCCCCAGCGTGAAATCGATCAGGGTGCGATCGAGGTGCATGGCATCACCAGTGATTTCCTCGCCGATAAACCAGAGTTTGATGCTATAGCAGCAGCGTTTATTGAATTTGTCGCAGGCGCTGAACTGGTCATCCACAATGCACCCTTTGATATGGGTTTCCTTAACAGTGAGTTGAAGCGGTTGGAATCCGGCGAGCGCGCTTTGGAGGCCTCGTGTTCGGTGACCGATACGCTGGTGATGGCGCGGTCAAAACACCCCGGTCAACGCAATAGTCTGGATGCTCTTTGCGGACGCTACGAGGTGGATAACTCGCAACGGGATTTGCACGGCGCCCTGCTGGACGCGGAAATACTTGCGGATGTATATCTGGCCATGACCGGCGGTCAAACGGCGCTTCAATTGTCGGATTCTGGTACTGATAACGATGGACAGGTGCGGGTTGAAAATATTGTACGACTGGCGGCAGATCGGCCCGCGTTACCGTTGACCAAAGCCACGAGCGAAGAGTTAGCGGCGCACGAAGCGCAGCTGGACGCTATAGCCGCAGCGAGCGGCGGTAGGGTGTTTTGGCGCGACCTCATCGTGCCGGGTGATTCCGCTCAATAATCGTTGCGGGCAGGGTCCGTCAGATAAATAATGCGACGCAGGCCAGGCCTACACCGCCCATGACGATCGTATAGGGGAACGCCATGATGACCATGCGGCCATAGGATAATCGTATCAGTGGTGCCAGGGCCGATGTGAGCAGGAATAGAAATGCCGCTTGTCCGTTAGGCGTTGCTACGCTGGGGAGGTTGGTGCCGGTATTGATGGCGATCGCCAGCTGCTCGAATTCGGCGCGGGTGATCGTGCCGGCGTCGAATGCGCTCTTCACCTCGTTGATATACACCGTAGCGACAAATACATTATCGCTGATCATGGAAAGAACACCATTTGCGATGAAAAACATGGATGGCCGAATGCCGGCGTCCATAGCCAGCACGACATCTATAACGGGTGTGAATAGGTGCTGGTCATGGATGACAGCAACAATTGCAAAGAACACGACCAGTAAAGCGGTAAAAGGTAGAGCCTCTTCAAAGGCTTTCCCCAGCTGATGCTCCTCTACAACGCCGTTAAATGCCGTCAAAAGCACAATCACCGTTAGGCCGACGAGCCCCACGGCCGCCCAATGCATGGCCAGGGCGAGTACCAGTATCGCGACGACCAGGACTTGTACTAGCAGGCGAGCGTTGCTGCGTTTGGTGCGCTGAGCTTCTGCTTTGTCCTCATATTCGCCCAGTACAATGCGGACGTTGTCGGGTAGCAGTGCGCCGTAGCCGAATTTCCCCGTCATCTCCAACGCAGCGCAGGTGAGAAGACCGGCAACCAGCACAGGCCCACTGACCGGCGCCATGACGATCAGAAACTCTAGAAAATTCCATTCCGCTACAGTGGCTATTAACAGGTTCTGCGGCTCTCCCACCAGCGTGGCTACGCCGCCCAGAGCAGTGCCGACTGCCCCGTGCATAAGTAAGCTACGTAAAAAGGCGCGAAACTGTTCCAGGTCTTCCCGGTGTTGCTCATGCACTCTGTCGTCATCGGAGTGATCGTGCTCCTCATCGCTGATGACTTGGCCGGACGCCACTTTGTGGTAGACCGCGTAAAAGCCCACACCGACGCTGATCAGTACGGCAGTCACGGTCAATGCATCGAGAAAGGCTGACAAAACGGCGGCAACCAGCGAAAACAATACGGACAACCAAACTTTGGAACGGAAACGCAACAGTATTTTGGTAAAGACGAACAGCAGCAGTTCTTTCATAAAGTAGATGCCAGCTACCATAAACATCAGGAGTAAAATAACTTCGAAATTCGCCAGCGTCTCCTGGTATACCATCTCCGGAGTCGTCATCCCTAGCAGTACAGCCTCGATCGCAAGTAGGCCGCCAGGTTGCAGGGGGTAGCAGCGCAGCGCCAGCGCCAGCGTGAAGATGAACTCCCCGATCAGTATCCAGCCAGTGACAAAGGGCCCTAGAAGGTAGAGCGCAATCGGATTGAGCAGGAGAAAGCCAAGTATCGCCCGCTTGTACCACTGGGGCGACGGTCCGAGAAAATTCTGCCAAAGGGCCTGGGGGAAGCTCTCGGTCATCTGGTGGGGCCATCAGTGATTCGACCGGCGCATTCTACGTTATTCCGGGCGAGTTTCCTAAATATCCTGTCAAAGCCTTAAGCCTTGTGGAAATCCATGTGAATCTCTTGGGCACTTCGTAACCTTGCCCCCGTGGACGGGCAGACATACTATAGCCGGTCATTTGCCACAGCATGCAGGAAGTCCGATGTTTCGACCTGACAACACGCCCCCGCAATCCAGTGACGACGAAGTTCATATCGTTTTCCAATCGGGCCAGCTACTTAGCAATATGCGCTCCCAGACCGCCTGTCTCATCGCGCAGAAGGAGGTGCGACTGGGCGGCTGGAGTGAGGTGCGACGACATTTCCTGGGTTACTGGGGCGATCAGCCCTGTTACGTGCTGGAGATCGATGCGGTGGATCAACCGGACCCCATGAGCTACCAAAAGGGCAACCTCTATTCTATTCTGGGACGGGTTGATGAACAGTTATTCGCCCTCGTGGGAAGGGCTTCGCAGTTACTCGACTGGGAGCGCGATCATCAATTTTGTGGCCGCTGTGGCATCGCGATGAGAGTGGACACGCAGGAGCGCGCCATGCGCTGTGATTCCTGCAGAACAATCAACTACCCACGGATTGCCCCTTGCGTCATTGTACTGGTCACTCGCGGGGAAGAGTTGTTGCTGGCGCGCAATGCGAACTTCCCTGTACCCATGTACAGCACGCTGGCAGGCTTTATAGAGGCAGGTGAAACTGTTGAGGAGACCCTCGTGCGTGAGGTGCGCGAAGAGGTAGGCGTGGACGTTACCAACCTGCGCTACTTCCAGTCACAGTCCTGGCCCTTTCCCAATCAGCTCATGCTCGGTTATTTTGCTGAGCATGCTGGTGGTGACATCGTTTGCGACGAGGTCGAAATCGCAGATGCCCAATGGTTCCACTACCTTGACTTACCTACGATCCCGCCGGGATCCTCGATCTCCGGCCAACTTATCCAGCATTACATCGAATCACTGAACTAAGCACCTTGGAGTAGCACTTTGGAATATATTTATGAATACGGGTTGTTCTTTGCCCAGGCCGCCACTTTTGTGGTCGCAGTCCTGATTTTGGTCGCAGGCATTGCATCGATTGCGATGCGGCAGCGGGCGGATCAAAACGAAGGTCATATCGAGATCCGGGATCTCAACGATAAGTATCGGCACATTGGGGATGTGATCCACAACGTGATTGATGAACCTGCGTCTCTCAAAGAAAAGAAAAAAGCTGAGAAAAAGTCTGAAAAGGCAATCGCGAAGGCAGCAAAAAAACAGCGAAAAAAAGGCGAGGAGCCCTCGTCTGAAGATCGACGCAAACGCCTGTATGTCATGAACTTTGATGGCGATATCAGAGCCAGTGCCGCTGAAAATCTCAGAGAAGAAATTTCGGCCGTGTTACCTCAGATTCAGGACGGAGATGAAATACTGGTGAAGGTCGAGAGTCCCGGTGGGATGGTGCACAGCTACGGGCTAGCAGCGAGCCAGCTTCAGCGCATCAAGACTGCCGAGGTGCCGTTAATCATTGCGGTGGATAAAGTAGCAGCCAGTGGCGGATACATGATGGCGTGTGTCGCAGATCGTATTATCGCAGCGCCGTTTGCTGTGCTTGGTTCTATTGGCGTGATTGCGCAGTTGCCCAACTTTCATCGCTTATTGCAGAAAAGCAATATTGATTTCGAGTTGCTTACCGCGGGTGAGTACAAGCGCACCTTGACTATGTTTGGAGAGAATACCGACAAAGGCCGCGAAAAATTTGTGGACGAGTTAGAGGAAACTCACACGTTGTTCAAGAATTTTGTCAGTGCGAATCGCCCCGCATTGGATATAGCCAAGGTCGCCACGGGTGAAACTTGGTACGGCCAGAATGCTGTCACTGAAGGCTTGATAGATGAGCTGCAAACCAGTGATGCTTTCGTGCAGGCCCGGCTGACTGATTGGGATGTTTTCGAGGTAAAATTCGTCCACAAGAAAAATTGGCAGGAAAAAATGGGCCTCGCTGCCGAGAGCGCGGTGGAAAGAGCCTTTCTCAAAATATGGCAGCGAGGGCAGGGCGGCAGGAATTACTAGTCCTCAATTTATTTTTTACACTTTGCTTTGATGATGATTGCCCGGTTGGTTAGTGCATCTTGATCACCGTCCGCATCTGCAAGCACCGCTGCACTCACATTTTGCTGAGGATTTGCGCAAGGATCTTCAGCCTCGGGCAGCGTTAGCCATGCCAGGGCGGCAATAATTAAGACAACAAAACCGAAGGTGGCGCCTCGCATCAGCCAGGAATTTTGCATAACAGCTTGCTCGACTTGAATTTAACGATGATTATTCAGCATCCATGCTCGCACAGAGGCGCGCTATGCGTCACCTATGCATTCTATAGCATGCCTTAATGATCCATTTCCCGACACGTGCGCATCCAGGATTCAACGGATTCCAGCGCGAATCGTTTTCTGGGCAGAGCGAAGTAAAATGTGCGCCGCATATTGCGGCGTGGCAACGCCAGAGGCACAAGGTCTCCGTTGGCGAAGTTTTTCTGTAATACAATTCGGGATAGACAGCCGATACCCAGGCCCGACTCAACAGCATTCTTAATGGCTTCGTTGTGTTTGAGTTCCAGGTAGATGGAAATATCAGGCAGGAGTCTGCCCAAAGCTCGGTCAAAGGTGTGTCTGGCGCCAGAATCGGGCTCCCGCAGTATCCATTGCGCCTCTTTGATGTCTTTATTGGTCAGAGTCATTTTACGGGCGAGTGGGTGGCCTGCGGCGCAGAACACTATTAATTCGTCCTCACGCCAGGGGATTAACTCCAGTTCCTTATCTTGTACCTCGCCTTCGATCATGCCGATGTCGACTTCAAAATTGAGCACTCTTGCCACGACATCAGGTGTGTTGGCAATGTCCAACTGAACTTTAGCCTCCGGGTATTTGGAGAGGTAGCCGGCAAGGTAGCGAGTGGCCAGGTGATTGCCAATGGTGAAGCTGGCGCCGACTTTTATATGCCCCACGTCGGTATGGTCACGCAGAACTCCCTCAAATGTTTGACAATGAGCGACCAGACTTTCCGCTTCAGTACGCAATGTGTGCCCGATGGCACTCAGGGACAATTTGTTGCTTACTCGATCAAACAGGCTGACATCGTAGTTGTGCTCTAAATTCAGCAGGGCCTCGCTCGCCGCCGACTGTGACATATGCAGGCTGTGGGCGGCCTTCGATATGTTCTGGTGCTTCGCCACCGCGAGGAAAATCTCTAGCTGCCTGACCGTGAAATTCATTATTGGCCTCCGAAACCGATGCTGACACACCGTCAGTACCGGTTTCTCCGGTAATATCATCCATAATATCCTGTTTTACTTGGACAGCATATAGCCGTACCCTTATGCGCCTATTTTAACCACAAATAACCACGAACCCACGGAGAGCATAAACATGGCGGAACAAAGAGCGACAAACGTACACTGGCATGAAGGTGATATTACTCGAGAGCACCGCGGCAAGCTGTTAGGCCATAAGGGCGCGACTCTCTGGTTCACTGGCCTTTCAGGCAGTGGCAAGAGCACCGTGGCGGTGGAACTGGAGGGCACCCTCAATGAGATGGGAGTGTTGTCATATCGCTTGGACGGCGACAACGTTCGCCTGGGCGTCAACAAAAACCTGGGGTTTTCGGCTGAGGATCGCACCGAGAATATTCGTCGTATTGGCGAGGTGGCCAAACTATTTGTCGACAGTGGTGTCATCGCCCTCAGTAGTTTTATTAGTCCCTACAAGGCGGATCGGGATCAGGTGCGTGCGCTACATGAAGAAGCTGGTATGGACTTTGTCGAAGTGTTTGTAGATTGTTCGCTTGAGGCCGCTGAAGAGCGTGACCCCAAAGGATTGTACAAAAAAGCCCGAGCTGGGGAGATTAAGAATTTCACCGGCATTGATGATCCCTATGAAGAGCCTTTTAAACCTGAAATCCATTTGCATTCCGACAAGCAAAGTCTGGAAGAGGAAGTGCAGGAAATACTCAACGTGCTGCGTGACCGCGGCATAATCAGTCAATAGTCAGGAGAACACAATGATCAAGCCCCACGGCTCGGACGAGCTTAATCCTCTTTTTGTTTACGACAGTGAAAAGCGCAAGGCACTGTTGGTTGAAGCCGAAAAGCTGCCCTCCTTGTTGCTTAACTCAGCTGCTGCTGCCAATGCGGTGATGCTCGGGGGCGGCTATTTCAATCCGCTGACAGGCTATATGAATTTGGCAGATTCCATGAGTGTCGCCGAGAAGATGCACACCGTCGACGGCCTCTTCTTTCCGGTACCCATTGTAAACCTGACGAACGAAGCGGGTGTCGAAGCGGGCAGTCGCATCGCCTTGCGTGACCCCAATGTCGAAGGCAATCCCGTACTGGCTATAATGGACGTCGATGCCGTCGAAGATGTTAGCGATGAACAAATTGCGTTCATGTCACAGAAGATATTCAGTACTGATGACGAAAAGCACCCTGGCGTTTCTACGTTTACAGCGCTCGGAAAAACGCTGCTTTCAGGCCCGATTCAGGTGTTGAGCTTTTCCTACTTTCAGGCTGATTTCCCCGATACTTTCCGCACAGCGGTGGACATACGTAACGAGATTGCCGAACATGGCTGGGAGAAAGTTGTCGCGTTTCAGACCCGCAACCCTATGCATCGTGCGCACGAAGAACTGTGTCGCATGGCCATGGAGCAACTTAATGCTGATGGCGTGCTAATTCACATGCTGCTTGGCAAACTTAAGCCGGGTGATATTCCCGCCGATGTGCGTGACGCGTCAATTCGCAAAATGGTAGAAGTTTATTTTCCGCCTAATACGGTTATGGTGACCGGCTACGGTTTTGATATGCTTTACGCTGGACCGCGTGAAGCCGTTCTGCATGCTGTCTTCCGTCAGAATTGCGGCTGTACCCATCTGATTGTAGGGCGCGATCATGCCGGTGTGGGAGATTACTATGGCGGTTTTGACGCCCAAACTATCTTTGACAAAGAAGTACCCAAGGGTTCGCTGGAGCTTGAGATCTTCGCTGCCGACCATACTGCCTACAGCAAGAAGCTGAACAAGGTGGTGATGATGCGTGATGTCCCTGATCACTCCAAAGAAGATTTTGTGTTGTTGTCGGGTACTGCCGTTCGTGAAATGCTTGGGAAGGGGATTGCGCCGCCGGCTGAATTCTCTCGTCCGGAAGTTGCAAAGATCCTATCGGACTACTACCAGTCCCTGGATCAATAAAACCAATTCGATGCTCGATCTCTATAGGTCGAGCATCGACCTATTCGGTGATGATATGAACTACGACCTCTTTAATGGAGATGCGGATGGCATTTGCGCTTTACTGCAGTTGCGTAAGGCCGAGCCGAGAGATGCCGCGCTAGTTACTGGCGTAAAGCGGAATATTAATTTACTTGGGAAGGTGGAAGCTCGCCCTGGGGACCAGATTACCGTGCTGGACGTTTCTATGGATAAGAATCGAGCTGCGCTGGATAAGGCCCTTGGCAATGGCGCATTGGTGTTTTATGTAGACCATCACTTTCCCGGTGAAATTCCCAAGCACTCCGGCCTGACGTCCATTATCAACGAGGCGGCAGACGTCTGCACTGCAGTGCTGGTCAACGGGCACCTCAATGGGAGTCATCTTGATTGGGCTGTGACAGGCGCCTTTGGAGACAACTTAAAGGATACCGCTCACACTTTGGCAAAAGGTCTGGATATTGCCGCTGAAGACCTGGCTTCTCTGGAGGCTCTGGGCACCTACATCAACTACAACGGGTACGGCCCGGCGATAGAAGACTTGCACTTCGATCCCAAGGATCTTTATCTCAAATTGTACGATGCGCAGGGCCCACTGGACTTTGTGTACAACTCTCCCGATTTCGAGAAACTCAGCACCGGTTACAGAGAGGATATGGCTATGGCAGAAGCTTTACAGCCACTGCATTTGAAGGAAACCAGTGCCGTCTATTCGTTACCCGATCAGGCGTGGGCGCGACGTGTCAGTGGTGTCTACAGCAATGATCTGGCGACCGCCAATCCTGGCAGGGCTCACGCAGTGCTGACGCTGAAGGATAATGGAAACTATCTGATCAGCGTGCGCGCTCCGATGAAAAACAAGCAGGGCGCGGCTGAGCTGTGTATGCAGTTTCCAACCGGCGGTGGTAGAGCGGGTGCAGCAGGAATCAATGACCTGCCTCAGGACAGCATGCAAGCCTTTGTGGATGCCTTTGAACAGGCCTATGCCAGCTGAATCACTTCTGTCCTAGATTGTACGCTGTGATTTTTGCAGCCATTTTGAAAACGGCAGGAACCTCTGGGCCTTATTGTGAATGAGCCATATCCAGTCTCTGGCGCGCGCGACTAGGCGAGACTCCAAAGTACCTTCTGAACATACGGGTAAAGTGACTGTGATCAGAGAAACCCGTTTCTAACGCAATTCTACCGATGGGCTTTCTGGTTTCCAGTAACATCTGTCGAGCAGCATCAAGACGCACTTCACTGATGTATTGGTGTGGCGTTTTTTTCAGATGCTTTTTAAACCGTCGTTCCAGCGCGCTGACCGAAATGTTGCAGGCGTCCGCCAGAGATTCAACTGAGATGTTGTCGCTGAAGTGTCGGCTGATATAGTCAACAGGCGCGCGCAGTTCACGGAAGGGAATCGCGGTGCGTTCGGTTTTGTTCAGATGGCGGCTAATACCAAATGTCCCAATAATAGTGTCGCGTAAATTATAGATCGGCCACTTGGATGTCAGAAACCAATCGCCGGATTCATTTTCGCCTAGAATGAGTTCCAACCGGTCATTGACTATTGTTCCCAGCAACACCTGTGCGTCGTCGCTGCAGTATTTTTCTGCCAGGGATGCCGGCGCAATATCGTAGTCGCACTTGCCTGCCAATTCTTGCAGGTCACTGAATCCAAAACGCTCAAAGAACAGGCGATTGCCGTATACGAAACGTCCCTGCGTATCCTTGATCCAGGCATGGGTATCGGGGAGGAGGTCGAGCATGGCGAATTTTTGTTCTGCTCCTGCCAGTGAGCTGTACTTCAATGTTGTCATTTAGTAGCGTCAGCGCCGAATATGTTCTAATTATAAAGGAATATATTCAAGACATCCTCGGCTATTCAGTGGAGTATCGGGCGTATATGCCATCACAAGGCAATCCGGCTCTCCGCCAGGCCGATGAAAAAGAACTGCAAACGACAATAAATCAGATGCGGTTCGCGCATGAACGAGAGAGAGGGTCACCATTACTATGTTCCTGGGAATTGACGTAGGAACACAAAGCGTTAAAGCACTGATCTACGATCCGGATTCACGCCGTGTCGTAGAGGTTGTCAGTGCGCCCCTAAATCTGATCAGCAAAGCCGACGGAACCCGCGAACAGTTGGCGCAATGGTGGCTGGAGGCACTGGGGCGCTGTCTGTTGGGTTTGAGCAATACACACAAGTCAGGAATAGAGGCTGTCGGCGTCTCTGGTCAGCAGCACGGGTTTGTTCCCCTGGGTGCTGAGGGTCAGGTTCTTGCGCCGGTGAAACTGTGGTGCGATACAGCAACCCTGGCCGAGTGTGAACAGATAACAGCAAACTTTGGCGGACGCGAGCGCTGTATCAGTGAAGTAGGCAACCCGATTCTACCCGGCTACACGGCGCCTAAAGTGCGCTGGCTCAAAAATCATCGTTCCGATGAGTACGCTCAACTGGCAACCATCCTCCTGCCCCACGATTACATTAATTACTATCTCACTGGAGAGCGCACAATGGAGTGCGGAGATGCCTCCGGTACCGGTATGCTGGATGTACGACAGCGTCAATGGCACGCTGAAATGCTCCACGCAATCGACACGGATCGGGACCTGAGCAGCACACTGCCATCCTTGGCGCAGCCAGATAGTGCCATCGGCCAATTGCGAGCAGACGTGGCCCTTGAGCTGGGACTACCCAAAGGCATTCCGGTCGCCTGCGGCGGTGGCGATAATATGATGGCGGCTATTGGGACCGGAAATGTAGACGCCGGCCGCATGACTGTGAGCCTGGGTACGTCCGGTACACTGTTTGCCAGTACTGCTGAGCCCATCGTCGATCCACAGGGTGATCTTGCTGCGTTTTGCTCTTCCACAGGCGGCTGGCTGCCGCTGCTATGTACTATGAACTGCACGGTATCGACCGAACTGACACGGCAGCTTTTTCAGGTTGGTCTAGAGGCGTTCGAGCGGTGTGTTGACGAGGTGCCACCAGGGTCAAACGGTGTCATGACACTGCCATTTTTTAATGGGGAACGCTCCCCCAACCTTCCTCAAGGCAAAGCCTGCCTATTAGGGCTGGACGCTACTAACTATACGCAGAACAATTTGCTGCGCTCCGCGATGGAGGCGGCCACTTACGGATTGCGCACTGGTCTAGATGTCTTTCGTCAGCAAGGTTGCGGCATCGATATGCTTCGGGTCACGGGTGGTGGGGCGAGAAGTGGTACATGGCGGCAAATACTGGCTGATGTATTCGACTTGCCTGTCGAGGTGCAGACGATTGACGAGGGTGCTGCCCTGGGTGCGGCATTGCAAGCGATGTGGCTTGTCCAGGGTCAGCGTGGTAGGACCGACTCATTGCAGGCCCTGCTGGATGATCACCTGGAGCTCGATCCTACACGCGCCTGTGTGCCGAAAAAAGAAAGCGTGCAAGCCTATGATCAACACTATCGGAATTACCTCAGACACGTTGAGGTTGTAACGCCGCTTTATGCTTGATGACAGTAAAGGAATGACAACATGACACAACAGGTTTTCACCGGCGATCGTGAATATTTTCCGGGGATCGGGAAGATCCCCTACGAGGGCCGAGAGTCAGATAATCCATTGGCGTTCAAATTCTACGAGCCCAATCGACTGGTGGGCGATAAGACGATGGAGCAACATCTCCGTTTCGCGACCTGTTATTGGCATACGTTCTGCGGTAAGGGTGGTGACCCCTTCGGGGAGGACTCGCGGATACTTCCCTGGGATGAACCTGGTGAGGCAATGGCGGCAGCACGGGCTCGTATGGACGCAGCCTTTGAGTTCTTTACCAAACTGGGGGTTCCTTACTACTGCTTTCACGACAGGGATATGGCGCCTGAGGGGACGTCGGTTTCAGACTCTGAGCGCAAGCTGGTAACAATGGTAGAGCTGGCCGGCGAGCGCCAGAAAGAAA
>PKCY01000250.1 GCA_002862985.1 Haliea sp.
TTCGGGGTATTCCACGAGGGAAATCCCAGGCGATCGTCCTACCGCACAAGAAGTAGGCCGGGCCCCTTGGCACGAAGTGCCGCGCCAACTCCCAAGAGTCGCCACATGCCCTTGACAGCCAGGCCCCTAAAGGAGGGGTACAGTTGGCGTTCCTGGGCGGCTCAAGGCCTCCCCAATTAGCCCTGGGTAATCTCCAGGCGATGCAGTCGGAACACACGTATATTACGCTCTGTTCGCGTTTCGTAGACGCGTATCTGAGGTATGGAGTCCAGAATTTTCTGCCAGATTTTTGCTTTTTCCTGCTCGGTCAAAACAACAGCGGTGGCGGTGTAAGATTCACCCTCCACCTGAACTTCCACAATCGGATTGGCCTCCAGATTGTATCGCCAGGAGGGATGACGCTCCTGCCCCATAGCGCTGGCAACAATAAGCGGTCCACCCTCATCGTCTATTGTCGCCAGATGTGCAGATCTGCGTTTTCCAGATTTTCGGCCAATCGTGGTAATGGTTAACATGGGAAAAGCAGTCGGTCCAAACAGGGTGAGACGACCATTGGTCGCTTTGAAGATTACCGGGTCAACACGTGAGGCAATGTTCCTGAGAATCCAGGTAAATAGCCTGCTAGTGGTTATTCGAACAAGTAATGACGCCTGCATCGATCAGCCCTTATTCATTAACATAAGTCAGTCACTACTCCACCATGCGTTCCGCCGATCTCGCCGGGCTTCCCATCCTGCGATGAGGCAGGCACCTAGGCCATCCATACCAAAATATTGGGCAACCGCAGGGTATCGAAGCCCCATGCCTCCGCATCCCTGGCGAAGGCGACGAGATCTTTGAGTCCAACACTTGTTTCTGGTGTAGTTCCTGCAAAAAGCCCTATGCGCATAAAGCCTGCATCTCTATTGATTAGCCGACAAACCCTAAATTTACGACGCGCTCTGACCCATCATCAGGGACAGAGTACACATGGGGATGAGACTAATCGTTGCAAAAGATGCCGCCGCGGTGGGGTTACTGCTCAATAGCCAATGACACATTCACCATCACTTTATACGTATTTTCGCCCGCTGCAATGGGTACGGCATCTGCAGCCGAGTTAGCGGCCATCGAGGATCTCATCATCGGCATCGGTCGCGGGTTATGGGATTGCTCCGATATCTCCAACACCTTACCTACCTTCACATTTGCCGCGCCTGCAAGTGTCTGAGCCTTACTCAAAGCCGCCTTCATTGCTCGCTCGCGCGCCTGCGAAATCGCTTTGGAAGGGTCGTCGTTGGTGAACACAATACTGCCACCCTCGTTGACACCCAGAGTAACCGCGGTATCAAGCACCTCTCCAACCTTGGCAAGATCACGAACTCGAACAGTCAATCCATTGCGCACTGCATAACCCACCAGCTTAGGCGCGTCTCCAGCGCCTGTGCCTTGCCGGGGTGGATAGGTGTAACGCGGATCGATAGAAAAGTTCGAGGTCTGCAAATCCCGCTCTGCAATTCCCAGTGAGGACATGGCGCTTTGCACCTTACTCATTGCCTCAGAATTAGCAGTCAGTGCAGCGCGTGCTGTTTTTTCCTGGCGCATTACACTCAAATTCAGCACCGCCATGTCAGGTGCGACATCGACCGCACCCTCCCCTGTAACAGTAATACGCGGCCTGGGGTCTACCTCACTGGAGCCTGCAATCGCGGAGAAAGCGACCAGGCACACGGTACAAATTGTTACTGAGGCCCGCTGCAAAAATTGGATATTTCTCACGATAAACTCCTTCCAGTAGAATGAATTATTATATCTTAGGTCTCCAGCAACCGCTTAACCGCAGGAGCACAATCCTCATCATCCGAGGTGGCCATGTTCAGGACGATCTGGTTTGTCATGTTGTTCGCTGATCAACCCGACCTGTAAGCATCATCACACCTCATCGTGCCTACCAGCAACTGAGCTTCGCTCGGCAACTGCTGCCGCCGATCGAACTGCCGCTGGCGATACTGCCAGTCCGGGTTATCCGTCGTAATCACATTGGCGCCCAAAATCAGGCGTAGGCGTCTTTGCCTACTGCAGTTAACGTCACTGCTCAAGGTACCAGCATCAGCGTGATAACCAGACCGGTCACTATCGCGATAACAAAACTACGTGACAATACGCCTTGATCAATCTTCGACAGCTCCGCCAGAGGTTCCCTACTGATACGAGTGTGCCACAGTACCGGCCATTCCACGCTGGCAGCAAATGCGAAGCTGCCAATGGCCGCTCCCTGTAACGCGGCCCTCCCCCAGCTATCTGCTGGCACTGCATTTAACAGAAAGAGAACTGCCAATGCGCCACCAACACTTCCGGCGATGCTCATAATAAAAAACTGAGCTACGCTGTTTTGGGAGTAATTCCAATCGTAGAGAAAAAGACCCGTACGAGTGGCAATGTCATAACTTGCATTACTGAAGCGCGCACCCAAAAAATGAAACCACTCGTGTACCAATGTTGTTAGCGTAATGCCCGCAACGATGCCGGTAATGACACAAAGCCCGCCAGCGAGACCCAAGCCAGTGACAGTGCTCCAACTATCAGCAGCGGCGAACAGTGACAAGGCCAGCAACCCGACCAGGGCCTGTATTCCCATCAATTTGGCCAACCGCGCACCAGCAGTTACTTTTCTACGCGATGTTTTTCCATCCCTGTCAGCAGCCCGTTCGAATGAACCGCGAGCGTCCTCAATAGGATCGACAATGTCTTCGGCCGATTTAACCGCGTCCTCGCCTTGCGTTTTTTGGTTAGCCATTTTTGAGTTGCGCAGCTCCACTGATAGGCGGCAAATCTAACACCGTCACAACACCTGGTTTGGCAGCGCACACCCCAGGAATGGCGTTCACCACCCAATTAGCAGCGCTCGCATTACCTCCGCCGGCGGCACCCGGCTCATGATGATCCTCAGCATGTACCGTCACGTGCAAGTCCGGGTCTCCACTAATAATCACCTGGTGGCAACCACTGCCCTGCGGTGGGTAGGGCCAATCGGGTGCGCATTGCTCATCGATTCTGGTGACATGTTCGAGCGCGTAAAAAGGCATATCCCCGTGGTATCCCAGCACCTCGAAACGGAATGCGCCCTGAGTACCCTTTTCAAAGGTTCCCATACTGGGGACCTCTATTGTGCGCTCCAAAGGCAAACGCTCAACACTCACTTCCACCCGCTCCACTGGCTTGCCCATACCCTTCCCCACCAGACGAATCATCGGCGCCCAGACCATCTCTATAGCAAAGTCGTGCAACATAAGCGGCAATTCGTCCATGGAGCCTCCGAACCCGATGACTTCACGCACTACCTGTGGCTGATCGTAAAGGGCATAGTTGAAAATTTCCCGTACGCGCAGTTCGCGAATACCAGAGACTGCGCCACTCAGCACAATAGGGAGCATATCCATCACCCAACCCGGATCGATTCCAGAAACGAAGAGAGAGGCTCCTGATTTTTTACAAGCGTCTTCAACTAACTGCAAAGCCTCGGGCGGCGACGAACCCCGCTCCAGAAAAGCATAAAAAGCGGTAGATACCACGTTGATGCCAGCTTCGAGACAGGCCAGCAGGTCGGTCATCGCTTCTTCCGGGCGAATATCGGCGGTCGCGGTGTAGACCACCACGTCGGCTCCACATTGCAACACGCTGCGCCAGTCATCTACAGCGATGACCCCGGTTTTTCCCGTTCCAGCAATTTCGCCGGCATCGCGACCCACCTTATCCTTGCTCGCAACGACCACACCCACCAGTTCCAAATCCCGATGCGAGAGCACGGCGCGGATTGCCGGACGCCCCACATTGCCTGTACCCCATACCACCACTTGCAACGCCATAATCAGAATACCTTTCACCTTTTGGATGCAAGTATATACGATGAAAAGCCTGACAAAAGGCACCACCAGAGAATGTAGGGGCGCAGACTAATGAGTAATACCCTTTTACAACAATATGGACCCTGGGCGCTTATTGCAGGCGGCTCGGAAGGCATTGGCCTGTGTTTTGCCCGGCAGTTGGCCGAGGCAGGGCTCAATCTTATGCTCCTCGCCAGGCGCCCGGAACCTTTACAGGAAGCCCAGGAAGAACTGTGCCGAGATTTTTCAGTTGAGGTGCGCACCCATGCGATGGACCTGACGGCTGCTGACCTGGAGGAACAGCTGGAGAAAGTCACTCAGGGCATCGACATCGGCCTGCTGATTTACAATGCAGGAGCGATTCACGGCGCCGGCCTGTTTCTCGACGAACCGCTGCAAAAAACCCGTAGCCTCATTCATCTGAACTGCCTGGGGCCCGCAATTTTCAGCCACCATTTGGGGAACAGAATGCGTCAACGCGGCCGCGGGGGTATTTTACTCATGAGTTCTCTTAGCGGGCTCACTGGCGGCGCCTATATCGCCGCGTACGCCGCGACCAAGGCCTTCGACATCATACTGGCAGAGAGCTTATGGGCGGAACTAAAACCGTTTGGCGTGCATGCCCTTGGACTGGTCGCGGGAGCTACCGACACGCCAGCCATGGCTGCGTCAGGTATCGATTTCGAAGCAGGTCACACTATGGACCCAGCGGTGGTGGCCAACGAGGGTCTAACCCAACTACCCCACGGGCCACTGCATATAGCCGGTGCCCAGAATCGCCTCGGCGCGGCGATTCTAAGGGGCGAGGATCGTCGTCAGTCAGTGGCATTAATGAGCGCAGGGACCGCTGGACTGTACCATCTGCCGGTTCCTGATCTCTCCACTACTGACATGGGGTAACAGACAAAAGATAGTTTTGGGGTGCCTAATTTGAGCCCCTTCAATTTTCAATGATTAGAATCACTAACGCCCCGGGAGACGCTTTGCCCGTTGCCGGTGGGCGTCACTGTCACGATTCTTTACAACTGAGTGAATCAACCCCCTGAAACCCCGCATGAGTACTAGGCTGGCATAATTTTTGCTCAACCGTCCTTAGGGCGTTCAGTAGCATCTCATAGCGGCGACTGACAACGGCATATCGAACATAGAGTGCAGAGCAATTTTTTAGGCGCGCATGCAACAACTGAGTTGACATAAATGGTTACATTGGCGGATAAAGCGCGCTTTGATGGCGCGCAGTTAATTTTCGAGGAAGGAAATACCACCGACTCCTACGACGCTGGTTTCTTAATATCCACACTATTGATTTTTGTTGCCAAGGGTGACGGGCAAATATCGCACCTGGAAAGTGGGAAAATGATCGAATTACTATCCTCCAGACTAGACACACATAACTCTGTGGCGCTGGGGCGTCTTTCCGGTGCAATCATGTTTCTGGCCAGCGACACTAAGGTCGCGCAAACGTTGCGAGAGATTAGCGACTGCTTATCCCCGGCTGAGAAAGGCGAAGTATTTAACATGGTGATCGAACTGGCAGAGGTCGATGATGATCTGGACCTTCGCGAAGCTGAAGCCATCCATTTCGCTGGTCAGATTCTCGGCATACCCAGGGACACTATTCACGCGAAGCTTAAAAAGAGTTTTGCCGAAGATTAGCGGACATTCAGTCACGCTCAAGGTCAACTAACACCAACAGGTGAACACGGTATTAGCGATCAAGTCTTCCTACAAACAAAATAGGCGAACTTTGCTATCCCTGAATAAGAGCTCACACACATAAGCGAGTATCTGAACTGAACTAAAATGCAATGTCATACTGCCTGACAAGTGAGGTCAGGAGTCCCTCAGAGAATCTCCGCTCACGTTCTAGCCACAAAATTGTTTCAGAAACCGTGTTGTTGAGGGCTGAATCCCTTATCATACCGCCTCAAAGTACGCCTCTAGCCACTAATTTTTGAAGATATTTTCCCTTTGAATCAAGAAGTTAAACATACTCCAATGATGCAGCAATTTTTGGGCATCAAAGCGAAACACCCGAAAGACCTGGTATTTTATCGCATGGGTGATTTCTATGAGCTGTTCTTTGATGACGCCAAACGAGCGGCGGAGCTGCTGGATATTACCCTCACCGCCAGAGGCAAGTCTGCTGGTGAACCCATTCCCATGTGCGGTGTTCCCTACCACGCCGCGGAAGGCTATCTTGCTCGACTAGTGAAAGCGGGCGTCTCGGTAGCCATCGCTGAACAAATCGGCGATCCGGCGACAAGCAAAGGGCCGGTCGATCGTCAGGTAGTGAGAGTTCTTACCCCGGGCACACTGTCTGATGAAGCTCTGCTGGATGATAAAGTCGACAACCTACTCCTGGCCATTTGCCAGCATCAGGAAAAATACGGTATCGCCTACCTTGACCTGAGCACAGGACGATTCCGTGTCTTGGAAATATCAGGCGAGGAAGCCCTGACGGGTGAATTGCAACGACTGGATCCTGCAGAGACTCTTTACAACGAAACCATCTCCCACCCAGAGATTACCCAGCGTCGCGGAGCGCGCAGCCAACCTGCCTGGGAGTTTGATTCACAGAGTGCGCATCGTGCCTTAAATGTCCAGTTCCAAACACATGATTTGCAGGGCTTCGGCTGCGAGAACCTCGACCTCGCAATCAGCGCCGCAGGATGCTTGCTGCAGTATGTAAAAGATACGCAACGCGGAAATCTGCCGCATATTCGATCCATACAGCAGGAAAGTCGCGCCGACAGCGTCATCCTAGATGCGGCTACGCGAAGAAACCTCGAGATAGATGTCAACATGGTCGGTAGCGACAGCAATACACTATTGTCGGTAATGGACCGGAGTGTGACGGCTATGGGCAGCCGGTTGCTCAGGCGTTGGTTACATCGACCGCTCACCGATGTAGCAAAATTGCGGGCGCGCCATGAAGCAATAGCTGCTTTGTGCAATAACTACGCCTATGAAGCACTGCGCAATACCCTTAAGCCCATTGGAGACATGGAAAGAATATTGACTCGCGTGGCGCTGCGCTCTGCGCGGCCGCGGGACCTAACGCGATTGCTCAGCTCACTACAAGCGCTGCCAACCCTACGCGAGGAATTATCAAACCTCGATTCGCTATTGCTGTCTACTCTCAGCACACTGACTGGCGATTACCCCAGCCTCTGCGATTTGTTGAACAGCGCGATTCTGGAGAACCCACCGGTCCTCATCCGCGATGGCGGAGTCATCGCGGATGGCTACGATCGGGAGCTCGATGAGCTACGGCAAATCAACACTAACGCTGGCGATTTCCTGCTTGAAATTGAAAAGCGGGAAAAGCAGACAACCGGCATAAGTACGCTGAAAGTAGGCTACAACCGGGTACACGGCTATTACATCGAAATTAGCCGGGCACAATCTGCGCGTGCGCCGACTGAGTACCTCCGACGTCAGACACTTAAAAATGCCGAGCGCTTCATCACGCCCGAGCTCAAAGAGTTCGAAGACAAAGCCCTCTCCAGCAAGAGTCGAGCGCTAGCGCGGGAAAAACATCTATACCAAGAATTACTGGAACGGCTCAACAAACAGCTACGGCCTCTGCAGGATACCGCCGAGGCCGTAGCTGAAATCGATATACTTGCGAATCTCGCGGAGCGGGCGGACAACCTCGGTTTGTGCCAGCCCCAGTTTATTGAAGAACCTATTTTCGAAATTGTCGCTGGACGCCACCTGGTAGTAGAACAGGTGTTGCAAGAACCGTTTATTGCTAACGATACGCTGCTCAATGAACAGCGGCGCATGCTCCTCATTACAGGCCCGAACATGGGGGGTAAGTCTACTTACATGCGCCAGAACGCAGTAATTGCACTGCTGGCCCATATTGGCAGTTTTGTACCTGCCACTGCTGTGAAACTGGCCCCTATCGATCGCATCTTTACGCGCATAGGTTCCTCCGATGATCTGGCCGGTGGTCGTTCAACCTTTATGGTCGAAATGACTGAAACCGCGAATATTCTGCACAACGCCAGCCCTCGCAGCCTCGTGCTGATGGATGAAGTGGGCCGCGGCACCAGTACCTTTGACGGCCTTAGTCTCGCCTGGGCCTGTGCGGTGCAACTGGCGCACTCGGTCAAGGCGTTTACACTCTTTTCCACCCATTATTTTGAACTGACCAGCCTGCCCGAGCTATGCTCCACAATGGCCAACGTCCACCTGGATGCCACTGAGCATCAGGATCATGTTGTGTTCCTGCACAATATTCAGGAGGGGCCAGCCAATCGCAGCTTCGGATTGCAGGTGGCAAAGCTGGCAGGTATACCCGGCCCGGTGTTAAAAGCGGCCCAGGAAAAACTGCGCGAACTTGAACTCACAGTGCCCGGCCAAGCTTCTTCTGACATCGCCGCAGCGGGCCTCTCTGCACAGAACGACCTGTTCAGCCTCGCCCAACCGCATCCGTCTCTGGAATTGCTCAAAGCCATGGAACTGGATGATCTCAGCCCCCGCCAGGCCTTGGAAAAACTGTATGCGTTGAAGTCGCTTCTGGATTAGATCCCGGTCACCTCAACACCCAAATCTTACCCACCGGGGTTTGTGACAGCCCTCACAGAGCCTGGCAATATCCGCCGAACAGAGCTTCTTTTCTGGACTTCCAGCAGGTAAACTAACGCCCCTTAGTTAAGATATGATCATTTTAGAGGCTTTTTAGTAATGACATTTGTTGTTGGAGAAGATTGCATCAAGTGCAAGCACACAGACTGTGTTGAAGTCTGCCCCGTTGACTGCTTCTATGAGGGACCGAATTTCTTGGTCATCCACCCGGATGAATGCATTGACTGCGCCCTGTGTGAACCCGAGTGCCCCGTGGATGCGATATTCTCGGAGGACGAATTGCCCGAAGATCAGGCGGTATTCCTGGAGCTGAACGCGGAGCTGGCCGAGATTTGGCCCTGCATCACTGAAATGAAGGATAGTCCACCTGATGCTAAAGAGTGGGAAGGCAAACCGAATAAGCTGGCACTACTGGAGCGTTAACAGGGCGCTCCGATCAAAGATCCTGCCCTGGTAACACGACGGATTTTTTTGCCTGACTCGGGGCTTACGAGACCACGCCGTAGAATACCCGCAACTTACTTTTTGCGCCTTCGCGAGACATTCCTCCTCGAGTGGCCATCACTAAACGCAAGCCGGAGGTACTTTTTTCAGCCGTGATGATTCTCAAAAAACTCGATCACCAACGGATCACCCGAGCGTTCCAAATAGGCGACCGCTAAACCCTCGCGGTAACGCTTTCTCCAGATTGACTCATAGTCCAGCGCCTCAGCCGAGGCGACCGCACTATCTAAGTCAGGCACAATAAATCGTAAGTGATGCATACCCTCTCGACCAGCATCCAGAAATTCCTTGTGCGGGCAACCCCCCGCTACCCACTCGATCAATTCGATCTCCACATCGCCGCTTTTACCAAAGGCGAGGCGCATCGTGCACTCCTCCTGCTGACCCCGGTAGTCATAGGTCATAGGACCTGGGTCCATGGTTGAAAATGGCCCGAACAGTGGTTCGTACAATGCCAGCGCCTGCTCCAGGTCACGGACTACAAAACCCACCTGGTTGAGATCAGGCAAATCCAGTTGTGTCTGAATATCATTCGTCATCGCTTGCGCTCCGAGTTTTTTCAAGGCTCACAGCATAACCGTCTGGCTCTGGTATGCACTATTTACTAGCAACATACTATTTATGTAAATCACTTGGTTTGATTTCTTGAATACGGTCGCCCAGATGCGCAATTCTGTGCTTCACGATAGAAAGCGTTAACCTGCAATTACTATTGCTGAACCCCAGGAGACTCAAGTAAGTGCCTAGGGAGAGACTCTAAGCCGCTTATCAGGTAATGTGCTTGCCGGGTGTCCAGCGCACAGTAGTAATGCCCAGAACGACGACTCGGGAAGCAAAAATTAAAACCAAAAGAAATTCAAAGATAAAAAATGCTAGCTAAACAGCGACTCGCCGCTAAGTCCCTGAGTCTCCATAATAGTACGCAATCGCTTGAGCGCCTCAACCTGAATCTGCCGCACCCGCTCTCTAGTCAGCCCGATCTCACGCCCCACTTCCTCCAATGTACTGGTCTCATAACCACGCAGCCCAAAGCGACGAGAAACCACCTCGCGCTGCTTGTCGGAAAGCTCTTCCAGCCAGACGGAAATGTTGTCTTTGATATCGATATCCTGCAACAACTGCGAGGGGTCGCAGACGTGCACATCGGGAATCATGTCGACCATAGAGTTATCTGAGTCTGGACCAACAGGCATATCCATCGATATAACGCGTTCGTTAAGTCTCAACATGCGTTTAACATCGGAAGCTGGTCTATCCAGCATTTCCGCGATATCTTCGGCGGTGGGTTCATGATCTAGTTTCTGTGTGAGTTCCCGTGCGGCACGCAGATAAACATTGAGTTCTTTTACCACGTGAATTGGCAGTCGAATCGTGCGTGTCTGGTTCATGATCGCACGCTCTATCGTCTGGCGTATCCACCAAGTTGCGTAGGTTGAAAATCGAAAACCAAGATCTGGATCGAATTTTTCAACAGCGCGAATCAATCCCAGGTTGCCCTCTTCGATAAGATCCAACAATGTAAGCCCGCGATTGATATAGCGACGAGAAATCTTGACTACCAGCCTCAGATTGCTCTCAATCATACGCTTGCGTCCCGACTCATCACCGCTTCGCGCCTGCCTGGCGTAGTACTTTTCTTCGTCGGCACTTAACAAAGGAGAGAAGCCGATCTCGTTAAGATACAGCTGGGTTGCATCCAGGTTTTTTTCAATTTTGTGTGCTGTATTGCTTTTGGCGATGTCGAAATCTACATCGGTGTCATTCGTTGCCGATTCAGACCCTTTACCGCCAGACGCCTGTTGCTGTTTCGCTGAGGGAGTTTTGCGCTGTCCGTTGCGCATGGGAGTCTCAGGGGAGGCGTTATCAGGAACGGTTTTACTGACAACCACCGGCCGCCTGTTGGCTGCGCTTGATTTCGAATCTGTGGTTGTTGGATCCACATCCATGGCTTTATCCCACTCTTTTTTTTACGATTATTCAGAGTAATTCTTGCCCGGTCGGCCAGATTACCCCAAGTGTACTGCCAAATGCAAACAACGGCAGAATTCGTATTTTATTTAGTGATTGTTGCTACTTAACGTCCTCAACACCCCCAATAGTGTCCTAAATCTCACTGAACTACCGCCGCGGCAATAACCTTTGCGGGTCAATGGGTTTGCCCTCCTTGCGAATCTCGAAGTGCAATTTGACAGTATCTGTGCCGGAACTCCCCTTCCCGGCAATGGTCTGACCAGCGCGAACGGTCTCGCCCTCAGCCACCAACAAGCTGTCGTTATGGCCATAAGCACTGAGGTAAATCTCGTTATGCTTGATGATCAATAGTTCACCAAACCCAACAATCCCAGTCCCTGCGTAGACGACTTTACCATCAGCCACAGCCACGACCGTATCGCCCCTGGAGCCAGCAATATCTATGCCTTTGTGCACACTGGACGAGTATTTCCGAGTCACGGGGCCTGATGTTGGCCAGCGCCAGCTATTAACCTTCCCGCCTTTGTATGGGGCAGTTCCGGCGCGCGACCCGGTAACCGTTACGGGTGGTTTTTTCGCCAGTACCGGCCTGGACGCCGAGGCAGCGACTGTGGGTTTCGCCGATTTGGACGAGGGCGTTGCCATCTTGGGGGGCACGACTGCCTTGGGAACCGCAGTC
>PKCY01000287.1 GCA_002862985.1 Haliea sp.
TTTCAGGGTTACCGAAGTAGTTATATTGACGAAGACACAGCTGTGCGCGAGTGGTACGTGACCCACGGTGCGCTACTGCTTTTCATTACCTATAGCTGCGATGCGGAAAATGGCGGCATGGACGACGCTGCGGTAAATGAAATCCTTGATACGCTTCTGGTTCAGGAAGCTAGTTCTTAAAAAAAAGAACTAAGAGACGGTACCCGTCACACGCACGCGCTTGGCACCTTTCACCGGCGCGGCTTTAATTGCGTCCTGACGTTTCTTAATGCGATCATCAATCAGGTTCTTAACGGCAATAATCAATCCGGTGAAGAGAAAAGCACCGGGTGGAAGGATCGCCAGCAGGAAGGGCTGATAGTCCTTGAAAAGCACCACTTTCCAATGCACTGCATCCGCTCCAAACAGCAAGTCCATATTCGCGAACAGGGCGCCGGTACCAGTCAGTTCACGCATTCCGCCGAGTAGAACAAGTACGGCGGAAAAGCCAACACCCATAATTAATCCATCGTACAAGGATGGCCCCACGGAATTCTTAGCGGCAAAGCCGTCGGCTCTGCCGAGAATGACACAGTTGGTGGTGATCAGAGGTAGAAAGATGCCTAGTATCTGAAATAGTTGATAGGCAAAGGCTTGCATCAGCAGCTCGATACAGGTGACCGCAGCGGCGATAATCATAACGAAGGCAGGGAGGCGCACTGCGTCCGAGACAATGTTGCGTATCAATGACACTGATGTATTGGAAATGATCAGCACCATTATGGTGGCCAGCCCCAGTCCGATAGAGTTGACCACGCTGCCGGAGACCGCGAGCAGCGGGCAGAGTCCCAGCAATTGTACAATTGCCGGGTTGTTCTTCCACAGTCCATTAAGGGACAGGTCTGCGTAACTGACTTGTGCCATCAGGAATCATCTCCAACAGGTGTCTCATCCGGTTCTTCGAATAATAGCTTTCGGTGAGCCTGCGCATATTGTAAGGCTCCAAGTGTCGCCGCGACAACTGCTCGGGGCGTAATGGTGGCCCCGGTGAATTGGTCAAATATACCGCGATCCTTTTTCACTGCCCAGCCTTGAGGCTGGGGATTCGTCAGTGAGTGGCCATCAAAGCTTGTAATCCAATCGGATTTTTTAATGTCTACCTTATCGCCCAGTCCCGGGGTCTCACGGTGATTGAGAGCACGTACTCCAGCGACTGTGCCATCGCGATTGACTCCGACGATGAGGTCAATTGGGCCCGTGTAGCCATCAGGTGCGACCGCCGGGAGGATGACTGCCACGACTTTACCTTCCTCGCGGGCGACGTAGATACGTTTATCCTGTCTCAGGCCCAACCCAACAGACTGCGGACCGACGGGAAGTGTATCGTCCAGCATGGAGTTGTCGTGTCGGCTTCTTGGCACAATCTGCAGCAGTGCCCTCTCCTCAGCCTGCCGAATTTGCAGGGCAATATCGTCTTTAGTCAGTAAATAGGTTCCCGCAATCAGCAGGGTGGTGCATACCGCGAAGAGGGCGAGTAGAACACTGTTGCGAGTAATCGATTGGCCCAACATCTTACTTTGCCTCCGGTTTTTTGTTGTGACCATAGGTGCGTGGCTGGGTGTAGTAGTCGATAAACGGTGCTGCGAAATTCATGATTAGTACTGCAAATGCAACCGCGTCTGGGTAACTCCCCCGCACGCGGATCACGTAAATCAGAACACCAATCAGTGCACCGTAGATCAGGCGACCTCGCAGAGAGACTGCCGATGTCACGGGGTCTGTGACGATGAAAAAAGCCCCAAACATTGTCGCACCGCTAAGCAGGTGGAACAGAGGGGAGCCGCCACTTGCGGAACTGCCGCCATCGTAAAATAGGGCGGCCAGCAGAGAGAGACTTGCCAGCATAGCCAAGGGAGCATGCCAGGTAAATATTCGCTGGTACAGTAGCCACGCCCCGCCCGCTAAAAAAGCAATATTGGCCCACTCCCAACCTACACCGCCCCAGCGGCCGAACTGCGGGTTTTGTTGCCACAAGTCTTCCATTAGCAGCCCGGTGTTCTGTCGCATAATATCAAGCGGCGTCGCCATGGTAATGCCGTCAAAGGAGGCCGGCAAAAAGCAGGCCTTTATAGCTTCAAGCAGACCGGGTAATTCGCCCATGCCGCGCGGTGGTGCCCAGGCCGTCATTTGCACAGGAAAGGAGATGAGCAGGATGACATAGCCCGCCATGGCCGGGTTGAAGGGGTTGTAGCCGAGGCCGCCGTACAGTTGTTTGGCGAGCAGTATTGAGCTGGCGATACCGATGGTGATCAGCCACCAGGGTGCATAAGGCGGCAGCGCGATGCACAGTAGAAAAGCTGTTACCAGGGCGCTGCAGTCTTTTAGATAGAAACCCACTGGGCGTTTTCTCAGCAGCAGCGCGAGGCTTTCACATAGCAGCGCTACAATGCTGCCGAAAAGCACATTGACCAAAGTGCCGAAACCGAAAAAATGGGTGAGTACAATAATACCCGGCACGGTAGCGAGCAACACATTTTGCATGACTCGCTGAGTGCTCATGGGGCCATGAGCGTGGGGTGAGGTAATGCGCAGCAGAGCCATGTTAAGCATTCTCCCCTGCATTTCGCTGGTCTTGCGCTGCACTGATTTTTTCAGTGAGTCGAGCCACGCTGGCTTCCAGCGCCTCGATCACTTTTTCGTCTTCGCCATTTTCACGGCTGCGGGCCAGGGTATCCTGGGATTTTTGTAAACGCTGCTGCAGTTTTTCCAGTTGGACCTGCGCTTTCTCGCTGGGGCTCAACGCTGCTTCGGAGGCGCGCGCTGCCATCGCCTTTTCTATCGCCGCTTGAGCAGCGTTAGTTGGCGAGTCTTCTACCGGTGCTACTGTTGGGGTCTGTTGAAATTCCTGCAGCGCCTGTTCAGCGACTTCTAACTTGGCGCGAGTTTTGTCCACGCCAAGTTGTAGGGCGCTTACGAGGTCGCTGCCTTCAGCGGTTGCTTGGTCGAGCTTGGTGCTAGCGGTATCCAAGCGCTTGCGGGTGGTGACAACGGCTTGCTCCAGTCTTTCGAGTTCGCTTACGGTGCTTGCGCCGCTTGCCTGTTGTGCTGCTTTTTTTGCCTGGGCACGTTCGATCGCGGCCTGAATCGGGTCTTCAGCTCCACCATCCGCCTGTTGTGCGCGCGCTTCGGCGGCTTGTTTGCGTGCCGCGCGTTTGGCCTCTTTCTCATCGGCGGCCTGATCAAGTCGCTCCTGGCGCGCTTCGAATCGAATTCGTGAATGTTCCGATTTTTCATGCTCGTGTTGCAAATGCACAATCTCTGCCTTGGAGGCGCGATAGTATTGCACCAATGGAATATTGCTGGGGCAGGCATAGGAGCAAGCACCGCACTCGATACAATCGAATAGATTATGCTCCTCGAGCTTTTCGAGTTCTTTGCTCTGAGCAAACCAGAACATCTGCTGCGGCAGCAGTGACACCGGGCATGCTTCGGCGCATAAGCCGCAACGAATACAGGCCTGGGCCGGTGGTGGGGTTGGCAATTCGGACTCGGTTGGCGCGAGCAGGCAATTGGTAGTTTTGACGATGGGCACATCTGAATCGGGTACCGTAAAGCCCATCATCGGTCCGCCCATGATTAGCCGGTTGTTCTTTTGTGCCTCGTAGCCGGCTTTTTCCAGCAGGTAGCGCATGGGTGTGCCGATTAGCACCTGGAAGTTTTGTGGCTCGCGCACGCTTTCCCCGGTAACAGTAGTAATCCTGGAAATCAGTGGGTGGCCGAGCACCACCGCCTCGTAAATAGCGACTGCACTGCCGAGATTTTGACACACCACACCGACCTGTGAGGGAAGCCCGCCACTGGGAACCTGTTTGCCGGTGATAATTTCGATGAGTTGTTTCTCGCCGCCAGACGGGTACTTAGTGGGAAACTCGACAATTTCGATACCTGTTCCCTCTGCCGCAGCGCGAAGCGCAGCGAGTCCTTCGGGTTTATTGTTTTCCACTCCGATGAGGGTTTCCTGTGGCGCGATGATATGGCGCAGGATTTTTGTACCTTCGATGATTTGGTCAGCTCGCTCCCGCATCAGAATATCATCGGCGGTGATATAGGGTTCGCACTCGGTACCATTGATGATCAGGGTTTCAATGTGTGTGCCTTCCTTGACCGACAACTTGACTGAACTGGGGAAGCCGGCTCCGCCCATACCTGCAATGCCTGCATTGCGGATAAGATCGATTAATTCGGTTTTTTTGAGTGCCTGGTAGTCCGGCGGAATTTGTCTCTGAAGCCATTCGTCCTTGCCGTCGGTGGCAATTACAATGCAGGGTGCAAGATGACCCGAGGGGTGTGCGATCAGCCGATCCTCGATAGCGATCACGGATCCGGAAGAGGGTGCATGCTTTGGCACACTAACGAAGCCGCGAGCCTCAGCGATTACCTGTCCCTTTAAAACATGGTCTCCAATGGATACCACCGGATGCGCCGGTGCTCCGATATGCTGGGAGAGGGGAACAGTGAGCTGTGGTGGAATTCCGGCGTCTGCAATCGGCGTACGCACGGACTGATGTTTATTTTCAGGTGGATGAATACCGCCGTGAAAGTCGTAGGTTTTTCTCATGCTGCCCTGTCCTGCGATGATTCATCGGCAGATGCGTCGGAGGCAATGACGTCTGCGCGGCGGCTAATAGGGTCCGGTAATTGCCAATGCCAGGATTGCAGTGATTCCTCTTCACGCAGCATGTCGATACAGTCGACCGGACAGGGCTCAACGCACAAATCGCAGCCGGTACATTCGCTGGCAATTACCGTGTGCATTTGCTTGGCCGCGCCGAGAATGGCGTCCACGGGGCAGGCCTGTATGCATTTGGTGCAGCCAATGCATTCATCTTCCCGGATGAAGGCTACAGCGGGGGCCAGTTTTTCCTCGCCGTGCTCCTCGTCCAGGGGAATAGGCTCGACGTCCAGCAAGTCGGCTAGTGCGTTGATTCCCGCTTCCCCGCCGGGAGGGCATTTATTGATGTCTTCGCCATTGACGATGGCTTCCGCATAGGGACGGCAGCCGGGATAACCACACTGGCCGCATTGTGTTTGCGGCAGGATGTTGTTGATCTCGTCGGCGATTGGGTTGCCTTCGGTCTTGAAGCGCACTGCGGCGAATCCCAGAAGCGCACCAAAAACTGCAGCGAGCCCAACCAGGGTTAGCAGGGCGGCAATCAGCGGATACTGGAGTAGGAGGTCAATCATGCGTGCTTACACCAGCCCGGCAAAACCCATGAAAGCGAGTGACATCAGGCCGGCAGTAATCATGCCAATGGCCGGCCCTTTGAAGGGCATGGGAACGTCAGCGACGTTCAGGCGTTCACGCATGGCGGCGAACAAAACGAGTACCAAAGAGAATCCCGCGCCGGCACCAAAACCATAGACTAGTGCTTGGAGAAAGGTGTGATCTTTGCTGATGTTCAGCAGCGCCACACCTAAAACAGCACAGTTGGTTGTGATCAGGGGCAGGTAGACACCTAGAACACGGTGCAGCAGGGGGCTGCTTTTACGCACTACCATCTCGGTAAATTGCACCACCACTGCAATCACCAGGATGAAGGCAATGGTTTTCAGGTAGCCTAATCCCAAGGGTTGCAGCAGGAAATGATAGGTGAGATTGCTGCATGCTGAGGCGAGGGTCAGCACAAACGTGGTTGCCATGGACATCCCCATGGCGGTTTCGAGTTTATTCGATACGCCCATGAAAGGGCATAGTCCGAGGAACTGCACCAGCACAAAATTATTGACCAGGATCGCTCCGATCAACAACAGGGAATAGTCTGTCAACATTGGTTGGTCTCTCACTACGCGTCTGAAGAATGTCGTCGGGCGCGTATTCTTGTTACAGATCGCTATTCTAGCGTTTACAGCGCATGAACACAGTATGAATTTGCAAACTATTACCCATTAGTCTGCGATTTGCTTATAACCTATTTCACCTGCATACCAGGCTTGGCGCCCGTGTGGGGCTCCAACAGGAACAGTTCCTTCTCGCCGGGGCCGGCGGCCAGTACCATACCCTCGGAAACGCCAAAACGCATTTTTCTGGGTGCCAGGTTAGCGACCATCACGGTCAATTTGCCCACCAGTTCGTCCGGTTGATAGGCTGATTTGATGCCGGCAAGCACCTGCCGGTTACCCGATGGTTCACCATCTTCACTCAGGCTCAAGGTTAGGCGCAGGAGTTTGTCTGCTCCTTCCACGTGTTCAGCGGCTACGATCTCCGCAATTCTCAGGTCAATTTTAGCAAAATCGTCAAAATTGATGGCCTCGCTGGGGGCCTTCGTTTTACCGGTAGCGACGGTAGTGGATGCCTCCGCTGCCTGGGATTCTTTACTGTCTTCGATCATGGCTTCCACCTGTTTAACATCGATACGGGTAATGAGGGGCTCGAACGTTGACAATAGGTGTCCGGACAGTGGCGCTTTCAGGTCTGTCCAGTTCAGTGAACAATTCAGAAACGCCTCGCTTTTGTCAGCCATGGCAGGTAAGACCGGTTTGAGATAAGTCATCAGTACCCGAAACAGGTTGATTCCTACGCTGCAAACCTCGTGCACTTGCTCTTCTGTGCCGCTTTTCTTGGCCAGTGACCAGGGCTTTTTTTCATCGATATATTGATTGGCCTGATCAGCCAGGGCGATGATTTCACGTATCGCCTTGTTAAATTCCCGTTGTTCGTACAGGTCGGCGATAGCGTCACCCTTGGCGATGAAGCTTTTGACCAGGTCTTCTTCGGAACAGTGGTCTGACAGCCGGTTGTCAAATTGCTTTCGCAGGAAGCCGGCGCAGCGACTGGCAATGTTTACGACCTTGCCGACAACGTCTGAGTTTACGCGCTGCACGAAATCTTCAAGATTGAGATCGATGTCATCTATCGACGCGCTGAGTTTGGCGGCAAAGTAATAACGCAAGTACTCCGCATCCAGGTGCTTCAGATAGGTGCTCGCCTTGATAAAGGTGCCGCGGCTCTTGGACATCTTGGTACCATTCACGGTTAGAAAGCCATGGGCATAAAGGGCAGTCGGTGTGCGCAGACCCGAAGACTGCAGCATCGCCGGCCAGAAGAGACCGTGAAAATTGATAATATCCTTGCCAATGAAATGGTAGAGCTCTGTGTCTGTGCCCAGTTGCCAGTAGGCGTCGAAATCGTGTCCCGTGCGATCACAATAGTTCTGAAAGCTGGCGATATAGCCAATGGGGGCGTCCAGCCACACATAGAAAAACTTGTCAGGTTCGCCAGGAATTTCAAATCCGAAGTAGGGTGCGTCGCGACTGATGTCCCACTCTTGCAGGCCGACTTCTGTCCATTCCTTCAGTTTGTTGGCGACCTGCGACTGCAGCGTATCGGAGGCGAGCCACTGCTTGAGCATGGCTTCAAATTCAGGCAGCTTGAAAAAAAAGTGCTTGGACTCTTTTTCGATGGGCTTGGCCCCGGAAATCGCAGACACCGGATTGAGTAACTCCATCGGGCTGTAAGTAGCGCCGCAGGCCTCGCAGTTATCTCCGTACTGATCTGCTGTTTTGCAGCGGGGGCAAATACCCTTAATGAAGCGGTCGGACAGAAATAACTGCTTTTCCGGATCAAATGCCTGGGTGATCGTCCGCAAGGCGATGTGGTCATTGTCCTTCAGACACTGGTAGACGGTTTCGCACCAGAAGCGATTTTCCTCAGAGTGCGTTGTGTGAAAGTTGTCAAAGCCGATGAGGAATCCAGCGCTGTCACGCTCGTGTTCCTCTTTAATATTTTCGATCTGCTGCTCGGCGCTGATACCGAGTTTTTCCGCCGTTAGCATGATAGCGGTGCCGTGTGCGTCGTCTGCACAAACGTACAGGCAGTGGTGGCCGCGCGATTTCTGGAAGCGCACCCAGATATCGGTCTGCACCTGTTCCAGCAGGTGTCCCAGATGCAGGGAGCCGTTGGCGTAGGGCAGTGCGCTGGTGACCAGCATTTTGCGTGGCGACTTAGCCGTCATGGGGTGCATCAATTAGTCAAAAAGGGGCGCCACTATAGCGTTTTTGCTTGGGTTTTTCACGCGCACCGCAGTGCCGCTGTGGTGCAGGCCCCATTTGAAGAAAATTGCTTCATACTCCGCTACGCAATCAAATTTCAAACTGAGCCAATAGCGAGATCACGCCATTGTTGAACGTGAGGCATGCCCCTATACTAGCCAGCCGGTAAAAAGCCGGCTCCACTGTCCGGTTCCAGCGCGAAGGTGTAAAGCAGATAATCATGAAGCAGATCAAACACATTATTGCGATAGCCTCTGGTAAAGGGGGGGTGGGTAAGTCAACGACTGCCGTCAACCTCGCGCTTGCCCTGCAGCGGTTAGGCGCAAAGGTTGGGCTGCTGGATGCAGATATTTACGGCCCCAGCCAGCAACTCATGTTAGGAATACCGGTAGGTCAGCGCCCCGAGCAGAAGGATAGTCAGTATCTGTTGCCCATTGAAGCCTATGGCTTGAAAACCATGTCTATGGGTTACCTGGTCAATGACAGCACGCCCATGGTGTGGCGCGGTCCTATGGCGGGCGGTGCGCTGGCGCAAATGCTGGAACAGACCCTGTGGGGTGAACTGGACTATCTGGTGATAGATATGCCACCGGGCACCGGGGATATTCAGCTCACCTTGTCTCAGAAAGCCAAGGTGGCTGGCGCGGTGATTGTCACCACGCCGCAGGATATTGCGCTGCTCGATGCACGTAAGGGAATTGAGATGTTCAGCAAGGTCGATGTACCGGTGCTGGGTATTATCGAGAATATGTCGGTGCATATTTGCAGTCAGTGCGGCCATCACGAGCACATTTTTGGTGAACACGGGGGCGACCGAATTGCGCAGGATTACGGGGTGCCACTGCTTGCCAGTTTACCGTTGGCGCTTTCCATCCGTGAGCAAACTGATGCTGGAACACCGACTGTGGTGGCGGAGCCGGAATCTGCTGTGACGGCACTGTACGTCAAGGCTGCCGCTGCGGTGCAGGAGGCCCTTGCCGGCCAGGTAGGCAGCGGCGTACGTCAGTTTCCAGAGATAAAAATTTCCGACGACTGAGTCAGCGATAGGTGAATACGGCGTGAGTATCAAAGCAGATAGATGGATCCGGACAATGGCCGACAAACACGGCATGATCGAGCCCTTTGAGGCGGGTCAGGTCCGCTCCAATGATGGTGAGCGTATCATTTCATACGGCACTTCCAGTTATGGCTACGATGTGCGGTGTTCCCGTGAGTTCAAAGTATTCACCAATATTAATTCAGCCACCGTAGACCCCAAACACTTTGACGAGGGTAGCTTTGTCGATGTAGTGGGTGACGTCTGCGTCATTCCCCCGAATTCTTTCGCCCTGGCAAGTACCGTGGAATACTTTCGAATCCCGCGCAATGTCCTGACGATATGCCTGGGAAAATCCACCTATGCTCGCTGTGGCATCATCGTCAATGTCACGCCGCTGGAGCCGGAGTGGGAGGGCCACGTCACGCTGGAGTTTTCCAATACCACGACCCTACCGGCGAAAATCTATGCCAACGAAGGTGTCGCTCAGATGCTGTTTTTTGAGTCTGACGAGGTCTGTGAGGTGAGTTATAAGGACCGTGGCGGCAAATATCAGGGTCAGCGTGGCGTCACACTGCCCAAAGCTTGATTGCACCTGAAACCCTGTTTTAAATCGTAGTTTCCGATAGGTTCTCGGCACTCATGACTACTGCGACGTCCAGATACGTCGTAATCCCGCCCGGCAGGGCTTGGCTGCAGTGTCTTTGCCACAGACAGACGGGGCAGGACGCTTTAGAAACTGGCACTCGCCCATAGATTTTTGCACTCGAATAGTTTTTATGCCGGGTTCCGCTAGCCTTTAAAGCAAGTCCGCGGTGTATTGAATGCCCGTAGCGGGAATCCGCTGTCCATCGAAAAAAGCTCCAGTATCGGTCCATACCAAGCGCTCTTCTATAAGCCACTGTGCGGCGAGGGGGTAAATGATGTGCTCCTCCTTCGCCACCCGGGCGGCCAGGCTCTCGGCGGTGTCATGCGTGTATACCGGCACTCGGGCCTGGAGAACTGGCGGTCCGCCGTCGAGTTCCTGGGTGACAAAATGAACGGTTGTACCGGCTGTTGTGTCACCGGCGTCGAGGGCTCTCTGATGGGTATGCAGCCCGGGATACAAGGGCAGGAGTGACGGGTGAATATTCACTAAACGCCCGAGAAATGCCGTGATGAAGACCGGTGTCAGAATACGCATAAAACCCGCCAGCACAACCAGGTCAACCGCGTTGGCATCGATTACATCTACTAATGCCTGGTCGAATTCTTCGCGCGAGTGATAGTCGCGGTGGTCGATGCAGCGAGCTGGAATTCCTGCATCGCGTGCCCGCTGCAGACCGCCAGCTTGCGGATTATTGCTAATCACCAGGCCGACCTGCGCGTTAAGGTGGCCGTTAGCGCAGGCGTCGATAAAGGCCTGTAGATTAGTGCCGCGACCGGATATCAGGATCGCCAAGCACGGTAAGCCCCGCTGGTTCACGGCAGCAGTTCTACTCGATTGTCGCCAGACGTAATGTGGCCGATTTCCCAGGCATTGTGTCCTGCAGTTTCCAGCAGAGACAGTGACGTGGGTGCATCCTGAGGCGCTACACAGATCACCATGCCGACGCCACAATTGAAGGTTCGATACATCTCCTGCGTCTCTACATTTCCCCGTGTCTGCAGCCACTGAAATATTTCCGGCCACTGCCAGCTGTCGGTATTGATCTGAGCATTGCAGTTATCGGGTAGCACTCGGGGTAGGTTTTCCAGAAAACCACCGCCGGTGATATGTGATAAGGCTTTTACCGGCACTACTTCAAAGAGCTCCAGTAATGCTTTCACGTAAATCGTGGTAGGAGTCAAGAGGACCTGCCCCAGCGTGGTGTCTCCCAGTGGCTGTTGCAGGTCTGCATTATTGCGCTCGAGTATTTTGCGGATTAACGAGTAGCCATTGGAGTGTGGGCCGCTGCTGGCGATACCCAATAGTACATCCCCTTTGCCAACGGTGCTGCCGTCGATAAGCTTGGATTTTTCAACTACGCCGACACAGAAACCGGCAAGATCATAGTCTTCTCCTTCATACATGCCAGGCATTTCTGCGGTTTCCCCGCCTACCAGAGCGCACCCGGCGAGCTCACAGCCCCGGCCGATGCCCGTGACCACATCGGCGGCGGTATCCACATTGAGTGCGCCGGTCGCATAGTAATCCAGGAAAAACAGCGGGTCGGCGCCTGCCACTACTAGGTCATTGGCGCACATGGCTACCAGGTCGATGCCAATGGTGTCGTGAATGCCCATATCCATCGCCAGGCGCAGTTTTGTGCCTACACCGTCGGTCCCAGATACCAGCACTGGCTGCCGATAACCCTCCGGGATCTCACATAAGGCGCCAAACCCTCCGAGCCCGCCCAGAACTTCTGGTCGCGCAGTGCGGGCTGAGACGCCTTTGATGCGCTCGACCAGTGCATTGCCGGCATCAATATTGACGCCGGCATCCTTGTAGCTGAGGGCGGTGTCCCCGTTGTCATCGCTCATGGCGTGGAATCCAGTTACATTGAGGTG
>PKCY01000324.1 GCA_002862985.1 Haliea sp.
CGACGGATAAACGCCTTACTCTTCTTTAACCCAGGCATTTTGAAATGGGACCATGCTGGATTTTCACCGGTATTGCATTATCTGACGGATCGTCAGATAATATTGGCGAGGTTCGATAACGTGTTAAGTCCAGGCAGGTTACTGTCCGGCTACAGGAGACCCAAACATGCAAATGGAAGAGATGATACTCGTCAGTGTGGATGATCATGTCGTTGAACCGCCGGATATGTTCAAGAACCACCTTACCGCAGAGTATCTGGCGAAGGCCCCTAAAGTGTCGCGTCTCCCCAGTGGTTGCGACGTGTGGGAATTCAACGGACAGAAGCTGCCCAATATTGGCTTGAATGCCGTGGTGGGTCGGGTGCCGGAAGAGTACGGCGTGGAGCCGACTTCATACGACCAATTACGCAAAGGCTGTTACGACGTGGATGCTCGAGTGGCAGACATGAATGCCAATGGTGTGCTGGGATCCATCTGTTTTCCCTCCTTTCCAGGTTTTGTCGGGCAGTTGTGGTCATCCTGTGAGGACAAGACACTTGCTCGGGTGATGTTGCAGGCCTATAACGACTGGCACATTGACGAGTGGGCGGGCAGCCACCCTGATCGATTTATTCCCCTCTCCATGCCACCGGTATGGGACCCACAATTGATGGCGGAAGAAGTGCGGCGCGTGGCCCAAAAGGGCTGCCGAGCTGTCAGCTTCACTGAGAACCCTGAGAAACTCAATATGCCCAGCATACACTCAGATCACTGGGAGCCCTTCTGGCAGGCCTGTGTGGATGAGGGAGTTACCGTTCTCATTCATATCGGATCGGGTGGCGGCATGGTGTTTCCCAGTATGGATTCGCCCGTGGAAGTGATGATCTCCACCACGCCGATCAGTATCGTTAATTTAGCAGCAGATCTTCTGTTCTCAACTCTGCTGCGAAAATACCCGACATTAAAGTTCGCCCTCTCAGAGGGTGGTATTGGCTGGGTCCCGTATTTTCTTGAGCGGGCTGACTACACCTATCGTCATCATCATGCATGGACCCATCAGGACTTTGGAGACAAATTGCCTAGCGAGGTGTTTCGAGAGCATATCTATAACTGCTTTATTGATGACAAGGCGGGTGTTCGCCTGCGGGACCTGATAGGTGTTGACACGATTATGTGGGAATGTGACTACCCACATTCAGATACGACCTGGCCACTGGCACCTGAAACATTATGGGAAAGTCTGGATGATGTTTCCGATGATGACATCAATGCGATGACCCACGAAAATGCCATGCGGGCATTTGAATGGGACTTTCAGCCTTCTCGTCCCAAAGAGCGTTGCACTGTGGCGGCGCTGAGGAGCGAAGCGAAAAATGTCGACTTATCCCTGATGAAAGGTGGCGGCGGTATGTCGCCTCATGAAGGGGGCGGGCGCATCGTCACCGCAGGCGACATCATGAAGCAATTAGCGGATGCCTTTGTAGAGCGTTAATTGTGGCGGAGAGGAGTTGTCGCGTAAACCTGCATCGAGTGGAGTTCTTTCACTTGGGCTTTAGTACGCCATGTGATGGAGTGACTTTTGAGTGTTCCTGATAAGCCCATAGTCGACCTCAATGGTCGACCCCTGGGTGCGCGCGCTGTTCAGAAACGTCGTCGTATTCTGGATGCAACTCGGGAACTGCTTGAGGAGCTTGGCTTGCGCGAACTTCGGGTGGCCGATATAGCGCGCTCTGTTGGAACATCTCCCGCTACAGTTTACCAGTACTTTTGTGATGTTGAAGATGTTGTGTTACAGCTTGCTGCTGAGGCCAATGAGGATCTTTCGGAGTTGCTGGAACTCTTTTCGGACGTCTGGCGAGGGAAGGAGGGTCAGCGCCTTGCTCGGAAAGTCGTTCTCTTCTTTATGGACTATTGGGACGCACATGGTCCAATACTTCGAATTCGCAATCTGGCCGCCGATGAAGGCGACAAGCGCTTTATGAAATTGAGGCGTGCGGCGATGGAACCCATTTTAGGGGCGATGGTGTCGCAAATGGAACGCAATGGAGCCAGTGAAAAAGAGGTAGTAATCGTGCCTGTTAGTGCAGCACTGGCTATGTGTGCCATTCTTGATCGACTGGCGGCGTATCACAAAGTGGTAGAGAGCGATGGGGTCTCGTTGGATGACCTGGTAAATACCTCAGCGCGGATTTTATTTCGTACCTTAACCGGAAGATAGAACCAGGAACGTTGCCGTGTTGGAAAGGACTCAGCGCTAAGCTAACGAGGCTCACTCTGCCCTACGCAGAGTTAGTCTATTTGCAGCGCGTGCTGCCCCGCCGCGGTGGGTGTGCCGCGTTGCTGTAAACCGTTTTGGCCGCTGTCCAGACTGGAGTTGCTATTCAGTGTGCGCGGAAGGCTTTGCAGAAGTGTTCCGCCCCACTCGTGCTGTGGTAATGGTTTCGTGAGGTCGTCCGCATCTACAACTGAAACAAATCCAAACATCGGTTGAATCGATTTGCCGCCGCCGCCGTAGTTGTCCCACTCTGAGTGTGTTGCGCTGGAGAGCAAGTGTTGCTTATTAAAGGTCAGTAATAGAAACTCTCCTTTGACGCGCATCTCCCCCCAATCCGCTGAGAGAAAATCCGCACCCAGTACCCCCAGGCGGAGACCGATGGCGTCCTCGCGAATGTGCCAGTGCTCCCAGGCCAGCACAAATCCGTTGTCTGTTGTGGTTATTCGAAATGGAGGTCCGAGCAAGTCTAATGCCTGTTTGAGTGATGTGTTCTGTTGCGGTAACTCGGTATGGGAAAGCGGCGTGCCAAGATTATAGCGCCACTGTGAGCAAGCTGATAACAGCAGGCATGTTAGTAGCAAGCAGGGAAGAGTGGCTGATTTAGCTTTCATCGGCGGGGTAGAGTCGCGTGGCAAATTCCGTTAGAACATCGTCTTCGTCAAAAAAGAATATGGCCCGGTCGTAGCGAGTGTCGATGCGCATTCGGTTGTACACTATTAGTATCAAGCCCTCTCCTTCGGAGTGTTCGAACAGGTAGTACAAAGCCGATTCTCCATCGAGTGCAATTACCTGTGACGGTGGCCCAAATAGCGTCAGGACATCGCGCCGCGTGCTTTTACCATTGACCAGCTGCGAAGTCGCTTTCTCCTGCCAAGTGATCTCGACCCCGCGTTTGCTTTCGTATTGCGCACAGGCCCCCAAAAGACTCATGCCGAATGCCAGGATGATAAGAGCGATCCGCTGTTTCATAGTGATAGTACTCTTTTGAATTAGCCGGAGATAAAGAATAGGCTATTCCGTTGATGGTGGCTACGTGCTGTTGATCGCAGTTTTCCCGGAAGAACGCATGCCCACTTGCGCTCACTCCCTGAAGAAGTGTTATCTAGCGCACAGATCTACCAATTCAATCTGAATTTGAGTGTGTTTCTCTAACAACGCATATGTCGATGCCCTATAGTGAAATTGCTTGGCAGAATACACGCTCGCGGGGCATGACCTGTTTCACAGGACTATCGGGTACTGATCTACCGATAGCTCCAAGAGCATTACTCAAGGAATAGGTCGATGCCGGAAGAAGTGCCGAAAAATTCAGTTGTTTCCGTAGACTATGTTCCAAGCTCCTACGCGAATATACCCGTTAGAACCATGACGACACTAGGGCGCACCCTCGGTTCTGTGCTTGTTGTAGGGCGCGAACTTTTGGCTCGTCGCCGCCACACTGCTGCCATACAACTTGCACCCTCATCGGGGATAACGTTGTTAGCTCTTTGTCATGACTTGTTGGAACACCGTGGTGAGGCATCGGGTCTGGCGTTGGCGAGTGAAATTGTAGTCGGGTATCAGCAAATGTCGGCGGATGAGCGGCTTGGTTTTTTCAATGGATTGGCAGATCAATTTGAAGTGGATGCCGCAAAGGTGCTTGAAGCCGTTGAGAGATATCAAGAGGATGCGGGCCTGGAGAGCTTGTGGGCGATAAATCGGGCAACAGAAGCGCCACGGCAAAAATTATTTCGTCGACTCAATACAGCGCCTGAGGGCACTCGAACACTAGTGCAAATGAGGGGACACTTGCTGGATTTACTGCCTGCGAATCCGGAGCTTCGCGGAGTGGACTCAGACCTCAAGCATTTGTTTATTTCGTGGTTCAATAAGGGGTTTCTGGAGATGCGCCGCATAGATTGGTCCTCTCCTGCCAGTGTGCTGGAGAAAATCATTGACTATGAGGCCGTGCATGCGATTAATGGCTGGGACGATTTACGCAGTCGCCTGGGTGAGGATCGTCGTTGCTTCGCTTTTTTCCATCCGGCCATGGCCGACGACCCATTGGTCTTTGTAGAAATCGCGCTGACATATAGCACGCCAGACGCTCTTCAGCCGCTGTTGGTTCAGGAGCGCGAATCGTCGGCAGATGAACCTGCTAATACTGTGGTTTTTTACTCTATCAGTAATTGTCATCCAGGTTTGTCCAGCGTCTCCTTTGGCAATTTTTTAATCAAGAGTGTTGTCGAGGAACTGCGCAAAGAAATACCAACGCTGAAAACATTCGTCACATTGTCCCCGGTTCCTGGTTTTCGTCAGTGGTTGTTAGATGCCGATTTGCAAGGGTTGGTGGCAGATGAGCTAATAGACCGCGTAAGAACGCCTGTGGGTTGCGTGGTGGATACTAAAATCTACGACATATTGCTCAAACTGTGCGCACACTATCTGTTGAAGGTGAAGCGAGGCCGGTTACCTGCGGACCCGGTGGCTCGGTTTCATCTGGGTAATGGCGCACAGCTGTTTGGCCTGCATGGTGCGGCTGACCAGTCCGCCAAGGGGCTCGAGCAGTCTGCGGGAATCATGGTGAATTACCTCTATGACCTGCCTAATATCGAAGAAAACCATGAAGCTTACTTCGACCAGGGTAAAATAGCGGTATCCCGCTCGGTAAATCGATTATTGGGTTAGCTTGGATAATCCCGCCTTGTTGGGAGTAACTCCCTGGTATTTTCCGCTATAATCAGAACATCTGCAAAACCATGCCAGGATAAGAGCTCATGCCCGACAATGACCGCATTCCCGCCGTGCAAGTGGGCAGCGGAGAGAAGTTTGTGACCGACCGAGGCGTGTCCGCCATCAAAGATGGCATCAAGTCCACGGACGATAACGGTCAACGCCTGCGTAAGCCTGATTGGTTACGCGTTAGTGTTCGTGGCGGCGCCACCTATGAGAAAGTTCAGGGAATCGTCCATCAACACAAACTGGCCACGGTTTGCGAAGAGGCCAAATGCCCTAACATGAGTGAGTGCTGGAGTGCGGGAACCGCCACCATCATGTTGATGGGCGATGTATGCACTCGAGCGTGTCGGTTCTGTGCAGTCAATACCGGGAATCCTAAAGGCTGGCTTGACATCGAGGAGCCGGATAATGCCGCCCGCTCAGTGCAGCTGATGAACCTCAAATATGTCGTGCTAACCTCCGTCAATCGCGACGACCTTCCCGATGGTGGTTCGGAACATTATGCGATGTGCGTGCAACGGGTGAAGCAGGTTAACCCTGAAACAGCCGTCGAGGCTCTTACACCCGACTTCTTGGGTGAGCTCGCAGATGTTGAAACGGTAGTTGATTCTGGCATCGCTGTCTTTGCCCAGAACATTGAAACCGTTCGTCGCCTTACTCATCCAGTGCGCGACCCGCGCGCGGGATATCAGCAAACTCTCGATGTGCTTGCGCACGCCAAACAGTATCGCCCGGAAGTGTTGACCAAAACTAGCCTGATGTTGGGGCTGGGCGAGACGGAGGCGGAGATTATGGACTGTATGGATGATCTGCGCGCCGCCAATGTCGATATACTGACACTCGGTCAGTATCTGCAGCCTACCCGTAATCACTACCCCATAGATCGTTATGTTAGTCCCCAGGAGTTTGAACAGTATCGCCAATGGGGCCTGCAGAAGGGCTTTTTTGAAGTGGTTTCTGGTGTGCTGGTGCGATCCAGCTATCGCGCTGAGCAAGTGCTGGCAAAAAACAACGTGGGATTGCCATAGTCCACTTGCAGGCATCTTTGCTACATGAGCTGAGCAGTACTCCAGTGATGGGCGTATCACTGGGTGGCGTAACTCTGCTCCGCCTGGATCAAACTGGCGGCCCGGCTTTCGGGAATAAATATTTTAAGTTGCAGGAATATTTCCGTGAAGCAAAGCGGCAGGGTGTATCTCGTCTAGTCTCTTTTGGTGGTGTTTGGTCGAACCACCTCCATGCCCTAGCCGCTGTGGGTGCTGATCTGGGTATCGAAACAGTCGGGCTGGTTCGCGGAGCAGGAGATTTGGGTGAAACTGCAATGCTGATGGATGTGCGTAGGTGCGGTATGCAGGTGGTTCCCGTGAGCAGGGAAGAGTATCGGCACAGAAACGATGCAGATTATCAGCGGCGCATTCTCTCCCGCTTCGCTCCCTGCCTCCTCATTCCGGAGGGAGGTGCTGCAGTATTAGGTGCTCGCGGGTGTAAGGCGATCGCGAATCATATTCAGCAGCGGTCTAACCGGGCAAAGCGAATTGTGGTACCGGTAGGCACCGGCACGACTCTGGCTGGCGTGGCGGCCGGCCTGGATGAGTCTTATGCGCTTTGTGGTATTTCGGCCTTAAAAGGGGCGACGGATTTAGAGGTTCAGGTGGAAGCGCTTTTGCGGGATTTGGCACCTGAACACTGCGCCCGCTGGCGTATCGTACACGAGTATCATTGCGGTGGCTTTGCACGGACGCATGAGTCCTTGTGTGATTTTATTTTAGCATTCGAGGCTATCCACGGCATTCAACTGGAGCCGGTATACACAGGGAAGATGATGTATGCCGTCCATCAATTACGCAAATCCGGAGAGTGGAGCGCAGATCTGCCGCTTCTGGCAATCCATACGGGTGGCTTGCAGGGACGGCGCGGGTATTCCTGGTTGGGATAGAGCGCGCGTTTCATTATTCTTTCTACAGTTGTGATGCGTTGCGCACTTATTGAGTACATTAACGCTGTATTTATAGTAGTGTCTCGGTAGAGCTAGCTAGTTCGCAGTTGAGGATATAGTGCACAAATGCGAGCGATAGCTATACTGTAATGTAGCGTATAAACTTTTTAACGTCGGAATTTGCAGTGGCCTAGCGGCCTCATGGCATAGGGGACATTGCAGATGGTTCATTCGAACTCTGGTCTAGTAGCGCGGACGGGGCTGTTGATTCTTGTCCTTTTTGTCAATCTAGCTCTTGTTTCTACTGCCAGCGCTGAGCCACCACCGCCCAGAAATATTCTATTTATTGCGATAGATGATTTACGCAACTGGGTACATTATGGCGGTGACTACGAAGGCATAGTGCATACCCCGAATATTGATGCGCTGGCTGCCGTTTCGACACGCTACCTCAATGCATATGCCACCGTGCCGCAGTGCGTGGGTTCAAGAACCTCAGTGCTGATGGGCCTGAGCCCCGCAACTCACCATATTACATTTTCCAGTTGGGCTATTGAGCCAGAATATCATGCTGTCTACTCCAATCCGACATTGTTGTCTTTGCCTCAAGTAATGACGCTAAGCGGCTATCACACGGCGACTACTGGAAAAGTATTTGGTACTTCACTGCCGGATAGGTGGGACGAGGTAGGCCCTGATTCACAACCTGTAGTTTGTGATTTTTGTCCTGGTCCTGACAATACCTTTATGACCGCCGAAGTTCTCCCTGATACGGAGGAGCACACCGATCAGACAGTGACCAACTGGGCCGTAGATTTTATCGAAAACTATGACCGTTCTGAGCCTTTCTTCCTGGCAGCCGGACTCTACCAGCCGCATGTTCCCTGGCGGGTTCCTCAGTGGGCGTACGACCTTTATCCGATTGAAGATGTTGTTGTGTCTACACCGATTGCTAACGACCTGGACGATGAACCTGCACTGGCTGTGCAATTAGCAACAGTACAAAACCCTTTCACTGGTCTAAGTCAATATGAAATGATTGAATATGCTGGGAAAGCCTCGGAATATACGCAGGCTTATCTGGCTTCAATTTCGCACACTGATGCGATGGTTGGACAGCTCCTGGCCGCGGTAGCCGCCAGCCCCTTTGCCAGCACAACCGACATTATTCTCTGGTCAGACCACGGCTATCACCTGGGCGAGAAATTTCATTGGCGGAAAAACACCTTGTGGGACCAATCGGTCAAAGTGCCCTTGCTAGTTAGCGCTCCAGGGAATGCCAACTATCCGGTGGGCGACGTATTCACTCCAGTGAGCCTATTAGACGTAGCACCCACGGTTTTAGACTTAACCGGAATTACCCCATTTGTGCAGTTTGAGGGTGTGCCGTTACGCGATGGCGCCAGTGCCAGCCCGGTAGAAATCTATTTCAATGATGGCAGGGCCTTGGTGATGCCTCGATTAGGCAGAAAAATGATCGACTATGATCTGACAACGGCTCAAGGCTCTGGTGATCGGGCTTCTTATAGGCTCACCGATATCCATGAAGAGACTAACATCTATACTAATATTGGTTGTTGAATAAAGTCATGTACAGGAAATCAAAGTAAGGCGAACCAGTCAGCTGTAAACGCGCAACAAAAACCACACTAGAAGCGACACCCCCGGCCATGATTTTCTCAGCTCTCGATTCTTATAATGACGGCAAACGCAATGGCACAGGGTCGAGAGAGGGGTGCGGAGGCTGGGTTGAATATCTATACTCCGAAACCTATCGAGCCGAACGTATACCAAGCCCTGTTAAAATGGATCGCCGGCCGGTGAGGTGCATCTGGAACAGGTATCAGAAAAATTTCAATAGCCCTGTCGCGTTAGCCATCCGTCACGCCAAACTGGTAACTGATCTGTAGATAGGCACCGCGAGGCTGCCCCACAAAGTAGCGGTAGTCTCCGAAACCAAAGTCGGCTCGTTCAGCGTATTCCTCATCTAGAAGATTGGTCAGGCGAAGTCCGGCGGTCCAGCGCGGTGTCAGGTCACTGGTTATTCGCAGATTGACCAGAGAATGTCCGTTGTACTCATGTTCATTTGTGGGGTCTAGGTAATAGGAACCCATATAGACCCACTCCAGTTCGGTCAGGCTATACCTTCCAGCAAGTTCTGAAAAATCCCAGCCCAGACGAGCGCTGCCGAAGGCCTTGGGTGAGGTGTCGATATCGTTGCCCTTGATATCTTTGTTGCTGCCAAACAGTTCGATGTTATTGTCATAAGTGTGGCTCGCGAAATTAGCATCCACTCCCACCGACCAGTTGTCAGTGATTGCATAGTCGACGCTTATTTCGGCACCATAGTGATTGGTTTTTGCACCGCTGACATTCTGCCTGTCAGAATCCTGAAAAATGACGTTTTCTTTGTTCATGTAGTACATGGCGATATCGTAACGTGCAGTGCTGCGCCAGTAGCCACGCAGGCCCAGTTCTATGTTCGCAATTTCTTCCGAATCAAGGTCCGCACTCTCTTGCCCTGATTGCAGACGATATAACTCGTTGGCCTGAGGTGCGCGATACCCCTGCGCGAGACGCAGATAGACAATATGATCTTCAGTAAGAGCGTAGCTGACCCCTGCGTTGGTAGACCAGTTGGTAAAGTCGTCGTCACGATCAGCCGGCCGATAGAAGCGACAGTTATCGGCCGCATCACTGCAGGGAGACCCATCTGTCGTGCGATTATGGTAATCGTAATTGCTGTACTCCAGACGAACGCCTAAATCGAACTCCCAAGGTGTATCGTACTGCGTGCGAAGTTGTGTGTAGATTGCGGCCATTGAGGCGTCGACCTGGTAATCATAGTGCACGCCGGCCGGTATGTTGGGACTAAAATCCTCGTCCTGGGTTTCCTTCAGTGTCGCATCGGTATATTCCGCTTCGATACCGTGCACCCAGCGGAGCACGCCTGCGTCGGTATGAATGGTAGTGCGCACGCCCAGACTGTCGTGCGCATTCTTTTCCGTAGGTTGCCAAGCCAGAAAGTGTTGCAGGAACTTCATGTCATTTAAGCGCAGATAAGGCGTGACTGTGAATGAGCTGTTCTCGTTCAGCGAGGTAGTGGCGGCACTGTAGAAACGCACAGACCAGGCATCTCGGTAAGCCTCCGGGTTGGGGTTTTCCTTTTTTCGGTCATCATCTTGATACGCTTGGAACCCTTTTATGAATCCCGCGGTGTCCTGGTTGAGATTTGCGCCATCCAGCACTGTGCGGAAATCCCAGGACTCTCCGCTATAGTCGTATCGCGTCAGGAGTTTTTGCTGATCGTAGCCCGAGTCATCTTTGTAACCACCATCGTGAGTGACATTAGCGTTGATACTGATGCCGTGGCTCCCAAACGTATTGCGGTAGCGTTGTTTTGCGCGATAGTAATTATCGGGGCCCGCCTCTAGCGCAAGGTTTTGATCCAGCTCCTCTGTGGGCGCGGCGCTGATTACATTAATGACACCGTGCATAGCGTTGGAGCCATAAAGGGCGGTGGCCGGCCCCCGGATTACTTCGATACGGCTGGCCTGCTCAAAGTTGGAGTCAAACAGCTGATTTATATTGCAAAATCCGGGCGCGCGCAGGTTGATGCCGTCCGCGGCTGAAAAGAAGGCGCCACAGCCACCAGCGCCGGTTAGTACTGGCGAGCGCAGGGCGATGATGCTCTCCTGTCCGTTGCCCCGGCTGATCCATGCGCCCGGTACACGCTGCATAACTTCATTGATGTGGACCGGGTCAACCAATGCCAACGCTGCGCTATCCACAGTAGACCAGGCGAGCGGTAGTTTCAGGGCAGCCTCCGGTATCCGGCTGGCAGTGACCAGAATGTCTTCTTCAATCGGCTCGCTGCGCGCCGAGAGTGAAGCTAAAAGCAAGACCAAAAAAGTCAGGCTGACGCTCTGCCAGAGTGATGATGTTGGCATGAAAGATCCCTAGCACAAGAAAGGTGCAGATTGTAACGGATAATGATGGCTGACCCAACGATGTTCTAGCGCCGCAGCGTCTTGGCCCGTAGCAGTACCAAAAATTTCCGGTATACTTTGCGTTCCCGTGAACCTGCTGATGCTTGGTGTGGCTCGTCGGCCCAGACACTCACAGAACAAAGGACGAATTCCATGTTAATCAAAACCTTCACAGCCCTGTTTGCTGCTTTACTGATACTGGGCGGTTGCGCGCAGAGCGATACTGCGCAGTATTCTGCTGCAGAGCGTGGTGATCCCCGTTTCCTGGAAGGCATGAACACACGTGCGGACGAGCTTTATCTTAACAAAGAGATTCCTGCGGGTGCCAGAGATTTCCGCAGAATCTATATAGCACCAGCAGATCTTTCCTACCTGCAAATTGTCCAGCCCGAAGGCTCACCGGTGGATAAAGAATGGCGAGTGAATGCATCGGAGGAGAGCGTTTTGCTGGAGACAATTACCCATGAATTTTCGACTGCTCTGAGCTATGAATCGGC
>PKCY01000301.1 GCA_002862985.1 Haliea sp.
GACAATACTCTCCAAAGCTTGCACGCCAGCGGTGCCATCCCTCTCGTTCTAGCGGGCGAGAGGAATATTTCTGGGGCACCAGCCGGTCAGTACTGGGACGGCGGGATTATCGACTACCACTTTGATCTCTCCCAGTACTGTGGAGATGGTTTGATTCTCTACCCTCATTTTAGTACCGACGTCATCCGGGGCTGGTTCGATAAGTTTTTGTCTCGACGCAGAACTGCAATTCGCGACGTTAAAAAGCTGGTCTTAATGTGTCCCAGCACCGAGCTCACCAGCGACTTGCCGCTGGGAAAAATCCCCGACCGCTCTGACTTCACAAAGCTGGGGGAGGAAGAGCGAATACATTGTTGGGAGCAATGCGTACAGCGCAGTCGTCCTCTGGCGGAAGAGTTTGCGGCACTGCTGGAAAACAGCAATCCACTGGCGGGGGTTACGGTCTTCGACTGAGCCCCCGGGCGCTAACTGCCCCTATTGAAACTGTCCGTCCGACAGTTGATACGTCACGCCACAACATTCCTTTTCCAGCATGGACGCAATCACCCCGAAGTCCTCACTGAACGCCACGGTGCGTTCACCACCAGGGAGATCGAAAACCGCGATGGCACGCCAGGGGTCCATGCCCTGGTATATCACGGTATATCCGGCCACCAGGGCTGCTCCTTCATAGCCAGCAGTCAATTCGCAAATCTCGCTCGCCGCGCGCACCTGCTCGGTAACATCGGCACAGGCCCATTCACGGTCACCGGGCGCAGCTGACCAAAGCGCACAAGCCTGCTTCGTCAGCAGGCCGCTAACCGCGGAGACAAGGCCAATCTCGCTTCGATTCTGTCGCAGCAGCTGAGCCATTTTCACTGTCGCCTGAAAGACAAAATTATTGAGGGGACCGCCGCCAAAGGTCATACCACCGGTGACGCTAATCTCATGTTGTGCATCGAGACCAAACTCCTCGAGCTGAACCCGAATCGCATAGGGGAAGCAGGAATAAAGCTCGCACATCTGGATATCGTTGAACGAAAGTCCTGCCAACTCCATGACAACTTCGCCAGCTATGCGAAATCCCGGGCTGGCACCAAGGTCCTTACGACTGGCTACCACGGACATTAAGTTTGACTCGGCAGCCGCACGAGGAAATATCCATTTACTACGCTGGATTCCGAGTTCCTCAGCCGTACCAGCAGAGCACAGTATCAGGCCGGCAGCCTGATCAACGTTCCACTGACTGTTATGCAATTTGGTATACGGGAACGCCAGCATACGATTGGAAGGTGAGTGTTCGCGGATGTGCTCCGCCGAAACGGCCTCCTCAGCCCAAGCATCGGAGTTTCCTGCCGCCGTATCACTCAAGTGAGAATACATGCCGGACATCTGGTCCCGATGCTGCTCCAGACTGAGTCCCTGCTTATACCGCAGCGCACTGTCCAATATCGCGTAGTATCCAACCGGCATGCCAAGACCACTGTCTGTTTCCACCGATGACCACATCTCATCTTCCGGACGCAGCAGGATGTCAGGAGCAACGTTCACTTGTTTTGTTTCACTGGCCTCCTCCCCCGCTTTAACTGCACACTGAGAGCGGTATCGAGCCTCACCTCCGGTGACCAAAACCACCTGCGCCTCCCCGGCCGCTATACGCTGGCAAGCACGGGTCAACAGGCTCTGTTGCAGAATTCCAAATTCTGCAAGCAGAGTTGTAGCAGAAGACGCTCCTAACGTGTGGGCAAGAATGCGACCAGGGTCGCTGTATCCCCAGAGGCTTTTGGGTACAAGAATTTCGTCAGCCCTACGTAAAAGCTCTGCACTACCGGCATCCTCTGCCGCGTCGCGCAAAGCCTGCTCCATTAAGTCCACCGGCTCCAGCGCCTGTCGGTAGTCCTCCTTTTTTTGTTGGACGGCGGCAACACCCACAAGGACCGGCGTTGTAGCGGAGTATTCAGGCATTGATAAACTCTCCGGCATACCAGTTCAGCATGGCAATTTTTTCATCGAGCGGCTTATCAGCTTCCATTTCATAGACATTCCGAAAACCGATTATGACATCGGATACGCCGATACTCTCCAACTCTTCAATCCCTTCAGACGTGAACGCGTTTTTCCCTGTAGTGAACACTCTAAAGGGGTTGTCCTGCGTACCGTACTCCTGACGGAGCTGATTGATGCGCCCAATATAAGCCTTTAATTCCTCAACCGTTGCGCCGGCACACATCCAACCATCGCCAACACGGGCAGCGCGCTTCAAGGCAGGCTCTGTATGACCCCCGATTAGAAAAGGCGTGGGCTCACTTGGCACTGGGTTCATTTTATTAGCCGGCATATTGTGTATTTCGCCGGCATAAGCAAAATACTCACCGGTCTGTAGCCCTCGTAAAATATCGATTTGCTCATCGAGGCGCTTGCCGCGTTTTTCCCAGGGCACGCCACAGACCGCGAAATCCTCTTCCCACGGACTGATACCAATGCCGAAATCGAAACGATTCCCGGACAGCGCTTGAATACCTTGCACCTGTTTTGCTACAACGGGCGCCTGTCTCACGGCCAACTTATACACAAAGGTCGCAAAACGAATTTTTTCCGTGACCGCAGCCATGGCTGACACGGCGATCAAACTTTCAATGAAGGGCACACTTTCGAGAAACTCCCTGCTGCCATCGTTGTTATAGGGGTATTTCGAGCTCGCCTCCTGCGGATAACAAAGACTATCGGGTATCGTTATACCATCAAAGCCTGCCTGCTCTGCTGCTTGTGCCAGGGGCAGGTAATGGTCGGGCTCACACATGCCAACTTGGTAGCTGAATCGCATTCTGTTTTCCTCGGGCAATTATGGAAATTTACATACTCGACTGTAGCTGGCTACTGTAGCTGCTAATTACTCCAATATCCCTGAACGTCTGCAATTTTCTGTTAGTGGCCTCAAATACTGAACCCTGCAACCGTGTCTGAGCGTTATACTTTACGCATCGCGGTATTTGAGCTGCTCGATGAGCCCCAGTCCTAACCAGGAATTTACTATCCACGCCTATGAGCAATTCGCCAGACTCTCCCTCACTCGCGAATAGCGATGAATCCTTGCGCTTTTTGTTCGAAGATGCCGACATTCGCGGCGAACACGTTCAACTCGACGCGGCCTATCGCGATATACTCACTCTGCACCATTACGCTCCTGGTGTTTCCCGTTTACTAGGTGAATTCCTCGCGGCATCTGTGCTTCTGAGCAGTAATCTTAAATTTGAAGGTCGGTTGATCTTGCAGGTACGGTCAGAGGGCCAGGTACCGCTGTTGATGGCAGAGTGTGACCACCTGTTGCACATTCGCGGTATCGCGCGCGGCGCTCAGGAGGCGACCTCTAACAGTAACGACCAGCTACTACAAAATGGTCAGTTAGTGATCACAATTGACCCTACACGCGGTCAGCGGTATCAGGGCATCACCGCTATGCAACAGGGCTCACTGGCCCACAGCCTCGGCGCCTACTTCGAACAATCCGAACAGCTCAAGACGCGATTATGGCTGGCAGCCGATGGCAAGCGCGCGGGAGGCCTGCTATTGCAACAACTCCCCACACAAATTACCCCTCATGAGACCACTCAACTGCGTCAGTGGGAGCACGCCTGCTCTCTAGCGACTACAGTGACGGACGCCGAATTGCTCCACCTGGACAGCGAGCAAATGCTCCATCGCCTGTACCACCAGGATCCTCTTCGTCTGTTCGAGCGCTCTGCAGTGCGCTCCCAATGCAACTGCTCAAGGGAGCGCACGTTTAATGCGCTGACCAGCCTGCCGCAGTTGGATCTGGAAGAATTACTGGAGGAACTGGGCAGAATTACAATGGATTGCGAATTCTGCAACCAGCAATACTGCTTCAGCCGCGAAGACCTGGCGGAGATACTGGCGGACCCTGAGTTCAAAACGGTACATTGAGCAGAAGCCGGTCGAAATTAGCTGAAATTATGATCAATATAATTCGCATAATGACGCGATTCTGACATAATTGGCCCCCCCTATAGATTGAGAAATGGCGCCTGAAACCGCACGGAACCTGCGCTCTATCACCTTAAAGACAGGACACACAATGACTGTAGACATCCAGACCGCCCAGGAGTACACCAACCTGGCGCCCTCCCAACTCATTGAAGAATCGCTGAGGCGTGAAGAGGGAACGCTGTCCGATACTGGTGCGCTGCTAGTAACAACAGGCAAGCGCACCGGTCGCTCGCCCGCCGATCGCTATATCGTCAGAGAACCCAGCACCGAAGACAGTATCGACTGGGGCAGCGTCAATCGCCCCTTTGAAAGCAACAAATTCGATGCGCTGTGGGACCGCGTGGAATCCTACCTCTCAACACGCGATCGATTTGTTACGCACCTGCACGTTGGCGAGCACAGCGATCACTACCTCCCGGTAAAAGTCACTACCCAGACCGCTTGGCAATCACTCTTTGGCCGCAATATGTTTATCCGCCCGGCGACCTACAATAGTGGCCGCAAACCGGAATGGAATATTCTTAACGTCGCGGGATTCGAGTGTGATCCCGATCGCGACGGCACCCATTCCGATGGTGTTGTCATAATCAACTTTGCACAGCGCAAAGTGTTGCTTGCGGGCATGCGATACGCTGGCGAAATGAAAAAGTCGATGTTCTCTGTTCAGAATTTTTTGCTGCCAGAGAAAGATGTCATGCCCATGCATTGCAGCGCTAATGTGGGAGAACCCGGTGACACCGCACTCTTTTTCGGTTTGTCTGGCACAGGTAAAACGACTCTGTCCGCTGATCCGGATCGCTATCTGATTGGTGATGACGAGCACGGCTGGTGCAAGGGCTCCGTCTTTAATCTTGAAGGGGGCTGCTACGCCAAAACCATTGACCTCAGTCAGAAGAACGAGCCGGTGATTTGGGATGCCATCCGTTTTGGCTCCATTATTGAAAATGTCGTGCTAAACGGAAGCCGCCACGCTGATTACTGCGATACTAGCCTCACTGAGAATGGTCGTTGCTGCTACCCGCTGGAGCACGTGGATAAACGCACCGAGACCAATAACGGGGGTGAGCCCAAATGTGTAATCTTCCTGACCTGTGACGTCTCAGGTGTACTACCCCCGGTCTCGATCCTATCCAAAGAAGCGGCTGCGTTTCACTTTTTGAGCGGCTATACCGCACGCGTAGGCTCTACCGAGCTGGGCGCAGAAGCGGGCATTCATCCCACCTTTTCAACCTGTTTCGGCGCGCCTTTCATGCCGCGTCCAGCTGGCGACTACGCCGAATTGCTGATGAAGCGGATCGAGGACTTTCAGAGCCGAGTCTATTTGGTGAATACAGGCTGGATTGGTGGTTCGGGCGGGCCCGGAGGCACCGGCGGACGCTTTCCTATCCCCGTTACCAGGGCAGTGGTTCAGGCTTGCCAGAACGGCGCTTTACTTGACGCTCCTACCAAACGCCTGGACATTCTGAACCTGAACTTCCCTGCTGAAATCCCCGGAGTAGATGCCCAGTATATCGATCCACGTGCCGGTTGGGGTGATAATGCCGCCTATGATGAGCAGGCGCGGAATTTGGCCGCTTTGTTTGAGGAGAATATTAAGAAATTTGATGTCTCCGCCGCGATCGTTGCGGCCGGACCTAAAGCCGGTTGATTGATCGCGGTATAAAAAAGCCCACGACTTTGTGGGCTTTTTTTTATTCGGTATTTTTGTCATTTATTTACGCCGGAAACCCAGCAGCACCGCGACTAAACCTTGTCAATTTTTTGCGCGAGCGACTGACGACGGTGCGCCACGTACGCGGAGACCTGCCCCCCAAACAAATACAGACACGGCACCAGCAATAGAGTGACACCCGTTGCAAACAGCACCCCGAAAGCCAGTGATATCACCATGGGAATTAAGAACTGGGCCTGCACGCTGGTCTCCGACATGATGGGCATCAGGCCCACAAAGGTTGTGAGCGAGGTGAGAATAATCGGGCGAAAACGGTCCTGGCCTCCCTGTAACAACGCCTCCATCAAATTGTGACCTTTGTCACGCAGCCGATTGATTCGATCAATTAATACAAGATTGTCATTCACAACTACCCCAGCCGCTGCAATGACTCCTAACAGTGAAAACATACTGATCTGCCAGTCAAAAATAGCATGACCAAAAATGGCACCCATCACACCAAATGGTACCGCCGTTAATACCAAAAGGGGCTGAAAATACGAACGGAAAGGAATGGCCATCAAGGCATAGACAATCAGCATAGCCAACCCCATGTACTTGGCCATTGAGCTTAGGAAATCAGCCTCTTCCTGCAATTCCCCGTCCAGGTTCATCGTCAAGCCCGAATATTTCGCGGCCAGAAGCGGCATTTCCACGGTTACAATTTCATCCACGACGGCACGCGGATCTGCAAGCCCCATCACCACATCTGCAGTGACTTTCAAGGTGCGCTTGCGATCAAGACGATCTATCGTCAAGTACCCTGGCCGGTAGCTGACCTCGGCTACCGTTGCAAAGGGCACCTCATCGCCGGCCGGCGTGCGCACACGCATGTCATTGAGGTTCTCCACAGAGAGGCGCTCTCTCTCGGGATAGCGCACCATAACCCTGACATCTTCCCTGGGTCGCGGGATCCGCTGAGCCTCCGCTCCATAGAACGCTTCGCGAACCTGCCGTGCCAAATTAGCCAAAGATACGGAGAGGTTTTCTGCAGCAGGCTTTAACTGCAGCTCAATTTCCTCCCGGGGAGACTGCAGGGTGTCATTGATATTGTAAACACCGGGATAGCTTTCCAGAACCTCGCGCAGCCTGGCTGCAACACCAGCCAAATCTTCCAACGAAGACGATGCTATGACCATCGTAATCGGTTTACCACGGTCATTAAATGTGTAATCCATGTGCAGACTTTCAACGGGGCCCAGGTCGCCCACCAATTCGCGCCAACGCTCCGTCACCTCCTTAATATCGACCACGGAAGAGGGCACATTGATATAGACTTCTACTTCATTTAATTTCCCGCGCGAGTCGATGTGGCCGATAACCGGACCCATGCCGATAAAACGCGGGTCGCTGTTGTATTCAGATTTTACCTGCAAGGCAGCCGATTCAACCTTGTTCAAAACTCGCAGGGTATCCCGATACGCTCCGCCTTCTTGAAGAGAAATTTCGGCAAAGGTGAAATCTGCAGTGATTGCCGGGAAAAATGCAGAACGCAGCCAGCCGCCACTATATAGCGCCAGGCTGAAAAGCAATCCCACGATGAAAATAGCTGCCACCAGAAGATTGGCATTGAGACAGCGCTGCAGGAAGGGCCTGTAAACATCGCGCGCAAGGTTGATCATGCCATCGGCAAACTTCAGCCGCACTTTCTCAAAGCGACGAAAAAGCGCAATCTTACTTGGCTGCAACGGCTTCATATGTGCCAGATGAGAGGGCAAAATCAACATACATTCGATTAACGAAAATGTGAGTGCAAGAATAATCACCACCGGAATGGGTACACCGGCACTTGCCATATCACCCGGCAGTATCAACATCGGTGCGACAAAAATCATCGTGGAAATTACAGCGTACATAACAGGCTTCAGTACTGCACGAGTACCGTTCACTGCACCTTCATGCGCGACCTCCCCTGAGTTCTGGTGGGAGTACACAGCTTCACCAACAATAATTGCGTCGTCCACCACAATTCCAAGAATAAGCAGAAACGCCAGTAGAGAGATCATATTTAGGCTAACACCCGTGTAGGGCAGCAACAGAAAGGTCCCCATGAATGCGACTGCTATTCCAATGCAAACCCACATTGCCAGCAGTGGACGCAAAAATAGCATTAACAAAAGAAAGACCAGTATCAGACCACCAATGCCATTTTTAACAAGAGTGTTGGCTCGGCCCTTGAAAAGTTCTGCGGAATCGCGCCATAGCGCTAACTCTACACCGGGAGGCAAACGAGGACGTACCTCTTCAACCCAGTCATGCAGAACTTCGCTGGTAGATAATGTATTGGGATTAGAGGTAACGAAAACACGGAGGTCGTGCGAAGGCCTGTCATTAAAGCGTTTACGGACATCTATATCCTCGAATCCGTCGAGCACCGTGGCAACATCGCCCACCACCAGCTGCGTTCCGTCTCGCGTGCTCAGCAGTGGAATTTTTTCAAAATCCTGACGATTATAAGCTTGTCCACGAGTCTGTAATTGAATATCACCAGCGCTGGTTTTGATTGCACCGGCAGGCAAGTTTAGTGACGAATCGCGTATGGCACTCACGACATCTGCAAATGTAAGACCGTAGCGACGCAAAGTGTATTCGGAAACCTCCACGGACACTTCATAGGGCCGGGGACTGGCCAGCTCAACCACGGATACGTGCGGCTGCGTTGCCAAATCGTCCCTGAGCTCTTCGCCGAGTTCTTTAAGCTGTCGCTCGCCAATATCTCCGGAAAGGGTTACCACCGCCATGAAATGTCGGTGCGCCAGCTCCGCGACCAATGGCCGCTCTGCATCCACAGGAAAAGTGGTGATGGCATCGACACGGCTTCTGACTTCGGCACTAAGGCGCTGTGTGTCGTAGCCGACCTCCGCCTCTATAAAAACGGTCCCGAGGCCCTGTCTAGCAGAGGAACGAATCTCCTTAACACCGTTGAGATCGTGCACGGCCTCCTCAATACGCTTACAGATTTGCTGCTCTACTTCACTCGGGCCTGCACCCCGATAGGACATGGATACGCTGACGGCGTTGAGTTCAAAATCGGGAAAGAACTCTTTATCAAGTGACGGAATGGCGAGCGCGCCACCCACAAGGAGAAACACCATCAGCAAATTGGCGGCAATGGGGTTATACACAAACCAGCGTATTGGCCCTGCCATTAGGGTGACCCACTCGCCAGCTCTGCCTCGGTTACAGCAACCTCCATGCCCGCCAATATCAACCGGGGCTCGCGGACGATGACACGATCTCCGCTGGCAAGACCCTGAACCCACACATGGCTGTTATCGCTCTGTAGCACTTCCACTGGACGGGGTCTTGCTCGTTGTTCACTGTCGACAATCATCACTGAATCATCGCTGCGCAACGCGGATCGGGGTAGATGTGTTATCTGCGGCAACTGACGGCCGCTTATGATGGCACTGACAAATAGACCCGGTGATAGTGGCGGCCTCTCACTACGGGGGTCTCGAGCAAATGGCTTCTCAATTTCCGCAACGGCATAAACCACGCGGCTGTCCTCATCGATAGTGGCATCCGTGCGCACTAGGCGTCCCTGCCACTCCCACTCCTGATTAGCGAATTGAGTGCGTAAAAGCACATGGGCCCCATTCACTGCGCTAGGTGATTCGTTGTCGTAACTCAGCGGCAAATCCAACAGCGCTACCTGTCTATCGGTGAGTGGTAACCGCACCTGCGCCACATCGGTGTCATAAACCGTTGCAATGACTACTCCTGGTGCGATGAATTGGCCTATATCGACTGACTTATCCGAAACTCGGCCATTAAAGGGTGCGGAAATCGTGGTGCGGGAAAGATCCAACTGGGCTGAGGCAAGATCCGCCTCAGATGCCTTCAGGGCTGCCTGCGCGGAAGCCAACTGCGGCTTGCGCAAAAAAAGTGCATTCCCCTGATCACTGCCTAAATCCCGCCATTCTCGCTTGGCCTGCAATGCGCGCCCCTCCTCTTCGGCAACCCGCTGTTCAGCAGCCGCCACCTGGGATTCTGCACGGGCAATCACAAATTGGTAATCGATATCCTCCACCTTCACCAGGGCTTCATCAGCGCCAAAGAATCCCCCCTGCGCAAAGCGAGGCGACACATACTCCACTCTGCCGCCAACTTGACTCACCAGCTTTATTTCGCGCAGCGGGCGCACCGTACCCTGTGTTTCTACCGACAGTGAACGAACAGCCGGAGCAGCCACGACCACCTCAACACTGGGTATCGCAACTTCCACTGGGGTTTCTGGCTCGGGGCGAGGCTTTCCCACTAACAATGCGTAAGACAGACCACTGCCCAGGACTAACACCAGCAATGCCGATATTCCTTTGCGAGCCCGTGTAAGCGCCATAATCTCTCCTTCCTTTCTAACGAGTAATCAGTCTACACCAGCCAGCGCTCGTCCAGACCAAATTTTGCCCCGTTGGTCGAGCCCACCACTGTCTAGGAACTTCGGTGACCGACAGCGGTTTTAGCGCAAGTAGAAGCCCGCAACGGTCGAATTGAGACACATCGTCAATATGGCGGCTTTTATTAGTATGTTTATTCTAGAAAAACACCGTAATCTTGCTCCGAACTGGTGGGATCACCCACTTATCTTTTCTGCTTTAGAGGAGTTGAATCATGGCCGAACCACGCAAAGCTAAACCTAAAACCACTGCTAAGCGCAAGACCGCAGCAAAACGCAAGCCAGTTGCCAAGCGCAAGCCTGCCGCCAAGCGAGCAGCACCGAAGAAAGCCGCCCGCGCCCAGGAAAACGGTCGCAAAGCATTTTTGGCAAGCCTCGGTTTCTACGGCAAAGCCTACGACCAGGCACAAGAGACTTTCGAAACACTCCAGACCCGCATGGAAACTCGTCGTAAAGATGCTGATAAGGCATACAAGGCTCTAGTTAAGCGTGGCGAGAAGCTCGAGAAAGACGCAAAAGGGGCTATTGGGGACATCGAACTGCCTAAGCAACTGGAGAGCCTGACTGACCGCAAAAAACTTGAGAAGCAGCTGAAAAAAGTTAAGGCGCGCCTTGACGACCTGAAGCAATCAGTCAGCTTCAAGTCCGCAGCCTAAGCGGAAACCATCCAGAGCCAATTATCCCAGTCTATCAGGGAATTTTTTGGGGCCACTTTGTGGCCCCTTTTTTTTGCCCGCTAATCTGGTTTAATACATCACATTGCCGGGAACGGTACCCCAAACAATAGGAGGACTGGTGGCATGAGCGATGACAAGAACAAGGTGACTGACAAAGCCGGCGAAATCGCCAAGAATATCTGGCTGGCCGGGATCGGGGCCTATGGCAAGGCAGTAGAAGAAGCGCAAGGCAGACTTGAAAAAGCCATGGAACCGCCAAAACTGTTTCGCGAACTTGTAAAAGCCGGTACCGCGCTTGAAGAAGAAGCGCGGGAGACCACTGCCACCGCGCGACATTCAGTGGAAGAACGTATTGGCCGTGTGCGTGACAATTTTCAGATGCAACGCCCCGCCCGCAATGAAGACCTGGCCGTCCTGCAAAAGAAGGTCGATCAACTCTCCCGAAAAGTAGATCGCTTAAGTAAAGCCCTTGCTGAAGCTGGCGTAGGAAAGTC
>PKCY01000257.1 GCA_002862985.1 Haliea sp.
TGCGACCCCCCCCTGAATGGGCGCCCACGTTGCTGTCGACGAGAAGGAGCGTATGGAAGAGCGTGACAGTGTCAGCGAGGCCAGGCTCACCAAGTAACCAACTCCTCCATCCACCCGCAAAAAGCCGCGGGATGTGCAGGAGCAAAGTAGGGAGTCAGAGATTATCACATGCGCTCCCGAGCAGAGCAAGAAGAGGCCTCGCCGCCAGCGGCGCGTATTTCCTCGGCGACTTCTGCCGCTACGGTGGTGTCGGTGCCATCCCCGGTAATGCTGGTCCCCACGTCGCTGACCATAACTTTGGCGCCGCTCTGTCCAGCCTGCAGTGCAATGTCGCGACCAACGCCGCGTCCGCCGCCGGTGACCAGTACGACTTTTCCTTGCAGTAATTTACTCATCTGAAGACGTTCTCCAAGATTAAAGCTATGGTGTTTATGAGTGTGTGACGCGGGATATTTTATTCGCGTACATATGATGTGCATGATTATATATAGTATGCTTACGTATATCCAGAAAGGAGACTTTTACCCGGTGAGAGGCGTAGCGATTGAACCTGGCCTTTAGTGAAGCGGACCTCGCATTTCAGCAAGAGGTGCGAGATTTCCTCGTGCAGCGCCTGCCCGCCGACATCCGTGATCGTTGTGCGCGCGGTTATATCGTCGGCAATGAAGATCTTATCCGCTGGCAGAAGATACTCAATGAGCAGGGCTGGATGGCACCTAACTGGCCGGTCGAATATGGCGGTACCGGTTGGTCTCTGACGCAAAAGTATATTGCTGCCCGAGAGTTTGCTAGCGCCTGCGCGCCCCTGCCGACTTTCGGCATCACAATGCTTGGCCCAGTACTGATAGCTTTTGGCAGCGATGCGCAAAAGGCGCGATACCTGCCGCGAATTCTCAGGAGTGACGATGTCTGGTGCCAGGGTTACTCAGAGCCCGGTGCGGGCTCCGACCTCGCGGGGTTGAAAACCCGCGCTGTTCGCGACGGTGATCAATACATCGTCAATGGCCAGAAACTCTGGACCAGTTATGCACATTGGGCCGACATGATGTTTTGCCTGGTGCGCACAGATCCTGACGCGAAGGCGCAGGAGGGCATTTCATTTATCCTGATTGACATGAAAATATCCGGCATAGAGATCCGCCCTATTATTGGTCTCGATATGGGCCATACGCTCAATGAAGTGTTCCTGGAAGATGTTCGGGTCCCGGTAGAGAACCTGGTGGGCGAAGAGAATAAGGGTTGGACCTACGCGAAATACCTGTTGCAAAAAGAACGAAATTTTGTCGCTCGGGTTGCACAGTCCCGTCATCTGGTGGCGCGATTGAAACTAATTGCCGCTGAGCAACGGGTGGGCGATGGACACCTTATCGACAGCGCCGACTTTAAGCGGCGTCTCACCTCACTGGAGATCAATCTGCGCGCGCTGGAATACTCTGAACTTCGTTACCTGTCCCGGGAATTACATGGAGAAAAGATCGGTCTTGAGTCGTCCATTTTGAAAATCAAGGGTAGTGAGATACAGCAGGGGCTGAAACAATTGCTGGTGGAAAGTCTCGGTATGTACAGTGCGCCCTATGAGAACGATATGATGCCGATAGACAGCGATTATCTGTCGATCGGTCCGCAGCATATGCAGGGCATTATGGCCGAGCACCTCTATGGTCGGGGGGCGAGCATTTTCGGTGGCTCAAATGAAATTCAGCGAAACATCCTTGCTCGTCAATTGTTGAGATAGCCATGGACTTTGAACTGTCAGAAGAACAGCGCCTTCTTAGGGATAGCATTGATCGCTTTGTAAAGAGTGAGTATCCGTTTTCAACGCGGCAGGAGATTATTTTTAGCACGCTTGGATACAGCGAAAAAAACTGGAAGTTATTTGCCGAGATGGGTTGGTTGGCGTTGCCCTTCGACGCACAGTATGGAGGTTTTGGTGGTAGCCCGGTTGAGACGGCTATAGTGATGGAAGCGCTGGGTCGAGGTCTGGTACTTGAGCCTTACCTGAGCACAGTCGTCATGGGCGGTGGTCTTCTGGCCGCTGTCGCAAGTCACGATCAGAAGGAGAGGCTTATCCCGCAAATTGTGGCGGGTGAACTCACGTTGGCGGTCGCCTACCTGGAACCTCAGTCGCGTTTTGATCCTGCCGATGTTGAAACCTCTGTAAAAAGTACCGTCGATGGCTTCGTATTGAGTGGGCACAAGTGTGTGGTTTATCAGGGATGCACTGCCGATAAAATTATTGTCTCGGCCAGAACGCATGGTGCTGAGCGGTCGCGTGAGGGCATCTCCCTATTTATCCTGGATCAGGACATGGAAGGCGTGAGCCGCAAAGATTACAAAACACTCGACGGTCAGTGGGCCAGCGACTTTTTTTTCAGCGATGTAAATTTGCCGGAAAGCGCCCTGCTAGGCCAGAAAGGGGTGGCGTTGGAGGCGATTGAAAGCACGCTGGACCTGGTTATTAGTGCAGTCTGCGCGGAAGCCGTTGGCGCGATGGCGGCAGCCAATGACATCACCAGGGATTATATTCAGGTTCGTGAGCAATTCGGCGTTCCTATCGGGAGTTTTCAGGTATTGCAGCACCGTTGGGTGGATATGTACATGGAAGCGGAAATGGCTAAATCCATGTCTGATGTGCTTGCCATGCGTTTGCGCGATGGGGATGAAGACAGTGCGCTGATGGTGGCGGCAACGAAAGTGCGGATAGGTAAGGCGGGGTTAGTCGTAGGGCAGGGTGCCACACAGCTGCATGGGGGTGTAGGTATGACTAACGAGTATGCAGCCGGACACTATTACAAACGCTTGATGACGATTGATATCCTGTTCGGCAATCAGGACTACCACTGTAGTCGCTATGAGCAACTCGGGATCGTGGCCTAGGGGCGCGCGAGATGGCAGACGAGTATTTAGCAGGGTGTAAGGCTGGTGATTTACTCTGGCAGCCTACGTCTGAGCGGATCGAAAAATCCGGCACAACTGAATTTCGCCTATGGGTTAACGCTGAGTATCAGCAGCAACTCATGGATTATAACGCCCTGTGGCGATGGTCTCTTTCCGACGCAGCCGTATTCTGGGAGGCTATATGGCGTTTCTATGATATCGCTCCCGGGCAGGCGTACCAACAGGTGCTTGCTTGTTCTGACATGCCGGGTGCGAGGTGGTTTGAGGGCGCTGAACTAAATTTCGCTGAATACCTTCTGCGCCAGGGCGATCGCGGCGATATAGCGCGGGCCGCGATTATTGCAGAGTCAGAAAGTGTGGCGCCCATTTCTCTGAGCTGGTGCGAACTGCGGGAGCAGGTTGTGCGACTCGCCAGCTATTTGCGCAATGCTGGCGTCCTGCCCGGTGACCGGGTAGTGGCCTATATGCCGATGTCGGTAGAAGTGGTAGTGGCTCTCCTGGCCAGTGCCAGTGTCGGAGCGGTGTGGTCCAGTTGTTCACCGGATTTTGGTGCCAAAGGCGTTGTAGAGCGCTTTGAACAGATTCAGCCGAAGATCATTTTTGCGGTGTCTGCTTACCGCTACAATGGCAAGGCGTTTGCGCGCAGTGCGGAATTGTTGACGATCGTTCAGTCGATTTCGTCGCTGACAGAGCTCATTTACCTCCCCTGGGGGGATGCAGCTGAACCGGTTCTTCCAGAGGGCTTGAAAGAATGTAAAGTCACACTCTGGTGCGACTGTCTGTCATGGAGTGATATTACTTACGAGACGTTTCGGTTTGAAGCAGTACCGTTTAGCGCCCCACTGTGGATTATGTACAGCTCTGGTACTACTGGTATACCAAAGGGTATTGTTCACAGCCAAGGCGGTGTGCTGGTCGAGTTCGTAAAATATGCCTGGTTGCACGATGATGTGAATCCCCAATCGATAAAGTTTTTTGTAACCACCACAGGTTGGGCGATGTTCAATATTTTGTTGGGAGGCATGATGGCCGGCGCGGCTGTCGTGGTCTACGACGGTTGCCCCACGTATCCGAATCACGATCGGCTCTGGGACCTGTGCGAGCGTCATCGGGTCAGTTACTTCGGTGCTAATCCCAGCTATGTCAATTCACTTATTCAGGCACGCTACTCACCTTGCGTTAAACATAATTTGCAGAGCGTGAAGACTATCGCGCTAACAGGTTCACCATCAGCGCCCGAGACATTTGCCTGGTTCTATCAGCATGTTCACTGGGACCTCCACATTATTTCCATGAGCGGTGGCACAGACATTTGCAGTGCATTTGTCGCAGGTTCGCCAGACCTCACGGTTTATGCGGGTGAAATCCAATGCGCCTGCCTGGGTGTAGACGTCCGCGTACTTGATGAGAAGGGGCAGATTCTCCCGGTGAGTGAAAACGGTGAACTGGTGATCGCACAGCCTATACCCTCAATGCCCCTATATTTCTGGGCAGACCCCCAAAATGAGCGTTATCACGACAGCTATTTCGCAGAATTTTCCGGACTCTGGCGTCATGGCGACCTCATTCGTCTTACAGAGCATGGCGGCTATGTCATCTCAGGCCGCAGTGATGCGACGCTTAATCGATTTGGCGTTCGCATTGGCACCGCCGAAATTTATCGTGCTATTGAATCCTTACCGCAGATTAAGGATAGCCTGATTGTCAGTCTTGAACTGCCCGGTGCGCGTTTTTATATGCCTTTGTTCATTGTATTGCAGGAGGGTTATGAGTTGACGGATGACTTGATTAGCGAAACTCGCCGAACACTGTCGCAGCAATGCTCACCGCGCCACGTTCCCGACAAGGTTTATGTTGTTGATGAAGTACCTTACACGCTGACCGGGAAAAAGATGGAGGTGCCGATCAAGAAACTGCTATTGGGTGTTGCCGCCGAAAAGGCACTCAATAAGGGTGCCATCGCTAATCCGCTGGCGATGAATTACTTTATGGAATTGGCCGGGCAACTCCAACTTACCGATGGCGAGGTCTAGAGGAAAAACAGTCAATGATGAAATTGCCACAGATTTTGCAACGGGTAGCTCACGAGTTTCCTAATCGGGCGGGGATTACCTTCGAGGGGAAAACCAGGACCTGGAGTGACGTATTGCAGCGCTGTGAACAACTGGCTGGTGGCTTAAGGGAGCTGGGCCTGAAGGAGGGTGACCGTCTGGCGATTCTCTCGCACAACAGTTCTGCCATGGCCGAACTGTTTTATGGCCCGCTCTGGTTGGGCGTGGTGCCGGTTCCCTTGAACTGGCGTTGGACTAAGGTGGAGTTGACTCCGTGTCTGGGTGACTGTGAGCCCGCAGCATTAGTGGTGGACGCAGAAAATGTTGAAATTGCCCGTGAACTGGTGCGCCTTTGTTCCTCGATACAGACTCTGATTTATGTTGGCGACGGCGATGTACCCAATGGATTTGTTGACTACGAGGCGGTGTTGAGGAGCGGGGAGCGCATTAGTGATTGTCCTTTTGGTGGCGATGATCTTGCAGCCATTGTTTACACAGGTGGTACCACCGGGCGCTCCAAAGGGGTGATGCTGAGCCACAGCAATTTGTATGTCAATGCGATGAATCATCTGGAGTTCGATGCAGTGGGTGTCGGTTACAGCATTATTCTGTCTGGGCCGATGTTTCATATCAGCGCGATATGCCGTTTGTACATCCATACCTTTATGGATGTACACATGCTGATTCTTCCCCAGTTTGATGCATTGGATTTGATGGAGAATGTCCAGAAATACCAAGTGACATCGCTGATTTTGATTTCCGCGATGGCAGCGCTATTACTGGATCATCCGCGATACAGTGAGTTTGACCTGTCCTCACTGCGGAAAATCAATTATGGCGCGGCGCCGATGCCGCCGTCGTTAATCAAGCGTCTGCAAAATGCATTTCCCGGCGTCGGTTTTTTTCACGGTTATGGCGCTACAGAGGCTAGCGGTGTCATTAGCACCTTGCCTGCACAGGATCACCATCTTGAAGGTGCTGCTGCAAAGAGACTTCGCTCAGTAGGGAAGCCTGCGCCCTACATTGAGCTTAGGATAGTTGATGATAAGGGTGAAGAGGTCGCGCCTGATGTCGTTGGTGAGATCGTGATTCGTGGCCCCAATGTCATGCTGGGCTACAGAAATATGCCCGAAGAAACAGCTAAGGTGTTACGCAAAGGCTGGTACCACACCGGTGATGCAGGCTATCGGGATGAGGACAATTACGTTTATTTAGTCGATCGCATGAAGGATATGATCATTAGTGGTGGCGAGAATATTTACTCGGTCGAGGTAGAGCGGGCGATTGATTTGCATCCGGCGGTGCGGCAATGTGCCGTGATTGGCCGGCCCGATGAAAAATGGGGTGAGGTGGTACACGCGGTTATCTCACTGGAGCCTGGACTTACCGTTACGGAAGAGGAGCTTATTGCCCACTGTCATGAGTATATAGCGGGTTATAAGTGTCCCAAGGTTTTGTCGATCTGGGATGCGCTACCGCTATCCGGTGCGGGTAAGCTGCAAAAAAATGAAATTCGTGACCGTATCAATGCGCAGGAGAAACCACGCTAGGTTATTTTTGATTTGGCACTGAAACTCAAATTGCCCAATTGCCGTTGCTCCCGCCAGTCAGTTCGGTTTTCTTCTGCCAGTTGTGCCGCCAGTTGTATGGCTGCCCGTTCTAAAATTTCATCCTTGATGCACTCGTTGATCAAGCCCCATTCCAACGCCGTTTTTGCTGTGACCGGTTTGTTGTCTAGCATCATCTGCAGGGCGCGAGCACGACCAATTCGGCGCGATAGCAGGTAGGTTGAGCCCAGGTCCGGTACCAGTCCGATACGGCTGAATACCTGAATGAAAACAGCAGATTCACCTGCGATAATGTAGTCTCCCAAGAGTGCTAGGGAACAGCCGCCGCCCGCGGCGGTGCCATTGACTGCAGCAATCACTGGTACGCGGCATTGGCGGATCGCATTCATAGTGGGGAAGTAGCTCTCCATGAGTATAGAAACGATATCCACGCCTTGACCTGGCCGGTTGCGAAGATCCTGTCCGGAACAAAACCCACGGCCACTGCCGGTTATAATCAATCCTCTGATATCTGTATTTCTGTCGACTTCCGATAGAATAGTCTGGACTTCGAGCATCATGGGAATCGTCAGTGCATTGAGGGTCTGAGGTCGGTTGAGGGTAAGTACTGCAACCGAGCCCTGCAATTTGTACAGAATGTGTTCAAACATTTGCAGGTGGTCTCCCTGGAGTGCCGATGAAGGTTGTTATCATGACCGTGTCACCTTTTCTGCTATCAGTTGTACGATCGAATTTTGTGAAAACCCTGCTCTTTCGTTATTCGTTCATCACACTAAGCCACTACTCGGGGCCTGAATGGTTCGTTAAGATGTGGCCTTAGCCGCGCGCATTATTTCATCCTGGAATACAGGCGATGCGATACTGCAGATTTCAGCGGCACGTTGTTGCATCGTTTTTCCGCGTAGATCGGCCGAGCCATTTTCAGTAACAAGGATATCGACATCTGACTTGCTTGTGGTTACCAGGCGACTATTGAGTTGAGCGACAATACGACTGTGTTTGGTGTTGTTGGTAACCGACGGCATGGCGATAATGGACAGTCCCTTTTCGTGCGTTGAAGCAGCATGCATAAAATCGACCTGGCCACCTACCGCGCCAAGATAACGGCTGCCTGCCATCTCTGCGTTGACCTGGCCGTACAAGTCGACCTCAATCGCCGAGTTGATGGCAACGAGGCGATCCAGTTGCGCTAGGGTCTGGGCGCCGTGCGTTTTGGAAGCAGGGTGTAACTCTACTGATGGATTAAGGTGTAGATAGCGACTCAATCGTTCGCTGCCGACTACGAGTGCGCCTACGGTAGTCCCAGGTCGCACCCTATTGGTCTCATTGGTGACGGCACCGGACTCGATGAGATCGATGATATCGTCGGTGAGCATGCCGGAGTGAATTCCCAGTCGCCGGTGGCCGCTCAGCGATGAAATTATGGCGGAGGGTACGCTGCCAATGCCGTACTGGAGAATGGCGCCATCTTCGATGACGTCCTGTAGATGACCGGCGATTCTCTTTTCAATATCGCCAATGATATTTTCAGGCGCATACACAGCGTGTCGCGAGCAGGGGACAATATAGTCCAGTAACGCTTCATCAAATGGCCTATCCAATGTCGTGCAGGGAATCTGGTCGTTGACTTCCCCGATGACAACCCTGGCGGCTTGCATCGCCGGAAGCAGGTGGTCGTTGGATAAGCCCAGGCTGTAATGACCGTCAGGTCCGCGTGGGCTGAGTTGTACCAGCACCACATCGATCCGGAGCCTGCCGCTGGAGATAAGCTGCGGGATAGCTGAGTAATTACAGGGAACCACCTGTAGTGCTCCAGCGTCTGCCAACGGTGTGTTTGTGCCCAGTGCGCCATAGCTGATGATATTAATATTATCTCTGTATTCCGGTAACAGAGTATTGGATAGAGACAGACCAACCATCGCGTTAAATGTTCCAATGTGCTTTCTCTGGCTTACAAGTTTTTCTGTCAGGCACAGGGGCTCTGAGCTTGCCTGCCCCCAGGTGACCGTATCACCGGGTTTAATAAATTCGGCGAGGTCGAGCTCTTGCAGTGGTAGTTCAATTGGCATTGGGATTGTTTTTCCTGTTTTTTCGCTGTGCTGCTATTGTATTAGCCACGGAGGATTGCACCAGAGCGCATCAGACGTTCGATATCGTCTGCCTGAAAACCCAGTTCTGTAAGAATGTCAGCATTGTGTTGTCCGGCAGTGGGCGCTGGCTCCTGATTGGCTGCAGGACTATAGCCCGCAACAACGGAAGGAAACGGTAGCACCGGTCCATCGGGAGTATCAACGTGCAGCGCCCGCGCGCGACTGTGGTCGGTTAGCAGCGCTTCTCCTGGAGTAATGCACAGGGCTACCGGTACATCTACAGCATCAAAAAGAGTAAGCCAATGTTCTGCGGTATTGCTTACAAACATTTCATCCAACTGTCTCATCAGATTGTCTCCGTCGAGGCGGCGGCCGGTTTCGGTGGCGTACTGCTCGGTATCAAAGTGCGGGTGACTGTCTTTAATTACCCCCACAAAGTTGCGCCAAAATTTTTCTTCAACAATGGTCAGGGCAATCTTCTGTCCATCGCTGGTCGCAAATAGATCATTGGTTGGATACAGGTGATCCCGCGTCGGTTTATCCTGTTCAAACCCAAAGCGTATCGCATTCATATAGAGCATCGATTCGTACAGACTTATATCGATAACCGCCGCCTTTTCACTATTTTTGTTTTCCTGCAGCGCGGCCAGAATAGCTATTGCGGCGAACGTACCTCCGGCCATATCGGCAACTGGTGTAGAGGAGCGACGTGAAGACTCACGCCAATGTCCGCTTTGCGACAGTGAACCCGCCATGGCGAGGTAGGCAAGATCATGCCCCGGATGATTCTTCATCGGCCCGGATTGACCAAACCCTGAGATTGAGCAATACACCAGCTTTGGATTGATCGACTGCAGCGCTTGGGCTGAGATATGTAATCGATCTGCGACACCGGGTCGAAAACCTTCAATCACCACATCGCCATGGGCGGCTAATCTGGCGATCACCTCCGTGGCTGCCGTCGATTTCAGATCCAGCACCAGGCTGCGTTTATTACGATTAACGCCGTGAAATAAGTGACTGCCCATGCCGCGGGCGTAGTCGCCACCAGGGGGCTCTACCTTGATAATGTTGGCGCCAAGATCGGCAAATATCAGGGTAGTCAGTGGGCCGGGCAACAGCATGGAGAAATCTATAATGGTTAAACCAGACAGTGGCTGCCAGGCGTTGTTTAATCCTTTGCTCATGCTTGGAATCCCGTTATTGGTGGATAAATCAAATTCTTCTGCTCCCTGGTGAACGACGTCCTGTACTCATTGTTATAGCGATGATTTTTTGCAAATTAGAGTGGCTGAGGGTGACTCATCTCAAACTCAAGGTGGCCGTTAAAGGCGGCAATCAGTGGTTTTTTGGGCAAGCCCAGGCGCCGCAACGGGTCAGCTGCGGGGTGTTTTCCCAGTTTCAGAATGCCATCGCGGCCGTGGTGTCCCACCTGCGAATACCGCTGCGTCAGATAGCTGACGTAGGGTTTTTCTTCCAGCAGTGAATACACCGGCGGGGAAATTTCTTTGGCGTCTTTGCTACCGCTGGCAGGGACAGAGTAGCTCAACACCAGTTCGTCATTGATCATCCAGCTGGATTTTGTCCGTCCGGCCTGCGTCTCATAGTCGATACGCTCCAGTGTCTTGGGAAACCCCCACATAAAAATACCGCAGTCACGCGACAGTGTTGAGTTGACCGGAAGGCACCAGGTATGGCTCGCAATATTACCCCGCACTATGTCCAGCCAGGTAGACAAATAGGGGATAGAGGCTCTGCGTTGGTGGCCGTGAGGCTTGACAAAAAATGCCATGGCGATCTCTTCGTAGGCACCGCACTGCGTATCTGTATAGTGAACGCAAATTATTGATAGAGCAGCACGTCCAGGCGCAATACGTGCGGTGGTAAAGCCAGTGTCGGCGATCAGGTCATCGGCGATCGGGGCGGGCACGCTAAAAATTCCCATCGCAGAGGAGCCATCGTAAAAGCGCGTAGGGTAGGACAGCTCCCGGCCCTCCAGTTGAAATACCCTGTTTTTGTGGTCAGTGTCTGCTGTCGTCATTTCACTGCCTCTGTTTAGACCCTGTTAGCTGCGTGAATAACCTTCCACACCAGGCGTGGTGAAAAGCGGCGCAGCCAGGCGAGAAGGGTGGCTTCCCTATTCGGATACAAAATAGTCGTTTTTCGATGTAGTCCCGCTTCGAGTGCATCAATCATTCCATCGGCTGTGGCAAAGCGCTTATTTTGAATGGAATCGCGCACCGTTTTGGGGTTACCAGTTGCAGTAGCCTGCTGCAGCAAGGGTGTGTCCACCAGCGGCGGGCAGACGAGCATGATATGGACGCCGCTGCCACGGTTCTCCTCAATGAGTATCTCCGTGAAGAAATTCACCGCGGCTTTACTGGCACAATACGCGCCGCAGTCGGGTACGGGTACGTAGCCACCCAGCG
>PKCY01000096.1 GCA_002862985.1 Haliea sp.
AGCTGCTTCAGTTTGCGTTTGCTGGTAATCGTGTAGCTTGGGTTTAACCGGCCAAATTCGTACTGACGGGGTCGAGCCGTGACGGGCAGGTGTTCGATGAACCAATCGTAGAGGGGGCGATGGTCTTCAAACTCCAGCGTGCAAATCGAATGTGTAATGCCTTCAATAGCATCTTCCTGGCCATGGGCGAAATCATAGGTGGGGTACATCACCCAGTCGGTGCCCGTTTGATGGTGGCTGACCTTTCGAATACGGTAAAGGATAGGGTCGCGTAAATTCATATTGGGAGCGCTCATGTCGATCTTCGCACGCAGCACCCTCGACCCTTCATCGAACTCCCCTGCCCTCATCCGCGCCAGCAGATCGAGATTTTCCTCAACAGATCGACCCCTGTGAGGGCTATTACGCCCCGGCTCCGTTAACGTGCCTCGATATTCCCGGGCTTCCTCGGGGCTCAAGTCGCATATATAGGCGTTGCCCTGCTCCACCAGGTAGACAGCCCAGTCATACAGTTGCTGAAAATAAGCGGAGGCGTATCGCACCTCGCCATCCCAGGTATATCCCAGCCAGCGTATATCTGCCTGAATCGCGTCGATGTACTCCTGGGATTCCTTTTCAGGATTGGTATCGTCGAACCGGAGGTGGCAGCGACCGCTGTTTGCCTCGGCCAAACCGAAGTTCACACTGATAGATTTTGCATGGCCTATATGCAAGTACCCATTGGGCTCCGGCGGAAAACGCGTGACCACCTCTGTGACCCGACCACTGGCGAGATCTTCGCTGACAATGTTCTGCAGGAAATTACTGGCTGGAGAGTCTTCCATCATATTCCGCACTACGCCCCTAAAAAAGGCGCGTAGTATAACGACTCAGGGCTCACGCTTATAGCCAATTTCCCCCGCAGCAGCCTCGAGCGCCCATTTAAAAGCGCTGCGCGCTCATCCAGCGGCCCTGAGCACGCAATTCTAGCCATCTTTCGCTCCGCAATTGTTTTACTGCGGCGCAAAAGCCCGTATCATGGCTCGGTTGGATTAATACGTAACTCCCAAGGAAGAAATCATGGTTATCATTCGCACGACATTCGGCGAAATCAAACTAGAGTTGGACGCTGAAAAAGCGCCGAAAACTGTTGCCAATTTCCTCAAATACGCTCGCGACGGTTTCTACGATGGCACTATCTTTCACCGGGTTATCGACAACTTCATGATTCAGGGCGGCGGTTTCGACGCTGACATGAAACAAAAAACCAATGGTGAACCCATTGAGAACGAAGCTGACAACGGCCTGAAAAATGATTTCGGCACTATCGCCATGGCACGCACTACCGACCCCCACTCAGCTACCGCTCAGTTCTTTATCAATGTGAAGGACAACGATTTTCTCAACCACAGCGGCAAGAATATGCAGGGATGGGGCTATACCGTATTTGGCAAGGTTTCCGAGGGTACTGAAGTTCTGGACAAAATACGCGCACTGCCCACATCCAGCCAGGGCGGCCATCAGGATGTTCCCACTGACCCCGTCATTATTGAGTCGGTCGTTATCGCTGAGGAATAGTCGTCCTCCCTCCTGATCGCTGAGGTGGCCCAACCACTGGCCCCTCCGGGCCACCATTCGTCGTGGCATTGGCACACCTCGCTGCCACTACGACGTTGCGCACCCGACGATTCCTGTCCGCTCTACAATCCTGTCCCCGCCCCACTAGCTACGAGGGCATTTTTTATTATATTATTAATATCAGTAGCTTATAGCCGATATGATATGTCATTTAGAGTTAATTGCCGGGCTCTTACTGCATTGTGAAATAGCCGGCACCCCACTGTGAAATCGAAACTCAACGTCCGCGTCTTCCACCAGCCCTCTCTCACATTCCAGCAGGACAGTAAGACGCTCCGCCACGTCCTCCTTCGAACCCACCTCCTCGGCCAATCTCAGATAATCCCTGAAATGCCGCGCTTCCGATTTGAGTAGCGAGCTGTAAAACGCGCCAAGCTCCGCGTCCAGTTCCGGCGCAAGTGCCGCAAACCGCTCGCAGGAACGAGCTTCAATAATTGCGCCAATCAATAAAGTATCAACCAGCCGACCGGGCTCCTGTGATCGCGCTTGCTGCCTAAGCGCGCCCGCATAGCGGGAGGCGGATAGCTGGGGATACGCCACACCTCGGGTCTTCATAATACCGATGACCTGCTCAAAATGGCGTAGCTCCTCTCGCGCCAGTCGCGAGAGCTTGTTCAGAAGCTGATAATGGTCCACATAGCGATACATAAGATTGAGGGCGGTAGATGCGGCCTTTTTTTCACAATTGGCGTGATCAATCAGCAGTGTGTCCGTGTGCTGCAACGCCCATTGCACCCAGGCGCGAGGGGTTGGGCAGGCAAGGAAAGCATGTATCGGTGTGATATCTGCAGGGACGCTCATTTGGACCGCTCGCGAAACAGGTCAGGGCTCAACATATAACGCTCATAATGTGCTTCGGAAAGAATATAGAACTCCTGATCAATCAATTCCCGTAACTCGTTCAGCGTGAGATCCCTGTAGTCGCGGTCCACGTCAAAACCATAGTCCCTGCCGTTTTCAATTTGCCCGGCGCCTGCCTTTAACAGACTGAACACCCAGCAGAATTCATCGTGATGCTCGGCATACCTGATTTGTTGCACTTGCAGGTGCCACTGCAGCAGGTCTTTGTCCAGTACCCGAATTTTGTTGCTGACACATTGGGATAAAAACCCGGCCAACCGATTATCTATGATCTGTTTTTGAACGAGTGAATAGCTATTCCAGTCGATCACCTCGTGACAGAAACGCTTACAACCTCGACACACGGAATCACCAATACCGGTCGAGCACACGCCGATACAGGGCGTCTTTACGGGTCGATCAAGCATCGCTGGGGTGTAATCCGGAAGTGGTGAACCGACGCCAAGTGTAAGATATCACTCACATGAATGCACGATATAAGCGCTTGATTCGTTTATCTTAATTGCACCCTACGTTATACTCGCCGCCCGTTTTCACCTACACCTATATACCCGCGCCAATGCCTTCCGCCGGGGCGTCATAGATAATATCAAGGAGCTCCATCGTGCTAGTAGCCTATCGCCAACATGTGGCTGAACGAGCCGCCCAGAATATCCCGGCGCAGCCACTCAAAGCCGATCAGGTGGCAGAGCTGGTTGAGTTACTGAAGAATCCACCCGCTGGCGAGGAAGAATTTTTACTTGAATTAATTAGCACGCGTGTGCCCCCTGGTGTAGACGAAGCCGCTTATGTGAAGGCCGGCTTTCTATCGGCGCTTGCCAAAGGCGAGGTCGACAGCCCGCTAATTGATAGCGCTGCAGCAGTGAAGCTCTTGGGGAACATGCACGGCGGTTACAATATTGAAACCCTGGTTGCGCTACTGACAGACGAGTCCTTATGTGCCGTGGCTGCCGCCGAACTCAAGCATACTTTGCTGATGTTCGAAGCCTTTCACGACGTAGCTGAACTGGCCGCCGCCGGTAACGAACACGCCAAATCTGTGATGCAATCCTGGGCCGATGGAGAATGGTTCACGAGTCAGCCACCAGTACCCGAATCCATTAAAGTCTCCGTGTTCAAAGTCACTGGCGAAACCAATACCGATGATCTATCGCCCGCTCCGGATGCGTGGTCCCGCCCCGACATCCCCCTGCACGCACTGGCGATGTACAAAATGACCCGGGACGGTCTCACTCCGCAGGAGCACGGTGTCACGGGACCCATGCAGCAGGTTGAAGAACTTAAGGCGAAGGACCTCCCCGTGGCGTTTGTTGGCGACGTAGTCGGCACGGGCTCCTCGCGCAAATCCGCTACCAACTCCGTATTGTGGTTCTTCGGCGATGATATGGCAGGCGTCCCCAACAAGAAGGGTGGCGGCATTTGTATCGGCGGCAATGTAGCGCCAATTTTCTACAACACCATGGAGGATGCAGGCGCCCTTGTATTTGAAGCCCCGGTCGAAAATCTCGGCATGGGTGATGTCATCGAGATTCGGCCCTACGACGGCAAGATTTTATCTGAGTCAGGCGAAGTACTCAGTGAGTTTGAACTCAAGTCACAAGTGCTGCTTGACGAGGTACGCGCCGGTGGGCGAATCAACCTGATTATTGGCCGCGGCCTCACTACTCGTGCGCGCGAAGCGCTGAATCTTCCTGAGTCAGATCTGTTTCGCATACCACAGCAGCCCCAGGACACCGGCAAAGGCTTTACCCTTGCACAGAAAATGGTGGGCAAAGCCTGCGCAACGGATGGGATTCGCCCCGGCACCTACTGTGAGCCACGGATGACCACAGTGGGCTCGCAGGACACGACTGGCCCTATGACCAGAGATGAACTGAAAGATCTCGCCTGTCTGGGCTTTTCCGCCGACCTGACCATGCAGTCTTTCTGTCATACGGCGGCCTACCCCAAGCCCGTCGATATCGACACACAGCATTCATTGCCTGATTTCATCATGACCCGCGGCGGGGTTTCACTGCGCCCGGGTGACGGCATCATTCACTCCTGGCTCAATCGTATGCTGCTCCCGGACACAGTCGGCACCGGCGGTGATTCCCACACGCGCTTTCCCATGGGCATATCCTTTCCCGCAGGATCAGGATTGGTTGCATTTGCCGCTGCGACTGGCGTAATGCCACTGGATATGCCGGAATCTGTACTCGTGCGATTCAAAGGCGAAATGCAGGCTGGTATTACGCTACGTGACCTCGTGCACGCCATTCCCCTTTACGCTATCAGGCAAGGTTTGCTAACCGTCGAGAAAAAAGGCAAGAAGAATATTTTTTCAGGCCGTATTCTCGAAGTTGAAGGTCTCAGTGACCTCACCGTCGAACAGGCCTTTGAGTTATCGGATGCTTCGGCTGAACGTTCCGCTGCAGGTTGTACCATTGCACTGGACGAAGGCACGGTCAGTGCATATCTGCGCTCCAATGTTACTCTGCTGCGCTCGATGATCGCCGAGGGTTACGGCGATAGCCGGACCCTGGAGCGGCGCGCCCGCAAAATGGAAGCATGGCTGAAAGAACCCAGCCTGATGAAGGCCGATGTCGACGCCGAGTATGCAGCCGTTATTGAAATCGATCTCGCGGAAGTCATTGAACCTATTGTCTGCGCTCCCAACGATCCGGATGATGCTCGCCTGTTGTCCGACGTCGCCGGAGATAGTGTCGATGAAGTATTCATCGGCAGCTGCATGACCAACATCGGACATTTTCGGGCCGCCGGCAAACTCCTGCAGCAGCATAGAGGTACGATATCGACACGCATGTGGGTTGTGCCCCCCACGCGTATGGATGAGCACCAACTCATGGAAGAAGGCTATTACAATATATTCGGTGCAGCAGGGGCCCGCACAGAAATGCCGGGGTGCTCTCTGTGCATGGGCAATCAGGCCCGGGTCGCCGCCAACTCCACCGTGCTGTCTACCTCCACGAGAAACTTTCCCAATCGACTGGGCGATGGCGCGAATGTCTACCTGACATCAGCAGAGCTGGCGTCTGTAGGCGCCATTCTAGGCCGGCTACCAACCCGGGAAGAATACATGGCGTTCGCTCAAAAAATTGACTCAATGGCCGATGACATTTACCGCTACTTAAATTTCGACCAGATCGTGGAATTCCAGACGAGTGCCCAGGAAGGAGCTCGCATCGCTGCTGTGGAAATTCAGGAAGTGAGCGCCTAGTCTGGAATACGATTTTTGCTCTAAAAGAACCTCGCGTCAGTGCGGTTCTTTTACGAGCTGACTGTTTCGTCAATGACGCCCCTGCGCCTGGCTGGTTTGAACCGGTTAACAGCGCGCGTAAAACGCCCAAGCGCTTCACCCATCGAGCCCCCTGAGCCATCTACCTTTGTATAGGCAATTGCGTTGTACTGGCGCGTAATTTGCTCCAGTTCCTTCGCGTATACGGGCAACGCCGCGACCGCTCGCTGCGCAAACTGGCCGGGTGTCTCCCCCGGCGCTCTCACCAGACCGAGTTTGGCCATGCGGCCACAAAAAATCAGGTACTGCTTATCCCATCGACTCACTGGATGGGTATCTTTTTTCCGGAACAAGGATATTGCCACCGGCACCAACACCAATACCCAGCTCCCGAGCAATATCGTGGCAAATATCTGCGTACTGACTCCACCAAAAAAACGCTGTAGCAGATCAAACTGACGCTCGCGGTCAAAACCCACTACCCAACTTTGCCAGCGATACGTTATGGCGTCGTAACGCAAACGCAACATATTCAACAGAGGCACATTGCGGAAGCGCAGTGCGGATAGGGGGGCCGCCGCAAGGAAGCTGCCCTCGGCCTGCATGGCTTCTTCCAAACCCCATTCAATACGATCGGGAGAAACAGCGCCGGTAGGGTCTACACGCACCCACCCTTTCCCCTCAATCCAAACTTCCGCCCAGGCATGTGCATCGAACTGGTGAACGATTACCGTTTTGTTTACAGGATTAATCTCGCCCCCCTGGTACCCCGCAACGACACGTGCTGGCACACCGGCTGACCTCATCATGAACACAAACGCTGACGCAAAGTGTTCACAAAAACCGCGCTGAGATTGAAATAGAAACTGATCTATCTGGTTGTCGCCCGAAAGTGCACCTGGTCGCAATGTGTAGACATAGGGCTCGACATTAAACCTGGCAAGTATGGCATCAACAAATTCCTCATCGCTGCTTACTCCAGAGCGTAGTTCTCTGGCCAGTTCTCGCGTTTTCAGGTTTCCAAGAGGTGGCAGTTTTGTCTCTGCCTTACGCCGCCAGTCCGACAAACTTTCATCTGCCGATGCACTCAACCAACTGTTGACTGAGTACATGTTCTCGGATTCCAGGGGTCCCGGAGAGAACAGCCGAAAGTCAGATGACTGCATCACGCCGGGGCTATTGGAGCGCGCATAGTGCAGTCCGTAAAGCCAATTCTGCTGCGTTGGCTCCATAATAATGCTGTAGCTAAGAGGATTTCCTGATGTAGACACCTCGCTGGGACGCCGCTCTGACAGAGGCACCTCATAGAATCCAAGGCCAGACCAAACGTCTTGCCTCAGTCGACTGAACACCAAACCGCGCCAGTACAGTTCTGACTTAGGGGGAATCTCGCCTTCAAACTTCACCCTGAAAGCGACATCTCCTGACTGGCTAAGACTGGCCACGTCGCCGGGCTTCATATGGTCACTCATACCGGTCTTCGCGGTATGGCTTTTTATGGGAACAGTCCATAAAGGGCCAAAACGGGGGAACACAAAGAACACGACAAGCATTAACGGTACCGCCTGCAATAACATGGTGCTTGCCAGTTTTATCGTCCCCCGATTAAATTGATGTTCCCCTGGCTGGTGCAACGCCACTAATGCCGTGGTGACGAGCGTAACGTTGACGACTGAAAGTAAGGTAATCAGTATGTCCTGACTAAAGAGGAACTCCGTAACACAGATAAAGTAGCCCAGAAATAACAGCACATAAGCGTCTTTACGCTGCGAGAGCTCAATCAACTTGAGCGCAAACGCGGTCAGCAATAAGGCCACAGTGGGTTCGAGCCCGATCAGGGTGCCATAACTAAGGTAGATACCGAGCGAGGCACTGAACGTCATGGCGACTTTTACCCAGCTGCCGGGAAAGGACCAACGCCCCCGGTGAACCTGCAGGCGCCACACAAATGCGATTACGTAAACAACCAGCACCCAAACGGGCAGCCGGGCAGCATGCGGCGCCACCAACGCAAATAGACAAATGAAAATCCACACCAGCGCATTACGCGGCACCTGCTGCTGAATATTCACAACGGCCGATCCTCTTTTCCAAAGAGTGCCAGTGCCTTAAGGACGCGGTCGCGATGCTTTTCTCCCAGCGCGGGCTCAATAACAAGCCCGGGTAGACGAAGGCCATACTCCTCCTTCTGGCTGTCGAACGCCAAAACCCAGTAGCAAAGCTGAGACAATCGCTGCTCTGTACCCAGGCCAGCAAACAAGTCCCAGTCCAGCCATACACTGCGATCGGCATAGGCGGTATATTGCTTGGTCTGCATTCCCTGTCCTTTCGCCAGGCCTTTCCAGTGCACCTGGCGCAGGGAGTCCCCTTTCTGGTAATTCCTGAAACCGAAAAAGTCATCGTTCCCTGAGACCATCGCCGCAGCTCCATCCGGCGTGTCCGTAGCCAGACCGGGAAGTTCTAGCGACGCTAGAGGGCGCGGGTACACGAGTGCATGCAAATCCAGATCAATCCAGCTCCAGGTGCGCAACAGCCCCAGTGGGTACGTAGACTCAATGAGTAATCGACCCGGATTGAACCACCCTCGGTTTGTCACCAGCATGTGCAACTGGATATTCACTCGATCATCTTCGGTCAAATTCGCTAGGCTCTCGGTGCTCTGGGGCCACTTGATATGCAACCCATAATGATCACGCTGTTTACTACGCTCCACCATAATGTGAAATTCAGATTGTTGTCCCGCGAACGTAGGCTGAGCACGCAACGCTCGAATAGTTAATCCCGACAAATTGGCGTACGTGTGGAGTGTCGCCACCAGAAACAAAGTGGCTAGCAGGAATGTCAGTGCGTAACTCAGATTGTTCTCAAAATTGATCGCGACCATCAGCATTACCAGCAGGCATAAGCCGAAAAAGAACCCGACACGACTGGGGAATATAAAAATTCTTCGCTGATTCAGGGTGATTTCCCTGGCGGGAGGAATGCGGCGATTAACCCATTGGCCGAACCTCGCTCGACCACGCTGACGCATTCTGTCGAATACTGGAATTGATTTAGTCGCGTTCACAAATTCGAGAGCTCACGATCCGATAACATCCACTTTGCGCTGCAGCAAATCCACCAGCGCATTACCGTCTCCGGCGTAATCTCCACTGGGGACCAGACGATGCGAAGCCACTGCGGGCAGGACCATTTGAACGTCTTCGGGCACTACATGTGTGCGATTGTGCATGGCGGCCCATGTCTTGGCGCAGTCCAGCAGCGCTAGCGCACCACGGGGGGACAACCCCACTTCGAACTCAGGTGACTGGCGGGTAAAGGCGACCAGGCGCTGCAGATAGTCCAGCAAATTTTCTGAAGCGTGAACTTTGCTAACCGCCGTGCGAATTATTTCCAGCTGCTCCAGAGTAATTCGCTGTTGTGGGTTATTTATTGCCAACGCGCCGCTGTGCCTGCGCTCGAACATCTCTCGCTCGGCACGAGGATGGGGGTAACCTAGTTCCAGACGCATTAGAAATCGATCCAACTGGGATTCTGGCAATGGGTATGTGCCAGACTGGGACACCGGATTCTGAGTGGCGATGACGAAAAATGGCGCTGGAAGCGATCGGGTCTCACCCTCCACCGTGACCTGCCCTTCTGCCATTGCTTCAAGCAGCGCACTTTGGGTTCGTGGTGTGGTTCGGTTGATTTCGTCTGCCAGCAGCAACTGAGTAAAGATGGGGCCGGGGTGAAAGCTGAAGCTCCCATCTTTAGCGTCGTATACCGACACTCCGAGGATATCTGCCGGCAATAAATCACTGGTGAATTGCACTCGCTTCCAGGACAGTCCCAGCACCGCGGCCAACGCATGAGAGAGAGTCGTTTTGCCCATCCCGGGCAAATCTTCAATCAGCAGGTGCCCTCGCGCAAACAAACAACACAGAGCTAACCGAATCTGCGGTTCCTTTCCCAACAGGATGCCACCCACCTCTTTGACCGCAGAGTCGATCACACCTTGTAACTGCATACGTACGTCCCGATATTTTTTGTCTTTTTTTCAGCGGATTCGCGCGAAACCACGTTGCATGTCTGCCTCTAAATCAACCACATTTTCCAAGCCCACCGCCAGCCGTATCAGGTTCTCTGCAATACCCGCCTCCTCCCTCTGCTCGGGAGTGAGTCGGCTGTGAGTCGTCGTGGCAGGATGTACGATAGTCGTCTTGGCATCACCTAGATTGGCGGTATGCGACACCAGCTTAGTGGCATCGATAAATTTCCAGGCCTGATCCCGACCACCCTCAACCAGAAATGACAATACACCACCGTAGCCCTTCTGCTGCTGGGTAGCGAGCGCGAACCCAGGGTGGTCTTTGAGACCACAGTAATACACTTTTTCTACGCCGCGCTGCTGTTGCAACCACTGGGCCAGTTCCAGTGCCGAGCGACTGTGGGCCTCCATTCGCAGACGCAGGGTCTCCAGTCCTTTCAGAAACACCCAGGCATTGAACGGACTCATAGTGGGACCACAGGTACGCAAAAACATCAGGACTTCGTTCATGTGAATGGCGGACCCCAATACGGCACCGCCCATACAGCGCCCCTGCCCGTCCAGATATTTGGTGGCTGCATACACGACAATATCGGCACCCATCTCCAGCGGGAGCTGAAGTGACGGTGTACAAAAACTGTTGTCCACCACCAGAAGGCTGTCACTCTCTCGCGCCAAAGCAGACATCGCAGCTAAATCGGCCACCTCGCACAAAGGATTTGATGGCGTCTCCAGAAACAACATCGCGGTGTTGGGTCTCACGGCGGCTCGCCAAGCAGAATCATCCAACAAAGGGACAAAGGTGACTTCGACGCCAAATCGGGTCAGAACCTTGCCAAATAAGTTGATCGTGGTGCCAAATACGTCGCGCGAACAGATAACGTGGTCGCCGGATTTCAATAGTGCCATGCAAACAGAGAGTATAGCCGCCATACCTGATGCGGCGGCCACACAGGCTTCAGCGCCCTCCAATGCAGCAAGGCGCTGCTCAAATGCACGCACCGTGGGGTTGGTGTACCTGGAATAGACGTTACCTGGGCTCTCTCCGGAAAAGCGTGCAGCCGCTTCGGCAGCATTTTCAAAGACGTAACTGGAAGTGGCGAAGATAGGCTCGGAGTGCTCGCCCTCCTCAGTTCGCTTGATGCCACTGCGAATGGCCAGGGTATCCAGGTGCGCTGTGGCCAGCGGATCAAGATCGTCGTGATCGCTCATGATTGTATCCTACACGTCATTATGGAGGCCGACGTCGGCACCTCCGGCGTGCAACGTGCCTCTGCGTTCA
>PKCY01000270.1 GCA_002862985.1 Haliea sp.
GTCCACTACATCGCGCAACACCGGGATACGCGTCCCGAGTTTGTAAAAATTGGTACTGACCAGAACGACGACTATCGCTACCGCCGCGGCCAGTTTGTCCTCAAAGCGATAGCTGATACCTAACTTTTCGGCACGCGCCGGCTTTCCATCACAGAAATTCTGGATGAGAAAATATTTGGAGAATCCGCGCTCCATCCATCGATGAATCCGACCGGTTATAGACGGATCATCAAACAGTTTCGCGTCCATCGTGCCGCGTATCAATACGCCGCAAGTATCGTCATCAAATTCTTCTTTCAACGACAGCGTACGTGCCATCATCAGGTCGACAATTTCCTGTGGTGTCTCTCCCAGTAAATCCTGCGGTAGCCCAAGCAAAAAGCAACGATAGCGCGCCATTTCCACCCGCTCCCTTTCAGCCTGAGTAAAACTTGTGCGGCCCTTTGCCAGTAGCTTAAATGACAGTAAAAAGATGCCAATTAGTCCTGCTGGCATTTGGTCCACCTGCGGGATGGGGATACCGTAGGTAGCGACATCCCATTTACCAGTTCGCATGATGTTGTAACGGACCATGGAGTGCATGAGGCGTACCTTGGCCGCCGCCCTAAAACCACTACCAAATCGTTTCAGTGCACCCGGCATGGCGGTTGCCGTAAAAAAACTAGCTGTTTCAAATACGCGTTTGGCTGATTTTGAATCGGAAAGTGTGCCGGTCATGGTCATCGGTAGGGCCGTGTACTTGTTCATAAAGGTCGCAATAAACGCCCCACGAATAACAAAAGGCGAAATTGTGGCCAGAGGAATACGTTCCTGTCGGGCCCCTTTTTCAACCATATTCATGTCGACCCAATCTGGTGTTGACTCCATTGAGCGAATAAAAGTCACCAGTTCCTTTGGTGCATCCGGAACCGTCTCAACGCCCTTTTCGCAAGCATCATCAAGCATGGTGACAAGCGTGCGAAAACCGTACTCAGGAATCAGAGCGGCATAGGCATCGGCCACGCGATCACCTGTCATCGTATAGTTGCGGATTTTTTCGACCCTCGCTGGATCAGACAGCGCATTTTCTGCATAGCGCTTATATCGCGGCGGCAAATTGTTGCCGACATCAGCATCGTTGACATAACGCTCCGGCAGAATTGAGAAATCAACATCGCCATAAATGGCTGCTATGGACTCTTTCTGGTCCAGAACGCTATCGGCGTAAATCACTTTTCCCTGCTGGGCCATAAGCCTGAGCTCACTAATTGAATGAATGTCACCTGACAAAATATGTCATTTGGTGGATTTGTCAATAAACAAAGCAAAGCAGAGTAGAGTCGATTGACCAATGACAGAGTTTGACACCCTGAGAAAGCGCTGCAAACTGCTATACTCGAATCAGCTAAAGGGTCGAATTATGCGAAGACGAGAATTTCTGAGCACTGCCGGTGTGGCCATCGGAGCCACGGCGCTGGCGTCTTCAGCGCTGTCTGACGCTTCCACGGAAAACGCCTCCAAGCCGATCGAAGCGGCGGATTGGTCGGCGCTGCGCAGATTGTTCCCACTGACTCACGACTACATACATCTCTCCACATTTCTACTGGCCTCACACCCTGCCCCGGTGTCTCGGGAGATTGAAAAACACAGGCGGGGGCTCGACGAAAATCCCGCGGACTACCTGCACGATCACAGTCGGACCATGGATTTAACAATTGCCCAGTCAGCGGCAGGCTACATGGGTGGTCAATGGTCAGACATTGTTCTGACCGATAGCACTACGATGGGACTGGCAATGGTTTATAACGGCCTGAAAGTAAATCCGGGCGATGAAATGCTGCAGACCGTTCATGATCACTATTCCACCGATATGTCTTTGGCCCACAAGGCCCAGCGCAGCGGAGCAGTGGTCAAGCAAGTTACGCTGTACGATGACCCCGCCGAGGTCTCTGCCGGGCAATGCCAGCAGCGACTTAAGCAGGCTATAACAGAGAAAACACGAGTGGTCGCTGTCACCTGGGTGCATTCCAGCACCGGAGTCAAACTGCCAATCAAGGCACTGGCAGAGGTGGTAAACACCGCCAATCAAACACGCGGCGAGGCAGATCAAATCGTTTTTTGTGTCGACGGTGTCCACGGGTTTGGCATAGAAGATCAGGACGTTACTGAACTGGGTTGCGACGTCTTTATTGCCGGCACACACAAGTGGATTTTTGGCCCAAGGGGCACAGGCGTGGTTTGGGGTAACAAAAAGGCCTGGGCGCGAAGTGTGCCGATCATTCCATCGTTCAGTGCTTCCTACGCCGCTTGGCTGGGACTACTGCCTATCGACAAAGTGCCCGAAGGCATGCACTTCACTCCCGGGGGATTCCATTCCTTTGAGCATCGCTGGGCGCTGCCAGCGGCTTTCGATCTGCATCAGCAGTTGGGCAAGGCTAATGTGCAATCTCGTATCCATTCTTTGAATACCCAAACCAAGCAGGGTCTTGCAGCGATGTCGCATATCAAACTGCACACACCGATGACAACCGAATATTCCTCAGGGCTGGTCTGTTTTGAGGTGGCCAACATGAAACCTGATGCGGTAGTAAAACGCATGCATGAGAAAGGCATTATCATGAGTAGCACCCCCTACCGTCAAAGCTATGCACGTTTTGCGCCGAGCCTGCTTAACAGTGAGGCTGAAATCGATCGGGCGCTGGCTGAAATTCACGCCATGGCATGACTTCAGCTTTGTACCCGACATTGCCTGACCACGCACAGCAAGAAAAAGAAGAAGGTGGGTGACTCAAGGGACGACATTAACGCTTCTGTACGATGGTGACTGCCCCATCTGCAATCGCTACGTCACCTTGCTGCAGCTACGTGAAAATTTCGGTACCTTAACGCTGCTCAATGCGCGGCAGGCGTCGCCTCAACGAAGTCGCGTGGAACAGTTGGGCCTGGATCTAAATCAGGGCTTCGCCCTGTTTGTTGAGGAAGAGCTCTATTTCGGTGATCGCGCGATTCAGGCTCTGGCGCTGATGAGTGGTAAGTCTGGCTTGTTTAATAAAGTACATCATTACGTTTTTCGCCACGCAATGCTCGCGCGACTGCTTTATCCCGCACTCGTGTCAGGCCGGCGAGTGCTGCTCACACTAATGAGGCGACGCCCAATCGAATAGCCGCCATGCGCACCCCTCTTGAAAAATGGCCTATTGGTGCCATATCATTATCCGATGTGCACGTTGTATCAAACATAATTTCCAGACAGCCATGAAGGATTTCGCTATGCATCAGTCACCCAGCGCAAATATGGTCCATCTCACTTACCTGATCTATGGCCTGCATTTGTTCAGTGCCATCAACGGCGTGCTAACCAGCGCCTTCGTCGTAACGGCCTTTCTCAGTGGCTGGCCATCTATACTGGCCGTGTTGCTCAATTATCTAAAGCAAGGGGATACGCGCGGAACGTATCTGGAATCGCACTTTCGCTGGCAAATCCGCACCTTCTGGTTTGCCTTCCTGTGGTTGTGCGTAGGCGCGATTTTGGTGGTCACCATTATCGGCATACCACTGGCGTGGATATTGGTGACGATTGTCGGCTTATGGGTCTTGTATCGCATGCTGCGTGGATGGCTCCGCTTGATGAATCAGGAAGCAATGCCATTCGACTGACAGGTAACTGTTCAGCATCCACGCAGGCAGGACCGTAAAGCTCTGACTTTTAAAGCTTCACGGCTATGGCCTAAGCGGCAGATCAATCAATAGCTCAACCCCAAAGTGATCTGAGGGGTGCGTCACCATCGGCGAATCTAGCAGCTGGAGTTCAGACACTGGATCCAATGCGATTATATTCACTGGATCATCGAACACGCGTTCGGCAACGATTGATGCAGTTGCACCCAAGTTTTTCACGAAGATGTGGTCCAGAAGGGAAGCACCGGTGCCTGCACCCGGCTGAAGCACCAGGTTCTCTGTTTCACAATAGCTGCATGGCAGTTGCGCAGCGGCGGGATCGATAAAGCCATCATCCAGCCACAACTGGCAATTGTCGGGGAACTCTTCATCGACACTCGTACTTGCATTGGCAATGCTGCAATTGAAGTCACCGCCGAAAAAGATGGGTTTGCTGCCAGCCTTGGCATTTACAAAGCTAATCATTTCTTGCTGCATAAAACGATTTTCTGCTTCCCACGAAGTGAAATTGCCCGAATCGGGATAGGCGAGCGTCCCCTCAAGATTAGCGGTGGGGTGCGTGCAACCAACAACATGATTTTTGCCGTTCAGCAGTATTTCCGCATACAAGGCACCGCGATGGTTACCGGTGGAGTCGTCAATAAAATCCTGGAACTCGCGATTTTTGAGTTCGTATTTAGAAGCGAGCATAAGTCCCGTTGAACCGCCGAAAGCAAACTTGCCTGCAGGTTGTGTAACCACCTCTACAACCTGCTCCACAGTGACGCCAGGCAAGCCGACAGCGCCGATTACGCCGTCCAGACATGCGCCGGCAGGGAAAGACGCAACACAGGAAGTCGTCACGCAGGAGACCAGAGCCGTACCAGAAAGGCCAGGGCAATTCGTGGTAGCGCAGTTTTCTAGGGGAATTATTTCGGCAAGCGTGCAGGCGGCACCCGCTGAAAACACCTGCTCAGCTGGCACTTTATACCTGTGCGGATAGCTTCCCCCAAGTGCGGCCTCAACGGCAGTCACGGAATCCTCCAGCCACACCTCCTGAAAACAAATAACATCACTCTCGTAATCAGCCAGTAGTGCCTCATTTGCCACGAGCCGTTCTTGGGTGAAAGGTACGAAGTTCTGCGCTAGCCCCATGTTGTAGGACGATACTTTAAGGGAATCAGTTCTGTTGATATCCGTTATACCAATAAAGCCATTGTTGAAGGCCTCAAGGTCATTTGAGATGTTCTCCACAGGCTCAACAGAGGCGCAATCCTGAAGATTAAACGCATCGCCAGGTTCCAATATCGGCTTCACTTTGGTGTAGACGGCGCCGTTGACCGTATTGCCATTAATACACGTAGGCGTGTTGATATTCAGTACGCTGTTAACGGTATTCACTGTACGGCCCAGTCGCCAATCCTCCAGTAATGCAAGCGTGGCAATGACACCCGCAGGGTAATCTATGACTGCGCCAAATGTACCGAACCCCTGACTGGTGGCAATCGCCGCTACGCCGTTACTGCGAGCTGCCCGAGCTGCGCCGATAGTGCCAGAAACACCGGCTACACCCGAGTAGTTCTGTCCCGAGTTGATACCGCTAATTACTACCTCGGGCGACAATAGTTGAGTAGGATCGGTAAGCGCAAATATCGCCGCGTCCGCGGGTGAGGCACTGCCTGCCGCGTCTGCCGGATCTGTACTATAGACAGCCGTTGCTGCTATACCACTCGACGTAGTTGCTTGAGCACCCGACACGACGTAAGGAGCAGGCGTTGTAGCCCCCCCTGCGCCGGATTGGCTTTCAGCAGGTGCTACAACATGGATTTCCGTGTTATTCAGGGCAATTAAGGCTTGTGCCAAGGCATCGATGCCGGGTGCCTGCAAGCCATCATCGTTAGTGACCAGTATCTCAAACGGAACCGGATGAGCTTCCAAGTAGCAAGCATCCAGGGTACTACCTAACACCACACCGACCTCAAGACAGGGATGAGATGCAGCAAAGACGTTCGGTTGGTTCTGGTAACCGCGTATGATCCAGGCTGGGAGAGCCCATTGAGACGGCCCGGTACTAATCCATTGGTCGCGATCGCCGGGGAAACCGTTTGGCAAGGCCCCATCGATAATCCACATTACGCCAACCAGTTGTGCCTCAGGGCCGGTACCATCATACAGAAGAGCCTGGGGCGCAGTGGGCGTGAAGGTAGCCGTATCGACACCCGCCAAACTATAAGCCTCTCCTGTACCTACCGGCATACTTGCAGTAATCTTTTCAGCACCGGCAAGTTCAAAATCAGCCAAGGTCGGAAACTTTCGAGCTTTACGTTCTGCGATATCAAGCTGTAACGAAAAACCGATACACTCCTCCTGCGTAAGATCAGGAGTACCCTTACACCACCACGGCGCTGTACCGCCCGCTCTCTCAAAATCGCGAACAGCGGCAACCGTATAGCAACCGCTTAAAAATATTGAGACCACTAAGATTACCGCAAGCCTGAGCAAATTTTTCGGTGATAGCCCGGCTGGCTTGTGAACCATTTTCTTATTCATGTTGTCTACCTTTCGTGTCTTTGGACCGGGCTGTGCCGACACAGCCCAAGCATTCTTCGGAAGAATCTACGTTATTATACTCCGGTCGCGAGAGCCTGCATTACTGATGCAATATTTGAGCCACACTATATTTTTCAATGACTTACGAGACCCTCGCTCACTCTTTCACAACTGAGTGTAAGATTTCCTGACAACAAGACCAAGGGTACAGATCAGTGCGTATGGTGGCGTGGCTAGAATACCCCCGGACCCGAAAACTGCGGGGCACGTGTACCCAGAATCAGTCCTGTGTTGAATTTTCGACAATCTAAGTTCACAAGGTGATAGAAATCCAGCCAAAGATCAGCCGGAAGCTCACCTTCCTCAATGAGGGAGCGCATGTCAAGATAGCTTGCGTTCCCTCATTGAGGATGTCCCTGTGAAACACACCCACCTCACACCACCATGTGGCATATCATCTCACGCCTCCGGACAACACATTCCACTACGGCGCTGCGCAAGAGTACTGGCCGTCGCTCTATCCTGTCTTGGCGGAGCCTGCAGCGACAGTAACAATACCAGCGGCGCCAATGTTTCCTCGATAGTATCCGGTGAGTTTCTTGCGCTTAGCTATAATGTTGCGGGCTTGCCAGAAGAGCTTTCCAGCTCTAACCCGGAAACCAACACACCTCTTATTGGCCCATTGCTCAACGGCTATGACCTGGTACTTACACAGGAGGACTGGGAGACGCCAGAACCGAATACGCTTTCACCACTGCGGGTCTACCACGAGATACTAAAAGCGCAGGCGATGCATCCGTACCAATCAGTATCTGCTCCACTGCCGTTAGGTAACAACCCCGAGCGCCCCGGAGCGCTCGTTAGCGATGGACTCAACAGGTTTTCGCAGTTTCCGTTTGGTCCGATCGTGAGACAAAGGTGGTTTGGCTGTGACAATAACTCCGGAGACTGCCTAGCCCTAAAAGGATTCAGCATGGCCCGGACTGCGCTTGCCCCGGGCGTATGCGTCGATATCTATAACCTGCACGGCGAAGCTGGCAACGGAGAAGGCGACCAAGCTCTAAAAGTTGCCAACACCCGTGACCTGGCGGCGTTTATAGCGGTTTTTTCAGCCGGCCGGGCAATGATCATCGGAGGTGATTTCAACATGCGTTTGAGTCGCAGTCACGATGCAGAGAATCTCAACTTTCTCACAGCACAGACGGGCAGCAGCAATGCATGCGCCGCCCTCGGCATCATCGACGAAGAGGCAATCGATAAATTTTTCTTCCGCTCCAGTACTACGGTGACACTCACACCCACTTCCTGCCGCTTCGAAACCGATATTTTCGTCACAAACGACGGGGGTCCGTTGAGCGACCACGACCCGCTCGCCGTCGGGTTCGCCTGGAGTGGTGCCCCGGTGGAAGATGCCGAATGCCCCTAGTCCAATTTTGATAGTTTGACGTTTAGTACCACCCCTGGAGAAGCCGCCATGCCAGAGAAAACAGCGCTATCAACCGCTGAACGACTAGATATCCACGAACTCATTTCACTTTACGGACACCTGATAGACCAACGCCAGTTCTCCCGGCTGGGAGAAATTTTCACTAATGATGCGGTGTTTGACCTAAGTGGCTATAACGGCAGTTGTTTCCAAGGGTTGCATGCTATCCAAACCATGATGCGCGCTAGCGATGAGCACCCTCTCGCCCACCATGCCACAAATGTGGTTGTACTCGCTAAAGCGGATTATATCGGCGCCATCTCCAAGGGACTTGGTGTCGGTGCGGGTGGCCGCGTGGGCAGTGTGACTTATCGTGATCGTCTATACCTGACTCCTCAGGGCTGGCGGATTCAGACCCGCCGCTGCGAACTGCTTAAAGCGGATGCGATACCTGAACCTACTTGACGGGTTCAGAACCGGGGATAACAGTCTAAGTAAGCAACCTCCTTTCTCAGTGATAGCTGAGTTTTTCAACACAGACTCTACTGAAGGCAAGCATAGAGACGCTAAACATTATCGATCCCTAAAGCGAGTGGGTCGGAGGATATAAGGGATTCAGTCTCGGGAGCCCCTGCGAGGCAGCCTGTCATGCTCGTACCTAAAACGGATACCCGGTGATCTCTCGAATGGAGCCGTATAGCGGCTCCAACCTCCCGTACATCTTGAGATAGACCTGTGTGTACAGTTGTTCGTAGATACGCACATTTTCCTCTATCGGTACGAATTGATCGCCCACGTGCGTCATACGCTTTAACGCCGTCTCATAATCGGGGTGGAGTCCAACGCCTACGGCAGCGTTGATCGCGGCACCCAATCCCGAAGTTTCATAGGTATGTGGACGTTCAACCGTGATACCAAATACGTCTGCGGTGATTTGCATAGCCTCATCACTCTGAGAGCCACCACCTGAAACTTTCAAGGTTGTTATACGATGGCCACTGCGTTTTTCCAGACGCTCCTTCCCTTCTCGTAAAGCGTAAGCCAACCCTTCAATAATGGCGCGATAAATATGTGCGCGTGTGTGCACATCACCAAAACCAATGATCGCGCCTTTCGCTTCCGGGCCAGGAATGCGAACACCGGGAGACCAATAAGGCTGTACCGTGAGTCCCATCGCACCGGCGGGAACTTGCGCCAGCAGGTCATCAAATAACGTTTCGGTTTCTACACCCAGTTCCTCAGCCATCCGTGTCTCACGTAAACCAAATTCTCGCTTGAACCAGTTCACCATCCAGTAGCCCCGTTGCACGATGGTCTCAGTGTTGTAGGTTCCCGGCATGGCTGCCGGGTAAGCGGGCACATGTTTTATCGCTTCAATATATTTTGTGTTAGTGCTGTTGTAGGTCGCGGTAGTGCCATAACTCAGGCTTCCGGTAGCCGGTGTGAGGCATCCCGAGGCAAGTACTTCACAAGCTTTGTCCGCGCCCGCTGAGATTAGGGGCAGGCCCTCGGGAATTCCCGTTGCAGCCGCCGCTTGCGCACTTATCGTCCCTAAAGGCGATCCCGCCGGAACAAGATCGGGTAGCTGGTTGCGCGTTATTGGCAGTGCTCGCCATTTCCAGTCGTGGGACTGACACCAGTTATGGCGCTTAAAATCAAACGGCAGATACCCTACCTGACTTGCTACCGAATCGACGTACTTTCCCGTCAAACGGTAGCTCAGATAACCAGAAAGCAGAAGGAATTTCTCGGTCTTCTCAAAGATTTCCGGCTGCTGATTTTTAATCCAATGCGCTTCAGACTGACTGCGAAAAAATTTAACTGTTTGCTTTTCTCCAGCGAGTGAAAGCAGCAGGCTCCAGATGCCCATACTGGGCAAATTATCCTCCAGTCGTTGATCTAACCACACGATGGCCGGACGCAAGGGTTTGCCATCACAGTCTAGATTAACAACAGTTGCACGTTGTGTAGTGAGGGCGACAGACTTGATAGCGCTTTTGGGGAAATCCAGCTGCGGCCAGAGCCCAGTACAGGCCTTGCACAAGTTGTCCCAGAAATACTCCACATGCTGCTCGGCCCATCCCGGCTCAGCGGAGAAGTAAGGCTCAATTTCCACCTTACTCTTGGCGATTAATTCACCCTCAAGGTCAAACACCAGTGCCCGCACACTTTGCGTGCCGTTGTCGATCGCCAGAACATAGTCCTTACTATTGCTCATGCGTTTTCCGCGCGACCTTCCGCAACGGGTAAGTAGTAGTATTTTCGCCAGATCTTTCGGTAGCGTTCGGCCTCTATTTGCCAGCGATCAGAATCCCATTGCAGCTCTCGCGAGCAGATTTCTTCCAGCTCGGCAAACAATGATTCCCCACCCTGTTCCAACAGCAGACCAAGGCGTGTGCGTCGCAGTAGTAAATCATCCAGGTGCAGTACCGACTCATAGCGCGCAGCCCAGCGGCACTCCGCAAGACAGAATTCGGTATTACCTACAAGTTGGCTCTCGCCTTCATTCGCCTGCTCTAGCAATGCCTTTGCATGCTTTCCGTAACGTCCGATCAGCCGCTGAGCCCAGCGGATATTCTCGATACCGAGATCAGCCGGGGTAATGTCCGGCGCACTGAAGATTGCATCACTGGGTTCCTGCGATTCCACGCTGCCAAGTGTCGGGGCAGCAGCGCGAATAGCATCAAGTGCAATTAGCCTGAATGTGGTGAGCTTACCCCCGCTAACAGTCACTAGCCCCGCATCCACCCATACTGCATGATCTCGTCTTTCTTTGGAGGGGTCAGTAGATTTCTCGGAGCCGATGACGGGCCGCACGCCTGACCAAGTGGAAATTACATCCTCTTGGCCAATTTGATGGTCGGGAAATAATGCGTGCACGACCTTCAACAGGTAGTCCAGCTCTGCTGCACTAATAGTCGCTTCCTGATCGATGTCCTCCTGATGATCCAGATCAGTTGTGCCAACCACGGTGGTCCCCTCCCAGGGGAAAACAAAAACTGGTCGCTTATCGACCGGATGAAACAGGGATAGGGAATCTGTCACCGGAAGCTTTGCCATGGGAAAAACCAAATGGCTACCGCGCAACGGGCGAATACGTTTTTCCGGATTGACCTCATTACGAAGCTGATCTGCCCACGCGCCGGTAGCATTAATAATAGTCCTGCACACTACCTCAATTTGCTCATCACTCTCCTCGTCC
>PKCY01000229.1 GCA_002862985.1 Haliea sp.
TCATTTAATAGTTCCCCGTTTACCTCTGATGAGTGCTTCAGGTTGTTGTTCCAGTGTGGATGCAAGTGATTGCAGTGCTCTTCCGGCGCGCGTCATTTCCTGCAACGCATTATTAAGCTGATACAACGTTGCTGAATCGGGAGAGACCAGCTCATCAACATTGGTCATGCTCTGTTCGACGGCTGAAATTGCTTTGTTGAGTGTTCTAAGATCTTCCTCCACCAGGGTCGCCATCTTGGGTAATTCTGTATTTGCGGTGGCGACGGTTTCGGCAGTTTCATCCAGAACGGTATCCAGCTTGGGGCCTGTGGTGGCTAATTGCTCCTGTAACTGTGCACTCAATTCGCGCAATGAATCCATGGTACTGGTTACGTTGTCGGGCAGATCCTGAAAACTCTTGCTAGTTACGAATTGGTCGATGCCGTCGCCGATGCTTTCCAGCTGGCCGGCCACTTTAGAAATATTAATGTCCTGCAGCTTTTTGGTAATCCGTTCTAGACTGGTCGGTATGGTCGGGAGCTGTATATAGGGTGAGTTTATATCGACCAGGTGAAGCGGGCTGTTCGGGTGAAAATCCAGTTCAACATACAGCAGCCCCGTCAGTAAGCTCTGGCTATTGAGCTGGGCGCGCAGGCCGCGAGAAATCAATTCTTCTGATAGTTCCACGTCGCCATAACCCTTGCGGCGGATGTTCTTCTCATCAAAGACCGCCTCGACCATCATGATTATATTGTCTTGGTCGGAATTCAGCTGTAGTTCGATCTTGGTCACTTTTCCGACTTGCACCCCACGCAGAGCAAGCGGGGCACCGACGTTGAGTCCCTTTACCGATCCGCTGAACACCATGACCACAGTTTCTTTCTTACCGAAGCCCGACCCCATTAAAAAAATCAGGGTGGCGATGGCAATCAGGAGCGCCCCAACCACAAAGGCGCCGATGGCCACGGTATTTGGATTTTCTCTCATGGTGTTTCCTTTGTATCGGCTGCAGCAGACCGAGTTAAAAATTGCCTCACTATTGGTTGCTCGCTATTGTCTCGCAGATCCGCAGGGTTGCCGTAAGCGATCATCGTGTGGCTGTTGTTATCCAAGTAAACCGAGTTATTGGCGATGGCAAATATGCTGGCCAATTCGTGAGTCACTATTACGACGGTCGCGCCCATGGACTCCTTGATTTGCATAATCAGTTCATCGAGCAAGCGCGAGCTGATCGGATCAAGACCGGCAGAAGGCTCGTCGAAAAAAAGAATTTTAGGATCTAGCGCGATGGCGCGCGCCAGGGCGGCTCTTTTTTGCATGCCGCCGCTAATCTGGGAAGGGTAGTAAGACTGGTATCCACCGAGGCCCACCAGCGCCAGCTTGTAAGCCACGATATCAGTAATTTCTGCCGTGGTATAACGCGTATAGAGTTCCAGTGGCAAGGTGATATTCTCTCCCAGAGTCATGGCGCTGAACAGCCCACCAGACTGATAGCTTATGCCCCAGCCTTGTCGCATAAGGCCCTGCTCGCTGTCACTTGCCTGAAAAAAACTGGTTCCGTTGTAAAGGATATCACCGCGGCTGGGTTTTATCAGGCCAAGCATGTGTTTAAGCAGGGTACTCTTGCCGCACCCGCTGCCCCCCATGATGACAAAGATATCGCCGTTATTGATGTTGAAATTCAGGTCATGCTGAATAACGTCTGAACCATAAGCCATGGTGAGGTCCCTGACCTCGATGTGCGCGGGCTGTTCGTTGGGTTCCGTCATATACTCAACTGTTGAAACACAATGTTGACCGCAGCGTCGGCAACAATGAGATAGACAATGGCCGTGACCACGGCATTGGTTGCAGCCTGACCCACCGCTGCGGAACTTCTGCCAGAGTTAATGCCCGCGCGACAACCGGCAACTGCAATAAGGACAGCGAACACCAGTGCCTTCAAGAGCCCGACAAAAATATCAGTAAACGTGAGCGCTGCCTGGGCCTGTGTTATGTACTGAACCGGGGAAATACCCATGCCGCCGGCGACAATTCCCCCGCCGACGATGCCCAGCAAATCAGCGTAGATGGTGAGCAATGGCATGATCATAATCAGCGCAAGCATTCTCGGCACCACTAGAAACTCCACCGGAGAGATGCCCATAGTGGTGATAGCGTCAATTTCCTCGTTGGTTTGCATGGTGCCCAGCTGTGCCGCATAGGCTGCCCCGGTGCGACCGGCCATCACCACCGCTGTCATCAGTACCCCCATTTCCCGAAGCATGCCGATCACGACCAAGTCGGCAACATAGATTTCCGCGCCAAACTGCGACAGCTGTACGGCGCCAAGATAGCCCAGAATCATGCCGACCAGGACACTGGTGAGACTGATGATGGCAAAGGCATCTGGGCCAGCCTGGAAACAGAACTTTAGAAAGTCGGTGAAGCGTGTGTTGGCCTTGCCGCGAAAGAGCCGGGCGAGGGCGATAGACACCTCTCCAATAAATCCGAGTGATCCCTGGATATCTTCCCAGACCGTGTGCAGAACCTTCACAGGACTGAGGACACTTAACCAGAAGGCACTCTTTTCAGCGGGCGGATCGTGAGGCTCTACTGCTGTCGCAACGGCTAGCAATTTGTCCACACCCTCTGGCATGTTGCGTATTTCAAAGATGATGCCCTGTGTTTGGCAATAGTCGTGGCACTGCAGTAAAAAAGCCATCAGCACCGAATCCCAGGTACCCAATTGAGCACCGTCAGCCGTTAGGCTTCCCGGATGTGCTCTCGCCAGTTCACCCTGGAATGCTCCGAAATTCTCTGGATTCTGGCCTTGCACCCAGTCCCCGGTGAGCACGAGCGAGGTCGCGTGCTGATTGTTGCCAAGCAAGCTGTATTGGGGTGGGCGTAAACTCATGGATTCTTGAATTGAGTGAGGTGGTGCCAGTCTAATTGCTGCCTCCGGTAAATACCACTCACTACTGGAAGGGCAGGGGCGGTATCTTTGCAAAGATAATATCGTGAGCTTTCTGGTAAATATCGACTACGGGTGTCTGATTGCCCACTTCCTGGCGCCTGGCGATCATGGTGATCGGGAACAGAAACTCATCGGTTGCTTTATAGCGCAGGGCGCGGCTGCGACCCTCCCGATCTTCATAAATCACCCAGTGCATGTCCAGTTCTTTCGCCAGCAGATCACCGATGATAACCCCCATCGCCTGCAGCTCTAGGGTCTGGTCGGCTCTTACTAACTTCCTGTCCAACAGGGCCTGCAGTAATTCAAGGTCCTGATCGCGGTTACCATTGAACTGACGACCAAGGCTTAGTGCCGTCATATCCTGAAGTGACTGACGTTGCTGCGACATAAATTCAAGGTCCACCTTGGATAGGTCACCTACCCGTGGGATTCCTCCCGCGAACGCGCCGGTCGAGCTCCAGCAGGCGCAAAACACCAGTACTGAGATTATCAGGGGCTGTAATTTCATATCAGGTTCTCTACTACCAAGGGTTGGTTGTTTCGAAACCACCACCGCGCCAGCATTATTTTACGTCACCAGAGCGCCTTCTGCTTGATCTTATTTTGTCAGGGGGTGGCAGCGCTAGGTTGTCATCCTGTCGCTGTCATGGATAATGACGGGCTTCCCAGGGGGTATCTGTGCGCAGACTCGCACCCTTCTGGTCATGTTGCGGAGACAGTCAATGATTACCGGTAGTATCGTCGCATTGGTTACCCCCATGCACGCTGATGGCGGCGTGGATTGGAATTGTCTGGAGCGTCTTATAGACTGGCACCTGGAATCTGGTACTGCTGCCATAGGGGCGGTGGGCACAACCGGAGAAAGCTCTACACTAAACCCAAAAGAGCATTGCGAAGTCGTCAGATTTTGCGTGCGGTACACTGCAGGCCGTATTCCGGTGGTCGCAGGGACGGGGTCCAACTCCACCGCAGAGGCTATTGACTTCACTGCGGCAGCGGCTGATGCCGGAGCGGATGCCTGCCTCCTGGTCACCCCCTACTATAATCGCCCCACCCAACAGGGTTTATACGAACACTTTAAAGCCATTGCGGAGGCGGTTACTGTGCCGCAGATTCTCTACAATGTGCCCGGACGCACCGCCGTTGATATGAGCAATGACACGGTGTTGCGGCTGGCGGAGCTCAAGAACATCACGGGAATCAAGGACGCGACCGGTGAGTTGGCGCGTGGCCGAGAGCTCATCCAGCTCTGCGGCGAGCAGATTGCCATTTATTCTGGCGATGACCCTACCGCAATGGAGCTCATACTCGACGGCGGAAGTGGCAGTATTTCCGTTACTGCAAATGTGGCCCCGGTGCTAGTGGCTCGGATGTGTCAGTTGGCATTGGCTGGCGACCGGGAACAGGCAGAGTCAATTGACCGTCAATTAGCGCCTTTGAACAAGGCTCTGTTTTTGGAGCCGAACCCCATTCCGGTAAAATGGGCCCTACATCAGCGTGGAATTATCGGGGAGGGTATTCGCCTGCCCCTGACGTCGCTGGACGAGCAGTATCATGCAACAGTTCTCGATGCCCTGGAAGTGGCGGGAGTTTGATGAAAATGCAGATGAAGGTGTTGAAGGTTGGGCTATTAAGCGCCCTGTTGTTGACCGGTACCGGGTGCGGATCCCTGTTTGGTGATAAGGGTATGTTTCGTGATCGATCTGAAGATTATAAGAAGGCACCTCAACTGCAGCCCATAACTGTGCCCAAGGGTATGGACACTGCAACGCTGCGAGAAATCTATGTTATCCCGAAGGTCGAGGATAACTTTCTTGCCGAGGGAGAGTTTGAAGTACCCCGGCCCGCCCCGCTGGTGAGCGGGGCTTCCGGGTCGGAAATTGTGCGTATTCAAAAACTTGGTGATGAAAGCTGGGCTTTGATAAGTGTTCCCCCTGGGCAGGTTTGGCCGCAGGTGCGCAGCTTTATGTCGGCCTCAGGTATGCAGGTTGCGCGCGTGGACGCCCGTGCTGGCATCATGGAAACCGGATGGTTCACGGTCGAGGGTCAATCCATGGCATCGCGTTTTCGCTTTCGCATGGAGCAAGGAGTGCAGCGCGGCACCAGCGAATTGCATGTCTTGCAGATGGACCAGGCGGGCAACGTGAACGCGTGGCCGGCTAAATCCGACGATACCGCACAGGCTGCTGAGATGTTACGTGCCATCGCACAATACCTGGCTGACAGTGCCGAATCGCCGCCCGTGTCCATGATTGCAGAGCAGGGGATTAGTGCCGGCGGCAAAATTTCCATGCAGGAAGCGCCCGGGGGATACACCTATATTCGACTTGAACTGCCGTACGATCGCGCCTGGGCGTCGCTGGGTCGAGCGCTGGAGGAGTCTACTTTTGAAATTACCGATCGCGACCGCAGCGCGGGTATATATTACGTGCGCCTTCTTGGTCCAGAGGACGGCGATGAGGCAGGGTGGCTCGATTGGATGTGGAGCAGTGATGAAGGGCATCCCATGGCCGGCCAATTATTTTTGGTGACGATGAAGGCCCAGCCTGATAAGTCGGTGAGTATTAGACTGCAATCTCAGGACTCAGTTGCGCTCTTCGATAAGCGTGAAGAACAGGGCCTGCTGGCTCTCATCAAAGGCAATATCGACTAGCATTTCAGGCGAGGTTTTCCGTGCAATTTGCCTCTTTGGGGTCGGGCAGCAAAGGCAATGCCACACTGGTTAGGGCCGGCGACACTCTGGTGATGATCGACTGCGGGTTTTCATTGCGCGACACCGTCAGGCGCTTGTCTCGCCTGAATGTTGAGCCTCAGCAACTTGACGCCATTTTAGTTACTCATGAGCACTCTGACCACAGCAGCGGCGTCGCAGCCCTGTCACGCAAATTTCAGATTCCTGTTTACCTAACGTACGGCACCTCCAGCACCGGGCGCTGTGATGGTAGTGACGAATTGCGTTGCTTTAACTGCGAGGACGACTTCACCATTGGATGTCTGTCGGTCAAAGCTGTTGCTGTGCCCCATGATGCCGCTGAACCCTGCCAATACCGCCTGGGATGGAAGGATTACCGCCTGGGGATTCTGACGGACTTGGGTAGTATTACGCCTCATGTTGTCGATAAATTCCGCGGATGCCACAGCCTTTTACTGGAATTTAATCACGATCTTCCGCTGTTACTGGACGGGCCTTATCCACCGCATTTGAAACGCCGTGTGGGTGGGGATTGGGGGCATCTTAGCAACCAGCAGGCAGTAGAGTTTCTGCACCAGATTGATAGTGCCAGTTTGCGCCATTTGGTGGTGGCGCACATCAGTGAGAAGAATAACCGCGCGGATCTTGCGGAGGATGCGCTGCTTTCTGTGTTTGATACCCTTGAGAGAGTTATATTTGCAGAGCAGGCGAGCGGGTTTGACTGGCTGGATATTGGTGGGTCCAACTAAAGGGTGCTCATCCAGACTCCCAAGCTTTAGTGTCACGATCGAAGTTTCAAAAATTACGTTTGCACACGTACGCTAGATTCTTTGTCTTTAGCCGATCCACCCTAAAACGGAGCCCAACAAGCAACCCCAGAAAATGCTTACCGGCGTTGTGATTTCCTTCTCGTTCCTGCTGGTAAAAAATCCGATGAGGATTCCTCGCGGCACACCTTTGCGCTAGCTTGCCTGTAAATTATCTAAACGGTGTCTCAGGAACGATTTCAGCGAGTAAATCAATTGCAGTGTTTTGGGAGAACAAGTGTCTCCAGCTGTTCAAGATTGCCCTCTTTGGGGCACTGTAGAGCCTGATTACCGGAGAGATTCAGATAGCGTAGGGCGCGCAGAGCGTAAAGTGGTACGGGGTCGATGACCTGGTTATCGTCCAAATACAACACCTCTAACGCAGCGAGCTTGTTGATTTCGACAAGATTGCGAACCTGGTTGGATGATAGCCGCAACGCTATCAGGCCGTTAAAGGTGGCTAGGCCCTCCACGCTTTCAATGCCGGCGAAACTGCAATCGATGGATGTCAGCTGCTGTGCGGCGGTAATGGCGCCATCGTTGATCGCCTGCTCCAAGCAGCTGGTTAAGCCAGGGTCGGGAGTACTGAAGTCACGAAACAGTGGTATCGGGGCGTAGACGATTTTTTCGTTTACCTTAAAATCGTAGTCCTGACAGGCACATAGGAATAAAAATGCCAGAGCAACAGGGAAATAGTTCAAGCGGTGCATTATGTATGGTGCTCCTATCTGTTATTGAAATCACTGACTGATCGTGGCTGTTTCTCATATCTCAGGCATGGCTCCCACGCTCACAGGCCTTTATAATGCCAGTAGTTCTAATGCAGTTCACTACTACTTTGGACCGACTGAGACGAGAATCGAGATGCCAAGATCGAGCGACACAGAGGATGTGGGGCGAGGGAATTCTGGTGACGGAGCGGAAATTGCGAGCGGCGCAGAGTCTCCCAGTGCAATAAATATCGTTCAACGAGGCAACCTCAAGGCGCTGGAAACTACGCTACGGAAGCAGTGGCGGCTGGGGCAGAATATCGTGCTTTGTTGGAGCTCTGACGAACGCGGCGTCCTTGTTATTTTTGTGCCACACTATTTTTTGGGTAACTACTGCGCCACTGGGGATGCTCAGACAGATGATAGCCGGGCCAATGAGGCATTTGTTCGCGAACTGATCTCTGGTCAACGGCGAAAGACCCGCGAGGAAATATTTGCTGTCAGTGAGCGGCTCGATGTTTCGCCTACCTTCATAAAACTGAATAGAGCATTGTCAGAAGACGTGAAAGTTCTGGGGGCTGTCGAGCAGGTCATAAAGCGTTACGGACTAAGCTACGTTGAGAGTCGTGCAGTATTGTTGTTCGATATTGTGGACTTTTCCCTTTATACCCCGTTCGAACAAGCGAGCCAGTTGAACAGTCTCTCTTACTCTCTAAATTCCGCCTATAACAAGTTGCTGGCGCAAGGTATTGAAATTAATTTTGCCCGTACCACGACCGGCGATGGGTATTACATCTGGAATCGGGACTTGAGCCCTAGCGCGAATCAGGATCTGTTTATTTTTATGTTGCTGGTAGTGGCGGATAATGCGGTTGCGCAGGCGGCTTCTCGTGGCCATACGGTACCGGTGATTCGAACCGGGTATCACATAGGCGGTCACTATGAGCTATATCAGGCCGAAGGTGTGAATCCCTCTGTGTTGAGTTTCATTGTTGGCGACGTCACCATTGAGCTCGCGCGGATGCTGGATTTGGCTCAGGCGAACCAGGTGTTTATTGGTGAATTTCATTGTGAGCAAGCAGTTTGGGGCTCTGAGAGTGTCCAGTCGATAACGGCGGTATCGGCGACTTCGTTTGTCAATGCGGTGAGTCGTATATTGCCGGCCCTGCAAGGTATCCCGCTGTCGGGCAAGCCCATAGACGCTATCACATGTTGGCTTACGGAGGGTGTAGAGCAGGACGGCCAGTCCCGGCCGCGTCGCTTTCGCATCGTTGATAAGCATGGATTGTCGCGCTTTGCCTATAATCTTCAGATAGACATTGATTTGGAAGGCAGACCTCTTTCTTTGGGGCTGGGCGGCGAAAAGTTGCCCCATCGCGCCCAGCCAATTATCTCACAGGAGAACGAGGCGGAGCGTTCGGGGGCTGCGCCGATAGCAGAGGTCCTGTTCGATGACCTGGCAAGTATGCTTAAAAAGCGCAGCGTTAAAACTATAACTGAGGACTAAATTTTTGATGGTGGGACAAATTCAGCGAGCTGGACATATGGACGTTAGCAACAGCGTAGATGTGTCTGATCCGAAGGCCGTCATGGGGGAGGTAATGCAAATACTCGGTAAGCGGTATCCGGGTTTCGATTTTGCACCTCTTCCGGTGTTGTTTGGTGATTTCAGTCGACTCTACAATGGCACCTATCCCGGGTTCCGGGCATGTGATGTGCGCTACCACAACGCTCAGCATGTGCTGGATGTTACGCTCGCGATGGCGCGTCTCATAGATGGCCATGGCCGACGTCATCCGACCGATGATGGACTTGCGCCAGATGAGGCCATGATCGGTATTGGCGCCGCGCTCTTTCACGACTCGGGGTATATTCGACGAATGCGAGACACTCGCCACAAGAATGGCGCAGCCTATACTCGTGTGCATGTGAGCCGCGGAATTCGGTTCATCTCAGACTACTTTCCACGTGTCGGCCTGCAGCACATGGTGGACCCCTGTGCGCGCATTCTCCATTTTACCGGCTATGAAGTGGATCCTTGCGATCTTCATGTGGCCAATGAGCAGGAACATGTGCTGGGGAAATTGCTGGGTTCGGCGGATCTTATAGCGCAAATGGCCGATGTTGCTTACGTGCAAAAGTGTCGCGATTTTCTATTTGAGGAGTTTGCCGCTGGCGGCATGGCCGGCGAAGAGACCCAAGTGGCCTATAAAGGCGTCCTTTACCGTTCGCCAGAACAACTATTGCAGCAGACCCCTGAATTTATGCGTACGGCCATTGAGGTTCGACTCGATGGCCATTTTGACAGTATGCACCAGTGCGCAGCGGACCATTTTGACGGCCAGCATTTGTACATGGAGGCGATCCAGCACAACTGCAGTCGCCTGGAGGCTATGCTGGCCAGTAGCGGGGATTGAAACGCCTTGGCGAATTCTGAATCGCGCTCCCACTCGCTGCATTTGGCACTGATTGCCGCTGCGACCGGCGATGAAATGCGTGCCACCGAGTTGGCTGCGCTACTTGGTCTGCCCCTGTTAGAAACCGGATCCGATCCGGTATGCTGCGAGAGCGGAAACGCGGTGCTTATTGTTAACGCTGAGGCACTGTATTTACAGCAAACAGGGCGTGGAGCACCCGGACCGGTATTTGTGGATTTCGGTAGTGACGGTATGCGCCATCGTCGCCGTTCTGGCGCCAATGAATTATTGGGCCGGGCGGTGGGTGTGGGTAAAAAATCCCCATTGAGCGTGATGGATGCAACCGCGGGATTGGGTCGCGACGCTTTTGTGCTTGCCGACTTGGGTTGTCTGGTCACGTTGTTTGAGCGCGAGCCACTCATAGTTGAGTTATTGCGTGCCGGTATGCGCGTCGCCGCAGACACAGGTGATCCCTGGCTTGCCGCGGTATCGCAACGTATGCATTTGCATTCTGGTGATGTTCGCACGCTGAAGGTTAGCGACCTTCAGGGCGTGGATGTGGTTTACCTGGACCCGATGTTCCCCCAACGTAGTAAGAGTGCGGCGGCAAAAAAGGAGATGGCACTAATACAGACGCTGTTAGAAAATTCCTCGAATGCCGAGGAAGCGGGCTCGCTATTGGACTGGGCATTAGCGCTCAATACCGCTAGAGTAGTAGTCAAACGGCCTGCAAAAGCACCTAGTCTGGCGGGGCCTCCCCCGTCACATCACATAGCAGGCAGCGCGGTGCGTTTTGATGTCTACGTGCACCGCAAATTATGCTGAACGGCGTTGCGCGGAGTAGTTTTTTACACGTTACTGTGGCTTAGCAGGAGCAAGGGTTGCGTCGGCAGCCACCTGTTAAAAGATTGGGAGATTTGATGTCTGAGCATAAAGTTACTGCGCTGGTTACCGGTGCTTCCGCGGGTCTGGGTGCGGCGTTTTGCCGTCAGTTGGCCCCGCTTTGTGATGTGATTATTGGAGTGGCACGGCGCCGAGAGAAACTTGAGGTCTTAGCCAGTGAATTAGCCGGTTCTGTGGAAATGCACTGTCTGGAGGCTGATCTCAGTGCGGTCGAGGGGGTGGCCGCAACCTTGGAGGCCATACGCCAGAAGGGCCCGGTAGACTATTTGATCAATAATGCGGGTTTCGGCACCGTTGGTCATTTCGATCAGTTGCCGATTAATGGCCATCGGGAAATG
>PKCY01000297.1 GCA_002862985.1 Haliea sp.
AGCGGTCAGCAGCAAGCTGAATCGCTCTGCCTCACCTTCCGCGTTCGCGATTACCTCCTCCTTGTAAGCGCTTGCTTCCTCGATTTGTCGCTGAGCTCCACCACGAGCTTCGGGAACAATACCATTGGCATAGGCCTGAGCTTCGTTCTTCACTCGTTCCTCATCCTCACGAGCCTTGATCACATCATCAAACGCCGCCTGCACCTGAGTAGGCGGCTTGGACTCGTCAACCGTTACCTTGCTTACCAATATGCCGGTCTGATAAAGATCAATGTATTCCTGAAGCCGCTGCTGAATCTCCGCGCCTATCCTGGCGCGACCTTCTGTCAGCACCAGGTCCATCGTGGTGCCACCGACAACATGCCGCAATGCGCTCTTGGCAGCGTTTTGCAAAGAACTCTCTGGCGCAAGCACCTTAAGTACAAAATTTTCCGGATCATTAATGACATATTGTACCGAGAGCTGTACCTCAACGATGTTCTCATCCTGCGTGAGCATGATTTCTCGAAAGCTGGCCGAGCGAACTTTGGTGGTGTTCACCGTTGTAACATCATCGATAATGGGCGGGTTCCAATGCAGGCCTGGCTGAACAGTATTAGTGTACTTACCGAAACGCAGCACAACGCCGCGCTCCTGCTGATCCAACTGGTAAAATCCCATGAGACCCCAGACTGCCAGGGCTACAATGACAAGAAAACCAACAACCCCTGCAGAGAACCCTGGGATACCGCCGCCGGTGGACGAACTTCCGCTACCGCTACCGCTGCCGCCTCCGAATATTCCCCGAAGCTTCTCCTGGAATTTTTTCAGCGCTTCGTCGAGATCAGGCGGCCCCTGATTGTTACCACCCCAAGGATCCTTGGGATTATTATCACCGCCACCCGGTTCATTCCAGGCCATAGCCAACTCCTAATTAAAAAAACAAACAGTCTATCAAACTTTTTACTCAGGGTACGCAGAACTGCAAAACTCCTGCCAACTAAAACAACGGCTCCGGACCCTTCTTCATCAGCCGATTCCAGTCCGCTCGGGGCAGCCGGACACTCAGATGGGCCGCGCCATCATCGCCATAATCCTCAGCCTGCACGGCACCCATATTGTAAAATGCCGCACGCAAACTCCCCTGACCGGGGTCCAAATGCACTTCTTCAGACACCATATCTTGGCCCACTAACTCGGCAATCGCCTGCAGTAACAAGTCCATTCCAGCGCCAGTGGCTGCGCTCACCCATACACGCTCCGGCCTCCCCTCTGCGTTACGTTCCAAGCGGGGCGGCTGTTCCAGTACATCCAGTTTATTGAATACCTGCAGCTGAGGAATACCCTCGGCACCAATTTCCGACAACACATCCTGCACCTGGTGCATGTTGTCATCCCGCTCGTGACTAGCGGCATCAACCACGTGTAACAAAAGATCCGCATTCAGGGTTTCTTCCAGCGTCGCTTTAAAAGCCTCGACCAACTTGTGCGGCAGGTGGGCGATGAATCCCACCGTATCAGCCAAAATCACAGGACCTACATTGTCGATTTCCAAGCGGCGCAGCGTGGGGTCCAGGGTCGCAAACAGCTGGTCAGCGACATACACCGAAGATTCGGTAACGCAGTTAAACAAGGTAGACTTCCCAGCGTTGGTATAACCAACCAGAGAAACGGATGGGATTTCTGCGCGGTCGCGGGCGCGACGCCCCTGATTGCGCTGTTTGCGCACCTTCTGCAGACGTGACGTCAGCGCTTTAATACGCGCGCGCAGCAACCGGCGGTCCGTCTCTAGCTGGGTCTCACCGGGGCCGCGTAAACCAATACCGCCCTTTTGTCGCTCAAGGTGAGTCCAACCACGCACAAGTCGAGTAGATATATGCTGCAATTGCGCCAACTCAACCTGCAGCTTTCCTTCGTGTGTTCTGGCCCGTTGTGCAAAGATATCCAGTATCAGGCCGGTGCGATCCAACACTCGGCACTGCAACTCCTGCTCCAAATTACGCTCCTGACTGGGACTAAGCGCGTGATTGAACATGACGATTTCTGCGCATTGCTCAAGCACCTCACCACCGATTTCCGCCAACTTTCCACTGCCGACAAACGTGCGCGGGTGCGGCGTTTCACGGGTGCCCATCACATAGGATACCGGATCACCTCCAGCGGAGAGCACCAACTCCTCAAATTCACGCGGGTCCTCATGTTGGGACTCACTGGCGAGTTTCAGGTGGACGAGCACAGCACGCTCACCCGAATCGGGACGTTCAAAAAACAAGCTTACCTCTTCGGGTCAGAATAAATCAGTGACAGATACCCTGAGGATATCCTTAGAAAAACCGTTTAACTAGCGTCTTCTCCATCTTCTGCCGGATTCTGCAAAGGCAGACGCACCACCCGGGAGGGGACAACGGTCGAAATCGCGTGCTTATAGACCATTTGGCTGACCGTATTTTTCAACAGCACAACAAACTGATCAAATGACTCAATCTGGCCCTGCAGTTTGATGCCATTTACCAGATAGATTGAAACCGGAACGCGTTCCTTACGCAAAATGTTCAGGTAAGGGTCTTGTAGCGTATGCCCTTTTGACATAACTCTCTCCTAGGCAGGCTCAATTCGAGCCAAATACTTATAAAAAAAACGACCTCTTACCACCCTGAAGCTACCGCCCTAACAGTGTTCAGAATGGAAAACGGGTCTTGAGTTTAACCGGAGACAGTATAATGCATTTCCGATGTATTTATTAGTGGGGCCTAACGAAGATAGTTCAAGGCCACCTCCAATGGCGCTTCGCTCGAAGCCTGACTCGCAATCTGCATTTCTGCATTTTTTACGACGTTACCTACATTATCGGTGTATATCCACTCAATATTTGACCATTTTCGCAACCAGGTCAGCTGACGCTTAGCCAGCCGCCGCGTGGCGGTAACGCCATTTCTCACCGCCGCTTCAAGCGTGCAGTTTCCGTCGAGGTGCGCCCACAACTGGCGATATCCCACCGCCCGAGCCGCTGGGAGTTCGGGAAGTAGGTCCTGTCGCTCCCATAAACCGCGCACTTCCTCCAGGAAGCCTGCGGCCATCATCAGGTCAAATCGCCGCGCTATTCGCCGGTGCAATACAGCGCGGTCCACCGGACAAATCGCCAACTGCACCACCCGGTATCGCTCGAGAACCTCGGGTACACTCGCGCCATGTGCACCTCTGTTGTGTAACTCTGTCAGAGTGACGCCCCCGGAGCGGTAGACTTCCAACGCACGACTAAGCCGCTGCGAATGGTGAGGATGAATGCGAGCAGCCGACCCAGGGTCCACCTCTGAAAGCTGTTGATGGATATAAGGCCAGCCATAGGTCGCGGCCTGGTCGGCGATCTCTGCCCTTACGGCCGGATCAGCGCCGGGCATTTCATCAAGACCTTCCAGGAAGGCCTTGAAATAGAGCATGCTGCCACCGACCAGTAGCGGGGTTTTGCCGCGTGCGATGATGTCCGCAGTGGCCTGATTAGCATCCACCACGAAATCTGCCGCAGAATAAGCATGGGAGGGATCGCGTATATCAATGAGGTGGTGGGGGTAATCCGGCTTGGCGCTACCAATGTCCATACCCCGGTAAACGAGCGCGGAATCGACACTGACTAACTCACAATTCAGATGCCCGGCCAATTCGATCGCCAGATCTGTCTTACCTGACGCAGTGGGGCCCATCAGACAGATCAACAAGGGTTTTTCGGGATTCACCGTCGCCTCAACGGCCGCGCAAGAACAGCTTGTCCAGCTCCTCCAGACCCATCTGGGTCCAGGTCGGACGGCCATGGTTGCACTGGCCGGAGCGCTCGGTTTCTTCCATATCTCGCAGCAGCGCATTCATCTCTGGAATCGTGAGGCGGCGGTTTGCGCGCACGGAGCCATGACAGGCCATGGTAGAGAGAATCTCGTCCATGTGCGCCTCGATACGCTCCGAACTGCCAAATTCAATCAAATCTGCCAGCATATCCCGCACCAGCTGCTCGACGTCTGAATCGCGCAAAAGCACCGGAATTTGACGAATCACCAGAGACTCCTCCCCACCCGCCTCGACCGCCAGACCCAGGCGCTCAAATAACTCGCTGTGTTGGCTGGCGATTCCCACTTCCCGCTGACTGACCGCCACAGATTGCGGCACTAGTAGCGGCTGACTAAGAATGCCCGTGTCAGCGCGGGCTGCCTTGAGACGCTCATAGGTAATACGCTCATGCGCGGCGTGCATATCGACCACAACCAGACCGTGAGTATTTTCAGCCAGGATATAGATGCCTTTCAGCTGCGCCAGCGCATAACCCAGGGGCGGCACCTCTTCCTCGGAGACCGCCGCTGGCATCCCGTGCAAACGCGCGTATCCGCTCATTTGACCACTCACCTGAGCGGCTGTCGTTGCGTTGTGACTATATGTGCGGCCGGATACAGCTCCGCGACTCGCACTGGACGCTCCCCATGCGAGGGCACTCTGGCTGCGTATTTCTCCCGTTGCAGTATCAATCGCCATGCCGTCCGGCGTCGACAGCATGTGCTGCGGCAGCGGGTCTCGCTCCAACTCCTGACCAGGACGAACGTCCGCCAGGGCACGGTGCAGGCTGGAAAAAATGAAATTGTGAACGGCCCGACCGTCCCGAAACCGCACTTCATGCTTGGTAGGGTGCACGTTTACGTCGACCTGGGCGGGGTCCAGCTCCAGGTAAAGCACAAACGCCGGATGTCGCCCGTGATACAGCACATCCCGATAGGCCTGCTTCACCGCGTGGGCAATCAAGCGGTCACGAATAACCCGGCCGTTGACAAAAAAATACTGCAAATCCGCCTGACTACGGGAAAAAGTGGGCAACCCTACCCAACCGGTTAACCGATAGGGCGGAACTTCCGACTCGATGGCGATGGCCTGCTCCATAAAGGCAGGTCCGCAGACAGCAGCAACCCGACGCTGCCGTTCTGTTTGCGCAGCCGCCGCCTTCAAATTGTGTACCACCTTGCCATTGTGGCGCAGGGAAAATCCCACATCGAAACGCGACAGGGCGAGACGCTTAACCACTTCTTCAAGATGGTTGAACTCGGTTTTTTCCTTACGCAGAAATTTACGCCTGGCCGGGGTGTTAAAAAACAGGTCTCGCACTTCCACGGTGGTGCCCTGGGGATGTGACGCGGGCTTAAGCTGAACTTCCATATCACGCCCTTCACAAACGGCACTGCAGCCTTCACTACCGACCTCATTGGCATTACTTGTCAGGGTCAGTTTCGAAACAGAACCAATACTGGCCAAGGCCTCTCCACGAAACCCAAGGCTACCTACCCGCTCAAGGTCTTCCAGCGATGCAATCTTACTGGTAGCGTGACGGGCAAGCGCGAGGGTCATATCGTCACTGGGAATTCCGCTGCCATTGTCGCGAATTCGGATCAGCTTGGAGCCGCCAGATTCGACGTCAACTTCCACGCGGGTTGCGCCCGCGTCCAAACTGTTCTCCAGCACCTCTTTCGCCACAGATGCGGGGCGCTCCACCACCTCCCCAGCTGCGATCTGGTTAGCCAGCCGTGAATTGAGCAAGTGAATTCGGGACATTGAGGCGATAGTTTTCAGCTGTTAGGTATGGTCAGCTTCTGCCCCACCATGATCTTCGAGCTGGTGATACTGTTGTAGCTCTTGAGATCTGCCAGGGAAATACTGAAGCGCTGGGCGATGTCTGACAGTGTATCACCTCTGGCGATGACGTACTGTTGACCGCCCTGCTTTTTCTGCCACGCCAAGAGCGTGCCTGAAGGCGGGTGTGCCAGGAACCAGTCACGAATTCCCCGGTGAATCGCGTGCGCCATGCGCTTTTGATAACTGCGCGTAGCGAGCTTTTTGGATTCCTGTGGATTGGAGATAAATCCCGTTTCAACCAGAATTGAAGGTATATCCGGTGATTTTAGGACCGCGAACCCTGCCTGCTCGACGTTTTTTTTGTGCAACCTGGCGACATCGTCGACATTTCGTAAAACGCTGTCGCCGAGCTTCAGGCTGGTATCCAGTGTGGATGTCATGGACAAATCGGCCAGCACCCCGGCGAGTAGATCATCTTTATCAGAAAGGGTTACACCACCGACAAGGTCGGCCGCATTTTCCCGCTTTGCCAGATAGGATGCCGCTGTACTGGTGGCACCCCGGGTCGACAGGGCATACACCGATGCGCCGTTGGCTTGCTTGCGCTTAAATGCGTCGGCGTGGATAGAGACAAACAAATCAGCCTGTCGTTTCCGCGCCAGATCTCTGCGTCCGCGAAGGCTAATATAATAGTCACCGCTACGAATCATGGTGGACTGAAAACCGGTGTCGGCCTTAAACAACGCACTCAGCTCTTTGGCGATAGAAAGGACCACATCTTTTTCCCGCACTCGACCAGGGCCAAGCGCCCCCGGGTCTTCACCACCGTGACCTGCATCAATGGCAATAATAATGTCGCGCTTGGCCGATTGCTTAACGCTTTTTTTAACGTCCGCAACCCTGACCTGCTGATCGTATAAATCCAGCACCAGACGATCTCCCGCCTGCTCGTTGGCCTTCAGTGCAAAACTCCGGGGATCGACCTGGGCGCCCATTTCCAACACAATGCGCAGGTCATCGCCATCACGAACACCGGAGCGGATCAGCTGCACCGGTGTATCCGTCAGCTTTAGACCAGACAGTTCAGCACGAAGTTGAATATCTTGAATATCCAGCACGATCCGGCTGGGATTAGACAGCACAATAAGCTTGTGCTGCGCCGGTCCGGTGAGATCAAAAACAATCCGCGTGTGATCGGGCGCACGCCACAAGCGCACATCGTGCACCTCAACTGCCCATGCAGAGGACACTGTTAACCACCCCAGGACTATTAAGGTCCACGCCCTGTTCATACCACTCCCGCCCGGTGTTACTTTTTTATACGTCACATTCTAAACGCCAGCGCTCCCCCCGTCGGCATTCGGTTGCACGCGCGCAAGCATGCGCTTGCCGAGTGTTGTCGTTGCACTATATGCCAATCGACGCCCCTGACCTTCACACTCTATGGTAATCACTAAATCCGCTGGGGGCAAAGCGCCCAGGCCCCTCTCGGCCCATTCCACCAGGCAAACCGAAAAATCACCGAAATAATCTCGGATTCCCATAAATTCGAGTTCTTCGGGATCTTCCAATCGGTACAGATCGAAATGAAAAACTTTTAATTTGTCTAAATGATAGGGCTCCACCAGCGTGTAGGTGGGGCTTTTTACGGCGCCTTTGTGTCCCAGCGACTGAATAAAACCACGACTCAGCGTGGTTTTCCCCATACCCAGATCTCCGCGCAAATACAGCACAGCGCCTGGCTCACAAATCGCAGCAAGGCGCGCGCCCAAGGACAACATGGCCTCCTCATCGGGTGCGGTAACTGTAAATTGCTCCGATATCATCCCAGCAGCAAGCGCATAGGAGGAATAAGGTCGGATGCAACCAGACCACGCATACCGCCCTCGGCGGCAATATCGGCGGCCGCACCGTGCAGGCATACCCCCAGGGCCGCGGCTTCATCGGCGGGCACATGCTGAGCCAACAGTGCACCAATTACACCACTGAGAACGTCACCCATCCCGCCACTGGCCATTCCGGGATTGCCATAATCACTGAGCAATACCTGCTCAGCTGTGGCAATCAAGCTGCCGTTTCCTTTAAGCACAACCACGCCGCCAAAGCGCAATTGCAGCGCACGCACAGCGGCGAACCGATCGGACTGTACGTCGGCAGTGGAACAGTTCAACAGACGGGCGGCCTCTCCCGGATGGGGTGTGAGTACGTAATTATTCGCGGGAGCAAAGTTCTTTACCTTACCGGCCGCCAACAAGTTAAGGGCGTCGGCATCAAGAACCAGTGGCCTGCCGGACGCAAGCGCCAGTTGAAGCCCCTGCACCGACCAGGAAGCCAGCCCCAGTCCCGGGCCCACGACAATGACATCAGCGGACTCCAGCAACGGTGCAAATTCTTGCTGCGAATTAACACCCTTTGCCATGACCTCCGGCACTCTGGCCACTAACGCCGCCACGTGCTCCGGCCTTGTGGCCGCCTGCACCAGGCCCGCACCGCAGCGCAGCGAAGCTTCAGCAGCCAAAACCGCAGCACCCGCCATTCCATAGTCCCCACCCATAATCAGTACCGTGCCATACAATCCCTTGTGGGCCGTCGCAGGTCGAGATGGCAGGCTTTCCAGAAGCGGCTCCAGTTCCAGGCGGGAACAATCCACGGGCACTTCGGCATAGACTTCCGCGGGCACTCCCAAATCAGAGAACTGCACGGCACCGGTATAGTCTGGCGCCTGCAGTGTAAACAGCCCACGCTTTAAACCAATGAACGTGACGGTGAGATCAGCACGCACCGCGCTACCCAGCACACTACCAGTATCGGCGCACAGTCCGGAGGGTATATCCACCGCCAATGTCGGCAGGCCGCTGGCATTAACAAGCTCGATCGCTTCGACATAGGCACCACGAACCTCTCCGCTCAGACCTGTACCCAGCATGGCATCGACAATCACCCCAGTAGCGTTTAGCGCAACACTGCCAAAGGGCGCCATCTCTACCCCATTGGCCAGCGCCTGTTGCCGGGCCCGCAGCGCATCGCCTTCGGTCTTGCCGGGGTCTCCCAGCTGGAATACCACAACCTCGATGCCACGCTTGTGTGCCAGATCGGCTATGAGAAAACCATCACCGCCATTGTTACCCGTGCCGCACAGTACCTGCAGACAAGTTGGCTGGGGCCAGACTTCGAGAAGGTAGCTGAAAGCCACTTCAGCGGCGCGAGCCATCAGCACGATCCCGGGGATGCTGTGATTATGAATGGCGCAATGATCCAGGGCGTGCGTTTGCGCGCCGGTGTAGAGTTTTTCAGTGCCTAGCATTTCACTCCCTGTGACAGTGAAGATTTGCCTTCTTTCGAAGCAGCGGGTGCTAGAAAGAAGTACACTCATTAATTGCAGTTCTGTCAGAATTATACCTAGCTCTCTCCCAACGGTCGTTCCAATTTGCCCCAACAACTTACATCTTCGGACTACTCGGCACTGGTGCAAAAGATCCGCCAATGGGCCACTGAACTCGGGTTTCAACAGCTGGGCATCACCGGCGTCGACCTAGGCGAAAACGAAGCCTACCTACAAAAGTGGCTAGCTGCGGGTTATCACGGCAGCATGGACTACATGGCACGGCACGGCAGCAAGCGCGCACGACCCCAGGAATTAGTGCCCGGGACTCTGCGCGTTCTTTCCCTGCGCATGGACTACCTCGATCGCAATACGCAGGAACTCGAAATTCTCGCCTCGCCAGAAAAAGCTTATATCTCCCGGTATACGCTGGGTCGTGATTACCACAAACTGATTCGCAAGCGTCTATCCGAATTGGCAAGTCGAATTGAAGAAGAAGCAGGGAGTGGCCAGTACCGGGCCTTCGTCGACAGCGCACCCGTTTTGGAGAGGGCCATCGCCGAACAGGCGGGACTAGGCTGGATTGCCAAAAACACCATGCTAATCAATGCCGATGCGGGGTCCTGGTTTTTCCTTGGGGAAATTTACACCAACCTACCACTACCCATAGAGGCTCCACACACCGGCAAACATTGTGGCACCTGCACCGCCTGTTTGGAGGTTTGTCCGACAGACGCATTCACTGGTCCGTTTCAGTTGGATGCGCGCAAATGTATCTCTTACTTAACCATTGAACATCACGGCAGCATAGACCCCGAATTGCGACCGCTAATGGGTAACCGTATTTTCGGTTGCGACGACTGCCAGCTATGCTGCCCCTGGAACAAGTTTGCTCAGGCCACCGGTGAAGGAGACTTCAGTCCGCGACACGGTCTGGCGGATGTAGAATTGGTAGAACTCCTACTGTGGGATGAGGAAACCTTTCTCGCAAAAACCGAAGGCTCTGCAATTCGCCGCATTGGCTACGAACGCTGGTTGCGCAACCTGGCCGTGGCGCTGGGCAACGCGCCGCGTTCAGACGCAGTAGTGGATGCTCTGGTGCATCGCCTGGACTATCCATCACCGTTGGTACAGGAACACGTCACCTGGGCCTTACAACAACACGGCGCTATGCCAGCCTGAGAAAATGCTCTCGATAGTAGCGCATCTCGTTGATCGACTCACGAATATCGTCCAGCGCCAGATGCGTGCCCGTCTTGGTAAATCCCGACTCCAGTTCTGGCCGCCAGCGCTGCATTAAAATTTTCAGGGTGCTGACATCCAGATTCCGATAATGGAAGTAGCGCTCCAGGGCCGGCATGTGCCGGACCATAAAGCGCCGATCCTGGCAAATTGTGTTGCCACACATGGGGGAAGCACCCGCAGGCACCCACGCTTTGAGGAAGGCGATGGTCTCCCGGGTAGCCTGCTTTTCGTCATACTGACTGGCCTTCACCCTATCAACCAGACCGGAACTGGTGTGATGAGAGGTATTCCACTCATCCATGCCATCGAGTCTGGCGTCGGTCTGATGCAACGCGATCACGGGCCCTTCGGCCAGTGTGTTGAGCTCGGTATCGGTGACGATGGTCGCGATCTCTATCACTACATCCTCGTCCGGATTCAGGCCGGTCATCTCCATATCGACCCAAATGAGGTTGCTGTCGTTCTGCATCGGCTGTTTGCCTTGGACTCCAAGAAGGATGGGCAGTGTAACAAATTGCCTCGACAGACCAAGCCCGTCACCCAATAATGGGCGCATGAGTAAACGCAAGCTAAGCC
>PKCY01000138.1 GCA_002862985.1 Haliea sp.
TGCACAAAGTGTGGAGGTTAACTCCTGCCCGCTTAGCATGCAGGCCTGGGAATTGCGTAAGCCGGTCATAGCAGCCTGCAACGGTCATGCGATCGGGGCCGGTTTAGGAGTGGCGATGCAGGCCGATATGCGGGTATTTGCCAGTGAGGGGAAATACGGATTCCTGCAGTCTCGCCGCGGGGTTGTGGCGGACTTTGCGATGGAGTTTGTATTGCCCCGGCTGGTTGGTTTTGAACGTGCCTTTGAGCTTTTGGTCCGCGCCCCGAGACTCTCCGGTGAGGAAGCGGTTGCCTGGGGATTGGCCGGTCGCTGCGTGGCGTCGGAGAATGTGTTGGACACGGCTTTGGAAATTGCTCGCGATATTCGTGTCAATTGCGCGCCTCTGCCTGTGGGTCTGCACAAACAATTACTCTGGCGTGGATTAGGGATGCAACTGGGTGAGGTGGCAGACCTGGAGAGTCGTGCCCTGAACCACACTATGTCCACAGCCGATGCGGTTGAGGGAGGGCTGGCCTATTTTGAGCGCCGCCCGGCCCAGTGGACTGCCAGTATCAATGACGACTGGCCCGCGTGGTTGAAGAATTGATTAGGTTGCTTCTGGCCTGCAGCTGAACACGGGAATATTGCGGTCGGTGCGTGCCTGGTACTCATCGAAGTCGGGATACATTGATAGCAGGTTTGGCCACAACGTGGCCTTCTCTTCGTCATCAACCTGCCGGGCGATGTACGTTTTCTCTTCCCCATCAGCCATTATTTGAATTTTAGGGTGGGCCACAATGTTGTGGTACCAGACCGGGCTTTTATCCATGCCCCCCTGTGAGGCAACCAGCAGCTTGTTGTCGCCATGTGGCAAATGAATTAGCGCGATGCGCCGGATTTTCCCCGATTTGGCGCCCACGGTCGTGACGATACACACCGCATAACCTCCGATGAATTTGTTCATCAGGCGACCCTTGCTGGCCCTGAAAACAGCAACGTTGAGTTTCGTCACCCAGCGCATTACAAAGCGGATGGCGGGCACTTGCGAATCCTTAATGGTGCGGACGTCGGCGCGTTTTTTTGTGACGTAATCGTATTCCACCATTAGGTTTTCTCCGCTGTGACCCTAGCTTTGACGAGTGTCTGGGCGCAATCCTGAATCGGTTTATGCTAGACTCGCCTTCCATTTTTGCGGTGTTTCGTCCGAGTATGAGTCTAGCATCTGATAAACTGGAGAAGATCCGCGAACAGGTACAATTTCACCTGGATAACGCCGAGCAGAAGCAGCTGAGCCCTGCGCAGGAGCGCTCCCTCAAGGATCAGATCAAAATTCTTCTGGCGCGAGAAAATGCAGTTATAGTAGCACATTACTATACTGCGCCCGCCATCCAATCTCTGGCTGAAGAGACCGGCGGCTGCGTCTCAGACTCCTTGGAAATGGCGCGATTCGGCCGCGATCATCCCGCTACCACGCTGATAGTTGCCGGGGTAAAATTCATGGGCGAAACCGCCAAAATTCTTACACCAAACAAGCGCGTCCTAATGCCAACGCTGGAGGCGACCTGTTCTTTGGACCTTGGCTGTCCCATCGAGGAATTTTCTGCTTTTTGCGACCAGCACTCTGATCGCACCGTAGTGGTCTATGCCAATACGTCAGCTGCTGTAAAGGCCCGAGCTGATTGGGTCGTTACTTCCAGTATCGCCCTTGATGTTGCGGAACATCTGGCCGATCAGGGCAAAAAGATAATTTGGGCCCCGGATCAACATTTGGGTAACTACGTGCGCGACCAGACTGGCGCAGACATCCTTATGTGGGACGGCGCCTGTATTGTGCATGAGGAATTTAAGGCGCGTGGAATAGCAGATATGCAGCGTGTCTATCCCGATGCGGCCGTTTTGGTTCATCCGGAGTCGCCAGCCGCCGTGCTAGAGCTGGCTGATCGGGTCGGTTCGACCTCGCAAATTATTCGCGCCGCCTGCGAAATGGATAATAAGCAGTTCATCGTTGCGACCGACCAGGGCATATTTTACAAGCTGCAGCAGCAGGCCCCGAACAAGGAATTCATTATTGCACCGACTGCCGGTAATGGTGCGACCTGTCGCAGCTGCGCGCAGTGTCCCTGGATGGCGATGAATGAGCTGGAAACCCTGGCGCAGGTGTTCGAGCGCGATGACAATGAAATTCTCGTTGACCCGGCCATCGGTGAGCAGGCCATGGTTCCACTTCGCCGTATGCTCGACTTCGCGAGCGAGCTTAATGAGGTTGCGGTCAAGGTCAACACCTGAGAGGTACAGAAAACCTGAGAAGACGGAGGCCCTCTCCTGCAGCGTAATCCAATCAAAATATATACCGAATCGCTACTGCCTCAGACTCTCCTATGTCGGTGCAGGTTCGGTGAGGGAGATTAAAGTTCTTCCATCTGCTCTTGCATGCGAGCGAGATCCTCCAGGCGTTGATTTATTTTAGCCGATGCCAGGTAGTCGTTTTTGGCTAGCTTCAGTGCATAGTTGAGTTGCTTTTTCGCCTGCTCCATAGCGCCGTTGAGAATGAAGTATTCCGCTCGAGACTGGTGTAAGCCGGGAATATTTCCCGCCAAACCCTGCACTTCAGCTAATAGATACCACAGACTCGGATCATTGGGTCGACGTTTGCTTTGCTTCACCAGGACTTCCTCAGCGATATGCGGTTGCTGATTTTTCATTAGTGCTTTGGCGTAGCTCATGGCAAGGGGGTGGTTGCCTGGCGTAATCTTTAGTTGCTTTGCGAGCTTTTTTGCAGCCTGCCCGGGGTTGTTGCGCGCCATGTCAATGTCGGTATCGGCAAGGATATATTCCAGTCTGTTGGGGTTGGTTGACCAGATGGCGTCCAGTTCCAGACTAGCCTCATCAGGTCGCCCCGCAGAAGTCAGTGCCAGTACAAGCCCATAAATTGTCGCCTCCTGTGAACGCGGTGTGCCCTCCAACTCGCCACGAAACCTTTCAACGGCCATTTCGGGAGTTTCCGTAAGCTCGGTGATAACGCGAGATCGCATCAACTGGTAGCTAAGATCATTATCTCTGGGCTTTCTGGGATACTGCCGAGCCCGGTTGCGTGTATCGGCGATACGGTTTTGTGACAGGGGGTGCGAGCGCAGGAATTCAGGTATCTGGTCGCCTTTTGCATAGCGGGAAGATTGCATCATGCGCTCGAACATTTCCGGCGCTGCGTAGGGATCCATGCCGGCATCAGCCAGGGTTTGCATGCCGACTCGGTCCGCCTCCTGCTCGTTGCCTCGACTATGACGCAGGACTGAATCTTGTGCGGCGGCCTGCGTCGCTGACAACGAGGCTAATCCGATATCCGAACCTGTGGTGGCCATCAACACAAAGCTGGCAAGCATGGCCGCCAGTGCAATGGGTTGCATTTTTTTCTGGTACTCAACGCCACGCGAAAAGTGACGTTGACTCAGGTGAGCGACTTCATGGGCCAGCACCGTGGCCAATTCATCCTCGTTCTGCGCCCAAAGTAAAAGTCCGTTGTGAACGCCGATGACGCCACCTGGTACAGCGAAAGCGTTGATGGTTGGGTTCTCGACCACGACCAGGTCGATGCGGCGATCATCCAGTTTGCTGTGCCGGACTAACTTATAAATAAGGTTTTCCAGATAATCGAAAAGCAGAGGATCGTCTACGGTAGAAACCTGGCTGCGGAACATTCTCAGCCACGCCTGCCCCAACTGGTATTCGAACTCCGATGAAAACATGCTGGTACTGGCTTCACCGAGGTTCGGTAGTTTTAGCTCTTGGGCTGTCGACAAGCTGGCCGTTGCCAGCATTAGTGATAGCGTAAAAGTGACTATCGCGCGCCGCGCATTTACTATCAGCCAGGTAAAATTAAGCACAGAATAGAACCGTCAGGGTACAAATGAATTCGTCTCGTATTGTACTGCATGGTGGCCGCATCGGACCAAATCGTTTTGCCCGAAATGGAGAACTACCGACAAATAGAGGACGTTTAGGCGGTTCTGTTCTTTCCCGTATACTTGTGCGCTGACATAGCTGGACGAAGGGTAGGATGGCCGAATTGGACCTAATAGTATTGGATGCCACTGGCTTGCAGTGCCCTATGCCTTTGTTAAAAGCCAAGCGGGCATTGAATGCGATGCGGGCGGGGCAGCAATTACGTGTTCTTGCGACGGATCAGGGTTCAGTCAGGGATTTTCGGGTATTTGCCGAACAATCCGGGCATCTTCTGCTCGACAGCACAGAGGCGGACGGTGTTTACGAGTATCTGCTGGAAAAAAGATGAGTTACGGGTTTCGGTAGCTCAGGGAGAGCGTCTGAACGCTCGATTTCCAGGATTCGCAATGTCCTCTTGAGATTGGGTTAACAAGGCGCCATCGCTTCAATGGCTAGACAACGCGGCTCATCGGTGCAAACAGGTATTTAAGGTAATGTGGTGTGATGTCCTGCCTTTATTTGCGCATTATCAAGCGACTATCACGCGTTTTTACAGATATTCTGCGGCACTATCAAAGAGCTGCGTGCACTGTCTGTGTGCCTGAAACCCAGCGAGCGCCTTGGTTCGGGGGAAATTTCTGGCCTCCGTTTCCGTACCAACTCTGTAAATTTCTGGCATACAGCGCAGTAATTAGGTGGTACTGTGCTAGCTATGCCTATAATTCGAGCAAAAAAAAGGTATATTAATCAGCGCCTTGCGTCAATGGTTGTCTTTTGTCTGACTCAAGCCGCATGTGTGTGGATGGAGCCTGTTTCGGTCACATCAGCGGGTCTGGTGGCGGGAGCGGTCGAGGACGATAGCGGAATTTCCAGCGATGGCCGCTACATCACCTTCACCACAGTTGCCGCATTAGTGCCCGCCGACACCAACTCAATCGACGATATATACCGATTTGACACCGCCACTTCCGCTATCTTGCTTGTTTCAGTGGCGCCGTCCGGCGATGGAGGTAATGCAGGGTCTAAGCAGCCCTCCATCTCTGGAGATGGTTCGATAATCGCGTTTGCATCGGCGGCCACGAACTTGGGCTCAGCCTCAAACGGACACGTACAGATTTACATTCGAAATATTCCTGCGGGCACGACTCAGCTTGCAACCACTACTGTGGGCAATGCCGATAGTGCAGCTCCCTCGGTGTCTGCGGACGGTTCTACAGTTGCATTTTCCTCGCACGCGAGCAATCTCGATCCCAGCGATACTAATGGTGTGAGCGATGTGTTTTCTTTTGATATCGGCGAAGGCTCGGTAAGTCGCCGCTCGGTTGCAGTCGGAGGGGGAGTTCCTGACGGCGCATCCACGGAACCCAGTAGCAATGAAGACGGAACAATAGTCGCTTTTACGTCTGAGGCCACTAATCTGGTGTTGGGTGATAGCAATGGGGTAGCTGATGTGTTTTCCGTCGACGCCGGCGGTACCATCGAACGTATTTCGCATGGCGTACTGGGAGAGGGCGATGCTCCATCGGGCCAACCCTCAATTGCCTCAGGATCAAACACGATCAGTTTTTCCTCATCGGCCAGCAATTTGGTGGTCGGCGATACCAATGCGGTTGTCGATATTTTCGTCCATACCCCGGGCTCCAGTATCCAGCGGATAGTGAAATTATCGGGAACCCAATTCTCTGCAGAATCTGCGGCGCCTTCGATCAATTCGGATGCCACCCGAGTCGCGTTCCTGACCGATGGGACGAACATTGGACAGTCGACTGGGCTAATGGCTGTTGCTGTCGATCTAATTGACTTTACTATTAGCGCCATTTCCGTACTGGGAAACTCAGATAATGTTGTGCCTGCCACCCACGTCTCCATTAGTGGTGACGGTGCATATGCAAGTTTTAACTCGATTGCTGAACTCGATGACTCCGATACGAACGGACTATCCGATGTCTATGCAAGGTTCGCCTACACGACCCGCATCGAGCCCTGGTCGTTTTTTCCAGGCAAAGTGGAAGCCGGTACGGCAACAGCGGTGACAATTACGGGTAAAAGCTTCCGCGTTGATGGTCCGGCGCCAACTATCTGGATTCCAGGCGCGGCTAGCGGTATTACGTTCAGCAATGTCCGGGTGCTGAATTCTTTCACTATCACCGCGACGATGTCGACGGAAGCCTGGGTCGTTAATGACAATTATCAGGTCTGGATGAAATTTGCCGGAGGAGGACCAGGTCCCGGTGGTGGAACGACGCAGACATGCGCCACTTGTCTAACGGTCGCAGACCCGGACCCGGTTGCAGATATGGTTGATATTGCCAGTTCGATCGGCCTGCCTCTGGCCGATGGAGGCTCCGCCGGTATTCTGGTCGAAGACCTGAATGATGATAGCTTCGAAGACGTCCTGTTTATCCGGCATGAGCCTACCCAGGAACTGTTACTACTGGGTGATGGGACTGGCCTGCATATTAGTCCCCAGATGAATGAGGCGGATAGGCACGAATGTGCCAGCGCAGATGTAAACAATGATGGGCGTACCGATATTTACTGCTCGGTCGGTTCAGGTAAAGGCTCCGCAACAGGTGATAATAATCTTTGGATACAGCAAGCGGACGGAAGCTATATCGATGAGGCCGCCGCTTGGGGAGTCACTGATCCCTATGGTCGAGGACGCGACGTCGCCTTCCTTTATGCCAACAATGATTCTCTCCCCGATCTCTTTGTCAGCAACTGGGGGCCACGGACTGACGGGTATGTTTCTTCCAATCAACTGTTTATTAACATCGGTGGGACCACATTCTCTGCCGCACCAGAGTATGGCGTTGACGGCGAATTGGCCAGCGCATGCGCCCTGGCAGCTGACTTTGATGATGACGGCGACGATGACTTGATTGTTTGTGGTAATGATCGTGTCCGGATGTACGAAAACCAAGCGGGGGCAGGGTTCCTGGATGTCTCCGCGTCACTTGGCTTCTCGCAGCGGTTTTTGGATGCTGCATTTGCCGACATTGATGGCGATGGTGATCTTGACATGGCGATCGCTTCCGAAACAGGGTTTGAAATACATCGTCTTGCCCAGGGCGTAGATGACGGGGTGGTATTTCTGCAGAGCGCAAGCCATGGGCGTGCCGTCGCGTTCGGTGATATTAATGGTGACGGCACGCCCGATGCTTATTTTGTGCAACGAGGTTGCCGAACGGAGATTGAGCAGAATTTGCCCGATGTTGTTGCGCTCAGCAGCGGCGAGACGTTCGTTGCGATTGATCCGCCAGATGTACAACGGGGTTGCGGGGATGCTGTTGTCGCATTCGATCACGATGCCGACGGAACCGATGGTTTTCTCGTCGGCAATGGTCGCGGACGAAGGGGCCCCCTTCAGTATTTGGTCTTGCCATAACCGTGGGCCTGCTAGGCTAGTTGGGCGAACAAGAGTGTAACAGGCGCGCACAATCCTTGAGCCTCGCTAAGAACCTGAACCATTAAAAAAAGCTTCTGCCAAGCTTTACAGGGGTTTACGCTTAATTACCTTTCGTTTGCCTCCGAAAATCGTCAGAATGCGGCTCCTGCTTAAGCAATTCCAGTTACGGCGATCTTGTACTGGGCGAAAACGACGCAGGTCACCTGTAAAAACACAACACTGACACTACCCCGGGCGATATATGCTGGATATTTTCAAGAAATGGTACACGCGCTACCTGTTCGAAGAGGAGTCAGTTTTACTGCTGGTGCTGCTGGTATTAGCGGTGGTTTTGCTGATGACCATTGGCGATATTCTCGCACCGGTGCTTGCCGCCATTGTTCTGGCCTATCTTGCCCAGGGCCTCGCCGGACAATTGCAAAACCTTGGCTTGCCACAATGGTTGGGTGTTGCCGTTTCGTATTTTGTTTTTGTCGGTATCTTCTTTGGTTTTAGCTTCGCATTATTACCACTTGTATGGCGGCAAATGCTGAGCCTGGTCAGCGAAATGCCCCATATGCTTGAGCAGGCGCAACAGTTTCTCGGTGTGCTCCCGGAGCGATATCCACACATTTTTAGTGAAGAGCAAGTGGGGGAGCTGGTGACCATTGCGCAATCTGAATTTGCCGGCGTTGGCCAGACCGTAGTCAAGCGCTCGCTGGCCTCGATTCCAGGCATTCTCACGGTGATGGTGTATTTAATCCTGATTCCACTTCTCGTATTTTTCTTTCTTAAAGACAGGCAGAAAATTTTGGATTGGCTGGGAGGGTTCCTGCCCGCAGATCGGCCCCTGTTGCGGCGCATTTGGTCAGAAATGAACCAGCAGTTTGCTAATTATTCTCGGGGTAAGGTGCTTGAGGTCTTGATCGTCGGCGGGGTGACGTACTTTGCGTTCATCTTTATGGGGGTGAATTATGCAGCGCTGTTGAGCCTGCTGGTGGGGCTTTCCGTGATTGTCCCCTATATCGGAGCGACATTGGTAACACTGCCGGTGGCAATGGTCGGCTTCTTCCAGTGGGGGCTTAATACTGAATTTTATTACTTAGTTGGGGTCTATTTGTTCATTCAGATCCTCGATGGCAATGTGCTGGTACCTTTTTTGTTTTCGGAGGCGGTGAATCTGCACCCGGTTGCTATTATTCTGGCGGTGCTTTTCTTCGGCGGAATATGGGGTGTCTGGGGCGTGTTTTTTGCTATCCCGCTGGCGACGTTGATCAAAGCGGTCATTAGTGCCTGGCCTACCGAGGAGCCAATTGCTCCCGACGCTGGGTAATTACTACAAATCTTACGGAGTTTTTGATGTTCCAGCTGTCTGCCCCGCAAGGGATCAGGACCCTTTTATGCCTTTTCGTTGCGCTCACCCTTGCCTCTTGTGCCACTACGCCTTCCTCCGGGGTACAGCCGCTCAAAAGTCCGAATGACGACTACCAGTACCGATTGTTGACACTCGACAATGACCTGGAAGTTCTGCTCATTTCCAATCCTGACGCACCCAAGGCAGCAGCTGCTTTGGATGTCATGGTGGGCAGTGGCGACAATCCGCCAGGGTTAGGTGGACTGGCGCATTTTCTGGAGCACATGCTATTTCTGGGTACCGAAAAATACCCCGAAGCGGCAGAGTACGCGCAATTTATCGCTGAGCACGGGGGCAGTCACAACGCCTACACCAGTTTTGAGCACACAAACTATTTTTTTGAGATCAATGCGGCTTATTTACCAGAGGCGCTAGACCGGTTTGCTCAGTTTTTCATCGCCCCAAAGTTTGATGAGCAGTATGTTGACCGAGAGAAAAACGCCGTTCAAGCCGAATACCAAATGGGCCTCAAGAGTGATGGGCGCCGCGGGCTCGATGTGCTGCAGGAAGTCATGAATCAGGATCACCCCTACAGTCAGTTTTCCGTTGGTAGCCTGGATAGCCTGGCTGATCGACCAGGTGTGCCGATCAGAGATGAATTGATTGTGTTTTACGAAAAACACTACTCCGCCAACGTTATGCGCCTGGTGGTGTTCGGAGCGCAATCGCTTGATGAGCTCGAATCGCTGGTCGTACCCATGTTCAGTGAGGTACCTAACAGAGCGTTCGAGCACTCCGATATCGACGCGCCTCTGTTTGCGCCCGATGATCTGCCGATGTTAGTGCAGGTGCAGCCGTTGGCCACTCAAAGGCAGCTTGAGGTTTCTTTCCCCATTCGGGATTACAGAGACGAATACCGTATCAAGCCTGATGTCTACCTGGGGAATTTGGTTGGACATGAGGGCCCCGGCAGTTTGCTGTCTCAGCTGAAGTCCCAGGGGCTGGCTGAGAGCCTCTCGGCTGGCGCCGGGCTGGGCTGGCGAGGAGGCGCCCTTTTTAGCGTGAGTATTTCCCTCACAGAAAAAGGAGCGGCGAATCCGCGCCAGGTTTTGAAATTACTTTTTGCCTACATCGATATGTTGCGCGAGGAGGGCCCCCAGGACTGGCTCTACCAGGAGCAGTCAAGAGTGGCGGAACTTGCCTTTCGCTATCGTGAACCCGGTAACCCCATGGGTTACGTGAGTGGCCTGGCCTCAAGCATGCATAACTTTCTACCCGAGGACATATTGCGCGGTCCCTACATGATGGACAGCTACGACGCATCAGTCCTGGTTGATTTGTTGGCTCAAGTCAGGGCCGACAACGCCCTGGTGATATTGAGCGACAAAGACGTAAGCGGTGATCGGGTCTCCCGATATTACGAGGTGCCCTATTCGTCGCAGGCGTTGGACGTGGAGCGTGTTGTTGGCGTGGAAGGCAACCTAGCTGACGCTCTGCATCTTCCAATGCCAAATGAGTTTATTGCTGAAGATGTCTCCTTAGTAGATCTTCCCAGCAGTATTGCGGAGATACCCACGATAGTTTTGGAGAAACCCCGGCAGACCATTTGGTTTATGCCTGATGATGAATTCAGAATCCCAAAGGGTGCCACCTACATTAATTTTCGCTCACCGAACGCTGGTCAGACTGTCACACAAATAGCACTGGCAGCGCTGTATACGACGTTACTGAAGGATCGGGTGAATGAACTCTCCTACCCGGCGCGATTAGCGGGTTTGAGTTTTAGTTTCTCCAAGCACGCGCAGGGAATTAGTTTGCGCCTGGGTGGCTATAGCGACAAGCAGGTCATCTTGTTGGAGCGGTTGTTACAGGACATGCTGGACCCCTCTTTCAGTCA
>PKCY01000046.1 GCA_002862985.1 Haliea sp.
TGGGTAGCCGATCAACAAGGCAATTACTGCAACGCTCTGCAGAATGGGTAGGCTCATGAGAAGACCTCTGGAATTTGAGTGGGAGCGCCGCAACGCCTAATATTCGCCACACGACGAATTGGGTCGGCGCCTGTAACTAAAATCGAGCAGGTGTTATAACCAATAGTTAAGCAAAAGGCTATTACCGTGTTCGGTTGCAGGGTGTTATATGGGGCCTTTACGAATTTGTCACAAAATTAAGTAGAGTTTCCTTGAAGCTTGGATCGTTAGGTACCCCCAGATGATCGTTTTCGGGGATTTCGGTGAGCTTTACGTCCGAGCTTGCGTTCGCCACATTTTGAGCGCCGATACGGCGAGGGACTCAAGGTCCCCGCGCGGGTCCGTTACGTCGAACACTCTACACAGTAGAGGGTTGTGGTGAAAGGCCATACTTTTGACTCGCAGGGGCGCACAGACCATCTTTTGTCAAGGCACTTGTTATGTAATTTGCCGTTTGTCGAATACGACTATATAGTCAAATCGCAAACACGCAGGAGCATCAGTCATGTACCCGGCCGTCCATGCAAGCTCAGATCCTGACAAAGCCGCAGTCATTATGAGTAGCGGTGAGGTGGTCACCTATCGTCAGCTGAATGATCGCTCTATTCAATGCGGCCATCTTTTTGCCAGTCTTGGGCTTGGTAAGAATGATGCCGTTGCGTTTTTCATGAATAACTGTCCGGAGTACTTTTTTGCGGCCTGGGGGGCTCAGCGCTCCGGTTTGTACTACACGCCAATCTCAACGCATCTATCGACTGACGAGGTAGAGTATATTGTCGGAAACTGCGAAGCGCGTGTGTTGGTGGTGTCATATGCATTGCGCGAGGTCGCTCGGCAGATCAAAGATAAGCTGCCGGGAGTACATACCTGGATAATGGTTGGCGGTGGAGAGGAAGGGTTTGAGGTTTTTGAGGACCGCCTCGCCGAGTTCCCCGTCACGCCATTGGCAACGGAGTTGGAGGGCTGTGTGATGCTGTATTCTTCCGGCACCACTGGCTACCCCAAGGGTATAAAAAATGCTAATCCCGAGAGGGATATCAGGACACCGGGGCCATTGGAGCTGGGGATACTAGCGAGCTTCGGCATCGGCAAGGATACGGTCTACCTTTCTCCAGCACCCTTGTATCACGCAGCACCTCTGCGATTCTGCATGGCCATGCAGCGCATCGGAGCGACTGCTGTGGTGATGGAGCACTACGATCCAGAGCGAGCACTGCAACTGATAGAGGAGCATCGGGTCACGCTTAGCCAGTGGGTGCCAACGATGTTTGTTCGCCTGCTAAAGCTACCGCGGGATTTACGCGAGCCCTACGATGTGTCCAGTCTCGAGGCCGCAGTCCATTCAGCTGCGCCTTGTCCGGTTGAGGTGAAGCAGCAGATGATTGAATGGTGGGGGCCAATATTAGTTGAATACTACGGTGCGACAGAAGGCCATGGTGGCACTCAGATCGACTCGGCCCAGTGGTTGGCGCACCCCGGTTCGGTGGGCAAGCCGAGTTATGGAAGTGTGCACATACTCCATGATGATGGGCGGGAATTACCGGTGGGAGAAATTGGAACCGTGTACTTTTCCGGGGGCGCCGCTTTTGAATATCACCGCAGTGATAAAAAAACATCGGACTCCAGAGTTGGAAACATGTCGACTGTAGGTGATGTCGGGTATGTCGATGATGAAGGCTATCTTTATCTTACAGACCGCAAAGCCAACATGATTATCAGCGGTGGTGTTAATGTCTATCCTCAGGAGACAGAAAATGCATTGATCATGCACCCCGCCGTCACGGATGTGGCAGTCGTGGGCGTGCCCAATGACGACCTGGGTGAGGAGGTTAAGGCCGTTGTTGAGCCCGCTGATTTTGATAGCGCAGGTCCGCAGTTGGAACAGGAACTCATCGAATGGTGTCGGGCGCGTTTATCCCATATTAAATGTCCTAAAAGTATTGATTTTGAAATGAAGTTGCCCCGTTCAGATGCGGGAAAACTGTTCAAGCGAAAAATCAAGAAGCGCTATTGGGAGGCGCAAAAAAGTACGCCAATCTGATTGGCGCGGAGGGATCAGGCACAAAAAAAATTGCAACTTCGTCACTTAAAGTACGGTGAAATTTATGCATACCCTGGAAATGTTTAAACTGGAAGGCCGTACCGCATTGGTCACCGGTGGAGGTCACGGGATTGGGCGGCACCTGAGCCTCGGATTGGCTGAGGCGGGGGCCAATATCATAGTCGTCGGGAGAAAGCAGGACCCGTTACAGGAAGTGGCTGATGTCATTGAGGCGATGGGGCGTAAATGCTTTGTCTTGCAAGCCGATTTGTCAGATACTGATGCCATCGATACGCTGGTGGCCACTGCGCTTGAGCGCGTTGGGCGGTTGGATATTCTGGTCAATAACGCCGGCATGGCTTGGGCGGCCCCGACGCTCGATTACCCCATGGCCGGTTGGGATAAAGTATTCGATTTGAACGTTCGGAGTTTATTTTATCTTTCCCAGAAAATCGCCAGGCATATGAAAGCGCAGGGGGGGGGCAGCATTATCAACATCTCGTCAATTTCCGCCTGGCGCTGTGCGCCTGACGAACAGGAACCAGTGGTGGCCTACAATGCCAGTAAGGGCGCTGTCGTGTCTTTAACCCGTGACATGGCCGTTAAGTTGGCGGCAGACAATGTACGCGTGAACGGCATCGCCCCGGGGCCGTTTCTCACTGATATGATGAATCACGTGCGGCATGACGAAGACAAGCTCAGCGCTTTTGAAAGCGCTATACCCCAGCAGCGCTCCGGAAAAGAGGATGATATTAAGGGGGTGGTGGTGTTTCTCGGTGGGCCTGCGAGCGCCTTTATCACGGGGCAAATGTTGATAGTGGACGGAGGTTGGTTGTGTACCTGAAGTCCCTGTCGCCGACCACAGGAACAATAAAGGCTCAGAATACTAACTAATTTTTTAGTCAGAAAAAAATAGAGGTGCCAGGGGATGAGTGATACGGCGATTTTGATCGAGGGTTTATATTTTGGTGAGGGACCTCGGTGGCACGCTGATCGTTTGTGGTTCAGTGATTTCTACGCACATGCCGTGAAATCGGTGGACGAATCTGGTGATGTACGCATTGAACTGGAGCTCGATGATCAGCCCTCGGGCCTGGGCTGGCTGCCAGACGGCCGTCTTCTGGTGGTGGCGATGAAAGAGCGTGCGGTGAAGCGCCTGGACTCAAGTGGATTGGTATTGCACGCTGATATAAGCGAGCCGACTGTGCACCTATGTAATGATATGGTTGTTGATGCCGATGGTAGTGCATGGGTTGGTAACTTTGGTTTTAATCTCGACGCTGATCTCAAAGCGCGTGGTGGTGAAGTATTCAGTGACCACCCTGTTGCAAATTTGGTACGGGTCGATGCTGACGGATCAGTCCACGTTGCCGCCAAAGACTTACATTTCCCCAACGGTAGTGTCATTACGCCCGATGGTAATACACTGATTGTGGCGGAAACACTGGCGGGTTGTCTGACTGCTTTTACCATCAATGCGGATAAATCGCTGACCAATCGCCGCATATGGGCGCCATTGCCTGGTGTAGCGCCCGATGGTATCTGCCTTAACGAGCATAACCAGGTGTGGGTCGCCAATGCGGTAGGTCCCGAGGTTCTACTCATAGCCGAAGGTGGTGACGTTGTTGCACGCGTGGTTACTGGTCAACCCTGTTATGCCTGTATGCTTGGAGGGTGTGATGGTAGGACACTGTTCGCCGTTACTGCTGAAGCATCGGATGGGGAGCGTGCAGCGGCAGCGGCAACAGGCAAAATCGAAACTGTGCGCGTTGATGCTGCTAGGGCGGGATGGCCGTAGCACTTTGATTTAGGGGTCAACACAGGATAAACGGTGTCTGTGGAAGTGAGACGGCGGTTAGAGCTTCTCTGGCTATAATTCTTATCTAAGACCTGCACTGGCGGCCTGCTCAAGACGCATGGCCTCGGCAACGGCTTCCGCCTCGCCCCTTAATAGTAAACGCCTGGCAGCTGTCAGCACTTCTGGCTGGCACTGTGCCATCGCTGTGGCTAACTCACGCGCCGACGGCATCAATTGATCGGGCCCTACAGCACGATTGACCAGTCCTATCTCAGCCGCTTCATCAGCCAAAATAATGCTTGCGGTCAATATCAGTTCTCTAGCCTTCGCGGTGCCCACAAGCTTTGGCAGTAAATAGGTACTACCCAGCCCGGGAAGTATCCCCATCTTGGTGAAGGTCAGCCCAAGTTTGGCTGTGCTTGTTGCCAGTCGAATATCGCAGGCGAGAATCATGGTGACTCCCACGCCGATGGCGTGACCATTGATTGCGGCGATAACAGGCTTTGGATAGTTGAGCAGGGTCAGCGGAAATTCTCGCACAAGGCGTTCCTCTCCGAGCCGTGGGCCATCAATGTGTGTTTGGCTTGCTTGCTCTTTCATATGATCGAGATCGACGCCTGCGCAAAAACCTCGGCCCGCGCCGGTGAGAATAACCGCCCGAGCAGAATCTTCATCGCGCAGGTGATCAAAGACGTCGACAATCTCCTCGCCCATATCGACCGTGTAGGCATTCAGCTTGTCTGGTCGGTTCAGCGTGACAGTTGCAATGCCGTCGGTGATATCGAGCAGAATGTGCTGGTACATGAATGACTCCCGAGAGTGATGAGTTCAGATAATACCGCCGATGTCGACTATTTTGGCAAGCCGAGATAGCGTTCGCCGATAATATTGCGCATGACTTCCGATGTTCCGCCTCCCAGCGTGTTGGCGAATGAGCCAAGAAAGGCTTGCGGCCATCTTCCTGTCAGCCCGGATAAGCGGGCGCGGTCCGCGCCAACAATGTCAAGCGCCACCGTGGTGATACGTTTGTAGAGCTCAGACTGGAAAAGCTTCAGCATAGAGCCCTCGGGGCCAGGCATGCCGGAGCGTTCATTGCGGGAGATGCCGAGCAAAGTCATAGCCAGTAATGAACGTGTCTCTGCGCGTAATTTAGCCAGTTGAAAAGCGATATGATCGTCGTCGATGGCGAGACGTCCGTCGTCTAATCTGGTATTCCTGGCCAGCTCAATAAGCTCCTCAATCGTTTTTTGGGTTTCGATCTGCGAAGGCATAAAGGCTGTTCCGCGTTCGAACGACAGTTGCGCCATGCTGACGCGCCAACCGTTGTTAATTCCGCCGACGATGTTCTTAAGGGGTATGCGCACCTCGTCGTAGAACACTTCGTGTAAGTCGCTGCCACCTGCCATGTCGTGGATGGGGCGAATTTCCATGCCTGGATTGTCCATACGGTTGATAACCCAGCTTATACCTGCATGTTTTGGTGCATCTGCATCGGTGCGCACAAGGAGTTGCTGCCAGTCGGCGAACCGTGCCCAGCTAGTCCAGATTTTTGAGCCGGTGACAATCAACTCGTCACCGTCGACGATTGCGCGAGTTTTGAGGGAGGCAAGATCAGAGCCGGCAGAGGGTTCGGAAAATCCCTGACACCAGATGACGTCGCCTTTCAGGATGGGCGGAAGATGGGTTTTTCTCTGCTCTTCGTCGCCGCAGGCGATTATGGTGGGTCCGGCTAGATTGAGACCGTTGAAACGATAGTGGTCTCCGGGGGCGCCGGATTTGGCGTACTCCATTAAAAAGATCAGCTGCTGAAAGGTGTCAAATCCCTGACCACCATATGCTTTGGGCCAGTTAATGCCCGCCCATCCTCCGGTGTATAAGGTTTTTTGCCAGGCAAGATCGAACGCGCGACCTTCGGCGCCGTCATCGGGTCGCGGTTCTGACGGCTTGTGTGCCTGAAGCCAGTCACGGACCTGCTCACGAAACTGTAGCTGCTGTGGCGTGAAATCAAGATTCATGTTGCAACCCTCAAACTAGTCCACCACCGGCTCACAAAGCAGTCGGCGTAGGTGGTAGCGCTCGCCGCCAAATAGCGTACCCAGGACTTGCGCGCGCTTCACGAACAAATGTATATCCATCTCCCTGGTAAAACCCATGCCACCGTGAATTTGTATTGCAGTATTGGCATTGTATTGCGCCGCCTCGATCGCTAAAGCTTTCAACGAACACGCATCAAATACTCCGGCTGGTGATTGAGCCTGAAAGGTAATGCTGGTGTGATATAACATAGAGCGTACTGATTCACAGCGCACAGCCATTTCTGCGCAGTAGTGTTTGATGGCCTGAAAGCTGCCAATCACTTTTCCAAACTGTTCGCGTTGTTTTGCGTAATCTACGGATCGGGCGAGAGTGGCTTCGGCAATGCCCAGAAGCATTGCTGACACCAAGATAGTGCCGCGTAAAAATAGATGGTCGTTTTCCGCCGGCAAGTAACACAGGACAGGTACGTTTTTCGCAATCGCGCTGGAAACCCCGAGCGTTTCGTCAATACAGCGATCATCCTCTGTCGTCTGCATCGATTTAAGTGGCAGCAAAGCGGCTCCCCCCTCATCCGCAACCAACAAGAGATCGGCTTCATGCGGTTCGTAAATCAGGAACTCACCGCTGATCGATTTCCCTATCTTCGTTTCACTACCGGGGTGCGAGATTGCCAATGCGACTTTGATATCTCCATCGAGCAATGAGCGCATTCGCTCATGCTCACCGCATAGTCCGGCCAGGCGTCCACCCAGTACGCTGCCCAATAGCGAGGGTGGCATCAGGTTGCGTCCCAGTTCGACAAACAACAATGCTTCCTCTGAGAGGCCGTAACCGACGCCTTGCAGTTCCTCGGGGAGGCCGATACCGAGCCATCCCAGCTGTGCGATCTTTTGAAGATGCTCGCGGCTTATCCGGGTGTCTGAATTTGGCGCACCAAGTAATTGGTTTATCGGAAATTCATTCGCCAGGAAGCTCGCAGCCGTATCGATGATCTGTTGTTGTTCTTGTGTTGGGAGCAAGTCCATAATCGGATCAAATCCAGCGTAATTAGGTAAACCTTAGCATCATCTGGCAGGGCTCTGCGAGAGACGGTGGTCAAATCTATTATAAGGCATCCGTCATAATAAAGTATTGTATCAGGGGGCTCGTGATAACATCCGGGGATGTTGAGATAAAAGGTGGGGATTTATGGCGATCAAGGTAGGCACCTCCATCGGGATGTTGAATCCGCGCTATTTCGAGGAAGTTGCTGTTGCCGCGGATGAGCTGGGTTACGAGTCCCTGTGGATGCCTGAGCATATGGTATTTCCGTTGGAGATGGCCGGTTCGCCTTTTACAGCTTCAAAAGACGAGCCTGCTCACCCTCCCGTTCCGCCTGACACGCCACTGTTTGACGTGTTTTCCTATCTTGCTTTTCTGGCAGGTCGAACCAGCAGGATTCGGCTTGGTACCAATGTTTATCTTATGGGATTGCGTCATCCGTTTGTCGCGGCTCGGGCAATCCAAACCTTGGATATCGTGTCGGGTGGTCGCGCAGAAATTGGTATAGGGGCCGGTTGGCTGCGAAGTGAATGGGTGGCTGCGGGTTTCGACCCTTCGTCCCGAGGGCGTCGCCTCGACGAAGTACTGCAGGTGTGTAAACGTCTATGGAATGAAGAATCTATTGCGCACGCCGGAGAATTTTATCAATTCGACGCTGTTAAATTTGAACCCAAACCGTTGCAACGACCGCATCCTCCCATTCACGTCGGGGGTCAATCTGCCGCTGCACTGCTCCGCGTTGCTCGTCATGGGGATGGTTGGTATGGCATTGGCCATACCTTGGATACGGTAAAGCCGGTGCTGAAAGCACTGCGTGAAATTGTCGCCGCAGAGGGACGAGACCCGGAGCACCTGGAGATTATCACCGCTTCGGAGGCGCCTAGCTACGACGAACTGCGACGATGGGAAGACCTGGGAGTGACCCGTCTGGTGGTCTGCCCTTGGAAACGCGGCAGTCAGGCGGTTGCTGGCCTGCAACACTTTGCGGAGCAGGTGCTAGACCGGGGTTGATGCTTTATTTCCCAGTGAATTTCGGTTTTCGTTTTTCTATAAAAGCGGTAGCCGCCTCGCGCATATCTTCGGTATGTGCGCTCAGGTGCTCTGCCGCTACGGAAAAATTTAGAGTGGTATTGATGCTGTGTTGTATCCCCTGATTTATGGCCATCTTGGTCCAGCGAATGGCGGCGATGGGTCCGTGTGCGAGTTCAGCGGCAAATGCGACAGCCTCGTCAATCAGGCTTTCAGGGGGCACGCAGTGGTTGATGAGTCCCATCGTCGCGGCTTCGGTGCCGCTCACAAGTTTTCCGGACATCAGCAACTCCTTCGCACGGTGTGGACCTATTAGCAGCGGCCAGATAACAGCGCCGCCATCTCCGGCTACTAGGCCCATTTTTACATGTGTGTCACCAATGCGTGCGGTATCGGCCATATAAATAACATCTGACAATAGAGCGATGGTGGCACCTAAGCCTGCAGCTGTACCGTTCACTGCCGCGATGATGGGTGCCTCGCAGCCAATCATTTCCTGTACCAGATAGCGGGTACCTCGCAATTGATCAATGGGCCGTTCGTCTTCGTTGCCATAGCCTTTTAGGTCGCCGCCGGCGCAGAAGGATTTTCCTGCGCCCGTGATAACAATTGCGCCCACCCCCGGATCCCGGGCCAGATCGCGGAATATGGATTCGAGTCCGACGTGCACGGCATGGTTGACCGCATTGTGAACCTCGGGTCGATTCAAGGTGACAACAGCAACTCGATTGTCAATGCGCACTAGCAGATGGTTGTTGTCAGCGTAGCTTGTATAGTCCAAATCGCTTACTCCTCTCGGATAGGATTATTCTGCGGTGATGGCAGGCGGCTGAGTATCAATGACTAGTGTCGCCGGTTCTACCGGTCAGCACATACTGTTAATTCTGGTCATTTGCCGCCAGAGCCATCGTTGTGCGACGTAAGATAGCTGGGCAAAGACGTCTCAAAAGTGTATTACAAGACAAATACCTTGTAAAACATTTCCGATGCATGCGATACTTTTTAGCTACAGTTACAGTGGTTTCACGTGTAGTAGTCAAGCATTCTCGTGTGCACTTGCTGGGTGTATTACCAAATTGCAGGCAGCCAAAAATAGGGTGTAAACCATGTCTGATGTTATGAAAGGTGTTCGAGTACTTGAGGTTGCCGAGCATATGTTTGTGCCTGCGGCCTCTGCCATCCTGTCCGATTGGGGCGCCGATGTGATTAAGGTAGAGCATCACCTTCGCGGGGACGCAATGCGCGGCCTGGGCAGCACTGGCGTTTTGGATTTGTCCAAGGGTGTTCATGTGCTCAATGAACATTCGAACCGCGGTAAGCGCTCGATTGGTCTAGATCTTGGGAGTGAAGAGGGTGTGCAGGTGCTTTATCAGTTAGCGAAAACCTGCGATGTATTCCTCACCAATAAGCTGCCGGAGGTATTGGAGAAATTAAACATCGATGTAGAGGATATTCGCAAACATAACCCGAATATTATTTATGTGCGCGGTACGGCATCTGGTCCGCGAGGACCGGACGGTAATCGTGGCGGGTACGATATGACCAGTTTCTGGTGTCGCAGCGGTTGTGCTTACAGTGTGAGCCCTCCAGGGATGGGTTTTGTGCTGCCACAGCCGGGCCCTGGCTTTGGCGATTCTATCGGTGGAATGACGATCGCCGGTGGAATTTCCGCCGCACTCTTTAAGCGTGAGCGCACCGGGGAGCCCTCGGTGGTCGATGTATCGCTGCTCGCTGCGGGAGTCTGGTCGCTGGGGCCGACGATTGCACTATCGGGTCAAACTGGAAAGCCGTGGAGTCTGGGTGGTGGGGGTGGATCGGGTTCGAGTAATCCATTGACCGGAATTTACCAGACTTCGGACGAACGCTTTATCTCCCTGGTCATGTTACAAGGATTCCACTACTGGCCAGATTTTTGTCAGCACATCGATCGGGCAGATCTTATTGAGGATGAGCGCTTCAACTCGGTAGAAAAACTCGCAACAAATACAGGCGCTGCAGGAGATATCATCCGTGAAGAAATCGCGAAGCATACGCTGGCGCAGTGGACTGAAAAGTTCCAAACCCTCAAAGGTCAGTGGGCGCCAGTTCAGAACAGCGTTGAGGTAGCCGATGATCCACAGGTACGTGCCAATGGCTACATCACAAGTGCTAGCACCAGCGAGGGAATTAATTTCGAAATGGTATCAACGCCGGTGCAGTTCGACCAGAACCCATCTAGCACGGCGCGAGCTCCCGAGTTTAACGAACACTGTGACGAAATTCTTTTGGAGGCCGGGATAGATGCTAAGAAGATGATCGAGCTAAAGGTAGCCGGAGTGATCGCCTGACTTCTCGGTATTGGCTCAGTTTTGCGTATTGCCGC
>PKCY01000157.1 GCA_002862985.1 Haliea sp.
AAATCCGCGACTGTTTCTCCCTGCAAAATCTATCGTTACATGTGATTCATTGTCGACCTGTTCAAGTTTCACAATCTGCCCCTGCATTATCATAGTATCCCCAGGCACATTAGGTGCCATTAGTTTGAAGTTGATGCGCTTTAGGCGACTCGCCGGTCCCGCCCAATCGCTTAGGTAGCGCGCGCACAGACCATTGGTGGTGAGTATATTCATAAAAATATCGGGCATTGCTGCGTCCTTAGCAGCGGGGGCGTTGTGGTGAACATCCATGAAGTCCTGCGTCGCGAGGGCGCAGCTCACAATAAGTTTGTGGGTAATGGGAATGACTAACTCTGGCAGCGCCTGGCCTTTTTGTAATGACGGGTAGCTGATGTCCGAATAGTTACTCTTCCAGAGAGATTCACTAACGGGTGCGGTGAGTGCCGGTTGATCAGCTCCGCTGGCGGCAGTAGTCGCCTGCGCTGATCGGTACACAAAATAGGTGATCATGGCGTCGGCATAGAGGCTGTCGTTTTGATCCAGAAACTCTGTGTGCTCGGTCACAAAGTGTCCCTTTCCCAACGCAGTTTTTTTCAATGGTGTGATGGATTCCACTGTCGTGTAGTGGTGAGCTCGATCACCTTCGAGTAGCAGGCGGTGAAAGCTAATGTCATAGCTCACAGCGACAATATCGGGTAAGCCGTTTTCACCCAGTATATCAAAAACGCTGTAAGTCGAGTCAGCAGTGGTGCCCGGTGCGTATTCGAAGTTGACGTTGCGCATTGTCCACATCTGCATCATGCCCGGGGGTGCAACCACCTGATCGAAGCCAGCACGGCTGCGATAGTCATCATCGAGATAGAGTGGATTGCGGTCTCCCATGGCGGAGCACCATTGCCAGATCTGGACTCTGCTCACTGGGTTAAAGCTGCAGTAGGGACCTGTGCGCTCGCCAGTTAGAGCCTCGAGGTCGAGGTCGCTCTTGCTATTCGCTGTAGTTGTCATGCGTGGTTGCCGATTCCGGGTCGTGTTCGTTAAGTGTGGGAGTTCAGTGCTGGTGCTCGATCTCTGTGGCACGTCCCTCCCCGCCATCAACTATGCAATACTGCCAGCTGCTAGGTGGGTGGAACCGAGTAGCCCCCCCATACACTCACATAATTGTCATCGTACTGAGTGGCCAGGGCAGCATGCAAGTCGTCTACGGCCCATTTTTTGGCGCCCTTTGGATTAACAATGGCGTCGGCAAGACTGGGGCGCTCTAGTACGGCAACCTCGTTACCCCACACCACCATAACTTCACCCGAAATTTTGCCTGCCTCCGGTGAAGCCAAATAACCTACGAGCGGTGCGACATTGGCAGGATCGAATGCGTGGAAACTGCCGTCCGCCGGTGCCTGAAACATTTCTGCGGTTTGGCCAGTTGCCGTCATGTCGGTCAGTGCCCGGGGCATAATGACATTACAGGTAATACCGTATTTTATGAGTAGTTGCGCAGCACCCATGGTCATAGCAATGATGCCTGCTTTGGCAGATGCATAATTTGGCTGCCCCGCTGATCCGTATATAGCAGCTTCAGAAGATGTGCTAATAAGACGGCCATACACGTCTTCACCCGCTTTGGCTTTGTCGCGCCAATATGCGGTGACGTTACGCATGTTCACAAAATGACCGCGCAGGTGCACCCGCACCACTGAATCAAACTCGTCATCACTCATACCAAAAATTGTCTTGTCGCGGCAAAAGCCCGCGTTGTTCACCATGATGTTTAAGTCGCCGTAGGCATCCAGTGTCGACTTCATCAGGTTTTCCGCGTCGTTACTGTCAGCACAGTCGCCCAGTATGACCATTGCATCGCCGCCAAAGCCCTTGATCTCTTCCGCAGCTGATTGAGCGGCATCAACCGCCTCTGGCCGATTGATGTCATTGATGACCACGCGCGCGCCCTGCTGCGCCAGTTGAATCGCTTCTTCTCGACCGAGCCCACGGCCCGCGCCAGTGATCACAGCCACTTTGCCTGTCAGGTCTCCCATGAAAGTTCTCCTTGTATTTCAATAGTAGTTCAAAAATGATTTGAAAATGCCGGGCCCGCCAATAGGCGGGCCGTATAAATCAGATACGTTCGATGATGGTCCCGGTGCCGATGGAAGAGCCGCAGCACATGGCGATGAGCGCGGTAGTTTTGTCGGAGCGCTCCAGTTCATGCAATGCCGTGGTAATAAGGCGTGCGCCGGTGGAACCCACCGGATGGCCCAGGGCGATAGCGCCACCGTTGACGTTGACCTTGTCCATGTCCGCATCATAAACCTGTGCCCAAGACAACACGACCGCCGCAAAGGCCTCATTAATTTCCACCAGATCGATATCGTTGAGGGACATACCGCTTTTCTTGAACAGCGCCGCCGTGGCATCGACAGGGCCGTCGAGGAGAAAATAGGGATCTGTTCCCACAACGCAGTCTGCGAGTATGCGCGCACGCGGTTTAAGGCCGCGTGCTTTCGCCTCATCTGCGGTCATCCACAATACAGCGGCTGAACCGTCAGATATCTGCGATGAGTTGCCAGCGGTGTGAATGGTGTTCTCCATGACAGGGTTGAGCCCAGCCAGCGCTTCCAGGCTGGTTTCGCGCAGACCCTGGTCACGACTCACAGTGCGCGTTTCACCCGTGGGCTTACCGTCTTCACCCATGATAGGCGCTTCGACGCTAAACACTTCCCTATCAAAGCGGCCTTCTTCCCAGGCGGTTTTAGCGCGCAACTGGGAGTTATAAGCGAGCTGGTCCGCCATCTCACGTGTAATGCCGCGTTTATCGGCAATGCGCTGTGCGCTGGAGAACTGGTCGGGTGTCGAATCCCAGGGCCAGTCGTCTGGAACGAAATAACCGGGCCCGTTGTAGACGTTGGCACCAAGACCAACGCGGCTCATGGCTTCCACACCGCAGGCGATACCAATATCCACCGATCCGCTGGCGATCATGGATGAAATCATGTGGTTGGCGGTTTGTGCGGAGCCGCATTGATTGTCAAGCGTGGTGCCGCCGGCGGTGTAGTCTTTGCCCAGGGTCAGCCAGGCATTGCGCGTGATGTTGCCAGCTTGCTCACCTGCCTGGGTAACACACCCGCCTGCAAGGTATTCGACGTCGGCATATTCCAGTCCGGTGCGATTAACAATTTCCTTCAGAGACAAGGCCAGTAACTTCGTGGCATGAAAATCACACAAATCTCCTACGCCGGGTTTGCCGCGGGCGATGGGTGTTCTAACTGCTTCTACAATAACTGCTTCACGCATGGTTGATCCTCACTATTTGAAGCCTTACAGCTTACGTCTGCCGGAGACAAAAATTCAGCGGCCCAGTGTGCTAGACGGAGTTTGTCATTCAATAACAGATTGGGTCGTTCTGGCTGGCCCATTTTGCCGCTTTTGGCATCATTCAGAAAGCATTACCGCCGCTAGAAAGGATAAATGGTATAGCTGTTTGAGCCGCCCGCTGATTGGTGGCATCTGGCGCATGGGTGTACCATGATCGACCAATGTCCGGACGGAGAGAACAGAGTATGAAACAGTATCGGTATGACGATGTAGAAGCGCTACAGGGGTTAGTTTCCGAGGAGTTTGGCAGTTGGAGCGAAGAGCTAGAGATCACCCAGGAGTTGATTAACCAGTTTGCGGAATTAACCGGTGACAAATACTGGATCCACACGAATCCGGAGAAAGCCAAAACGGACAGTCCCTTTGGCGCCACTATTGCGCACGGTTTTCTGACGCTGGTGTTGTTGCCAAAAATGCGCGGCGAGCCGAGTTATGAAGTTACCGGCTACAACAATATATTGAACTATGGCTCCGATAAGCTGCGTTTCACCGGTCCCGTTCCTGTGGGAAGTTCCGTACACTGTCGCAGCAGGGTTAAGGGTGTGAGTGTCACCTCCAAGGGTACAAAGCTGATTATGGAGCAGCATATCCATGTGGTGGGGCAGGATGAGCGCCCCGTCCTCATTTATGAAATGATTATAATCTATATGTAGCGACTAGACCTTTATGCGCGGCAATCCTCAGGGCGCAAAGATATCGGTACTGGCTGCGTAATCTTTAATGAGTTGTGCATCTTCCAGCAGCAGAAAGCCCTTGCTTACAGCGTCATCCGTGGAGGCATTCAGTTTCTCGATATAGTCTGCATTGTCTTTGTAAAGTGATCCGAGAGTGGCCGCGTCAAAGAGCGCGGTAGTGCCTGAAAGAAAGCAAAAATCAATAGAATCCAAATTGATTTCCTCGATTTCAGAAAAATCAGGTTGTGGTTGCCCTTCTCCTTCTAGTATCGCGATTGGTGTCTCGACATAGGGCGTTCGAATCCCTCCCGTTACATTACCTAACGAATCTTTGACAAATGCTGGGGGATTACCCGCAACGTCAAGACGATCCGCTACCGGCGGAGCGATGCCATCCACAATCCAGGTATTGAGTGCCTTCACTGCTGCATTGACCACGAAATGCTGTGGTCCAGCGTTAACGGCTATAGTGCAGTCGATAATGCCGGGGACGGGAGAGCGCTCTTCAACAACAGCAGCAATGGAAGGGTCTGTGCCCACGTCAAAGCGATTGTCGAGAAAGGTGTAGAGATCGGCATGGGCTGTGCCTGCGATTTCCCATAGACGAAAGAACTCATTGTCATCCTGGTTACTGGGGTGAGAGCCTAGAACGAAAAGATCTGTTTCTGTTTGAACCATCATACTTGGAATGCCCAGATCGTTCCTAACACGAACTACTGCAGGTGTTGGTACTGTCACGTCGTTAAAGGATCCTTGCAGGGGGGCGCTTCCCGCGGTGCGGCTGTGAATGAAATAGCCATCAAAAAGGGCGTGTATAGGGGCAAAAGCATTCACATAGGTCACGATGCGTCCTGCGGACTGTGACTCACCCGCTGCAATAATGCGCTGTGCCACCAGGTTGCCCAGCGGCGCATTTTCTTCTGGCTCTCTGATAGCCTGAGCGATCTGCGAGAAAATACTATAGGAGTACTTGTCACCAGGGTGGTCGAGGCTATCGTAACGATCATCTCCGACTTCGCCGGGTATGATCGCGGCGGCGCTACCATCCATCAGAGCTTTCACGCCATCTGCCTGAGCAGATACACCGACCCATGCATAACCACTGCGGATTAGCTCGGTGTGTGCTGCAAGCCAGTCGGGTGGCGAATCAAAGCCGGCACTGACATTTAGCCATTCAAGCATCACTGTGCCGTTGAAATTTGCCGGATCGGTAGGGCGAATAACAACGACTCGGGTTCGGTAGTCAGCTTGTTCACTTGCCTGGACCTGCCACTTTCCATCGGGACCGAGCTCATTGACATTGGTGTAGGCATTGGCAGTACCGGAAACAAAAAACTCTGTCTCGGTGGTATAACCCAGCGCAGGAAGATTGATAAAAGTACCGACCAGAACCGGTGCACCAGCGATGGGTCCTTCTATATTGGCTGCGGGGACAACAACGGTACTCGCGTTGCCGCCGCCAGGTACGCCCAGTGTTGAGATCTGTGGCTGATTGTTGTTGCTGTCACTACAGGCGGTTAGGAGCGCGGACAGGGAGATCAGCAGGGGGGGCAATATTTTATGCCGGGCGAGCTTTTTACGGTTAATCGTCAATGTATTAATCTCCCTGATTCAAAGTGTCCGGAGTGAGCGTTCTGCAGTGTCAGCCCCTGACTTAAGTGAATTTTAGTTTGCATCTAAAGGACAGTGCCGGTCTAAACATCACCGTTTCGGCTCGTTAGGGAACAACGTCGTTAACTCCTCAAAAGTGTATACGCACGCAATCAAAAAACTAGTGCTCACCTGACAATTAGGACCGTGATCTGTAAGGAAAGTTCGTCCTGGTTTAATCTAAGACGATTTGCCCGGAAATGGCTCGATGATGACCTGGCCGTGTTGCTGGATGTGGTCCAGCGCACAGGTGGCCTGCGGGTCTATGTAGAAGGCTTGCCAGGCATCTGAACGGCGATCCTAGCAGCGAACTGAGTTCTGGCGCGGGTGAAAGCGATCGTGCCGGCGCTGACACTGTTCACAGGTTGAGGCGGCTTAGTGTCACTTCGATGAAGCTACATGCAGCACAAGGTCAGTTCATTTTGCCTAATATTGCGCCGCCCGTAGGAATGCCCACACCAGAGGTTACCAATGCGTGATTCACATCTTTGGCAGGCTGATTGACTGAAGTACCGCGCACCAGGCGAGTTGCTTCCACAATACCGTTCACGCCGTGAATATAGGCTTCACTTAATTGACCGCCGTGCGTATTGGTGGGCAGTCGGCCATCTGTGCGCAGTGCGCCATCGAGAACGAAGTCGCCGGACTCACCGTTGCCGCAAAAGCCCCAAGCCTCTAGCTGCCACAACACGATGGGGGAGAAAGCGTCATAGATTACCGCTGCATCAATATCGTCGACAGTGAGTCCACTCATCGCATATACATTTTCTGCAGCGCGTTCCATCTCGGGGATGCCGGCAAATTCCTCGCGATAAAATGACGTCATTTGTTCCTGGTTGTCAGCCGCACACTGGGCAACACCGCGCACGCTGACAGCGGGTTGCTTAAGATCGCGGGCTCGTTCAGGTGTGGTGACAATGACGGCAGAGCCGCCGTCGCTTTCCTGGCAACAGTCAAACAACTGTAACGGACTGGCTATCGTGCGAGCGGCATCGTACTCGGCGCGATCAAAGTGTCGGCCGTAAAAAAACGCGGCAGGATTATTGGCGCCGTATACTCGTGTGGAGTGGGCTACTTCAAATAGTGCGTCTTTGGTGACACCAGTGTTATGCATCCAGCGCTCGGTGAACATCGCGACCCAGCTAGCTGGTGTCAGCAGTCCATAGGGCATGTACCAACCCCAGTGGATGGCGTCGGAAGTGGTGATGTCACCAGCAACACCACCGGAAAAGCGATGGCCGCTGCGGCCGTTCAGGGCGCGGTAAACCACAACTGTCTCTGCCATTCCAGTGGCGACCGCCATGGTGGCTTGGTGCAGACAGCTGGTTGCTGCACCACCACCATAATGTGAGCGACCGTAAAATGTTAGTTCGCCTACACCCAGGGCGCGAGCGACTTCAATCTCATCGTTGGTGTCCATAGTGAAGGTCGCCATGCCGTCGATATCGCTGGGCTTTAAGCCAGCATCGTCTATGGCGGCTTTAACCGCTTGTACCGCCAGCGATAATTCAGATACGCCTGATTCTTTGCTGAATTTGGTATTGCCGATCCCGACGATAACCGCTTTGTCTTTAACGTTTGCAACCACGGCTCAGGCCTCCTTGGGCAGTGCGAGTTGAACGGAGCCCTGCATGTGCATACCCCAAATATTGTTTTCTCCCAGCACTTCTATTTCCACGACGCCGGTGCCTGAGTCGACGGCAGTGACTGCCCCGGTCATGGTCATTACCATGCCTGGGACATTGGGCGCGCCGAGTCGAAGGTCCAGCGATTTAACGACAGCTTCAGGGCCACTCCAGTCAGTGGCAAAGCGGGTCATCAATCCCTGGCTGGTGAGAATATTCATAAAAACATCAGGTAATCCTGTGGCCACCGCAGATGCCTTGTCGTGATGGACCGGCTCAAAATCGCGCGTGGCCAATGCCCCGCAGACCACAAGGCCAGTCGTGATGTCTATATCCAGAGAGGGTAGTTTGTCGCCGACAGATATTTCTGCGCAGCCCAACGTCTTGTAGTCACTCATGATCGTATTCCTGATTACGCCGGATAGAATTGTGGCAGCATAGTTTTTTCGTCTACCTGTTCGACCTTGCCTTTTACCCGCATGCCAATATGCACCGCAGAGGGATCGCAGCCCACTACATTGGATACGATATTGGTTCCCTCTCCCAATCTGATTACCGCGCATACCAGTGGATATTGGTAACCGGGTATTTTGGGATGGTGGAGTTCTGTGTGGCTGAGGACTTCACCATCGAGTGTGGATTCGATTGAATCCCATTCCATGGATTGGCACTCACCGCACATGGGCCGAGGAGGGTGGCGCAGTGTCTGGCAGTTTTTGCAGCGTTGAATCAGCACTTTTCCAGCATCGCATGCATCCCACCACCATTTGTTGTCATGACCTCGAGGTGAGGCGATACGTGTCGGAACCTGCAGTGTGTCCTCGGCGGCTGCAGCGGCAGGTTGCTCCTGTGGAATGAACTTCAACACCTTGAAGCGCTGGGTTCCAATTTTTTCGCCATGCTGGTTTGTAAAAGTCGACAAAGTTTCAAAAAAGTAGCCGGGTCCGCGCCCGGTCGTTTTCCGTTCAGAGATATTGTCAATGACCATCTCCATGACAACGTTGTCATTCGGGCTGACCTCCTTGAAATACTCCTGTTTGACATTGGTACCTAGTACGCCGGTGTAGCCGTGCTTGTTGAACAGACTGACAAGGTCAGCCTGCGCATCGGCAGGTCGGCCCGTAGTAACGGCGAATCCCTCCTGGCCCCACACATACATCATCGCTGGCGGCGCGATCGACTTGCCGCGTGTGCTTTTCGCCGCCCAGGCTTCATTTGTATAAGCAGGGTTGGTGTCGCCAATGATCTCAGTCCATTGACGGATCATTGCAGTATTGACATCGTCTTTGGCCGGTGTGGGTGGGCAGACTTCGCGGCCCACAAAGGCGTTGATTTCGTCCTCGAAGGCGTTTAGCTCATTAGCTGTCATTGGGGGGTCTCCTGGTGCTCAGTATTAACGATGATTGCAGCGTTTAACGATGCGTTGGCATGCCAAGGCCGTGGGTGGCGACCAGGCCGCGCAATACTTCCACCACGCCACCGCCGAAAGTGTTAATAGTGGCGCGTCGATACTCATGTTCCAGATCACCATGGAGTACGGCGCCTTCGCTGCCGGCGGCAATCAGTGAATGTGGTCCAACCATATCCATTAACAGGCGACAGATTTCCAGCATCTTCTCGGTTGAATACACCTTGATAGCCGATGGGAAAACCGGGTTCAGTTCGTGTTGGTCCAGCTGCCAGGACATGCGCGCATTCATTACTCGCATGGCTTCCAGGTGAACATACGCTTCCGCAAGATTGCGTTGAGCGCCGGGGTCGTCGATTACTCTATGGCCTTGAGCATTTTTTGTATTCCGCGCCCAGTCCAGCGCCGAGCGATAGATTTTCCAGCCTTGTATACCCCATGCCGCGAGGCCAACACGCTCATGGTTCAGCTGCTCGGTGATCAGTCGCCAGCCACGATTTTCTTCACCAATGATCATGTCTGCAGGCACTTTCACGTCTGAGTAGTAGGTAACGTTGGTGCGCACACCACCCATGGTGTGAATGGCGCCGTAGGAAAACCCGGGGTCTTTCGTATCTGCCACGAGAATAGAGATTCCCTTGTGTTTGGGCACGTCGGCATCCGTGCGTACGGCCAGCCAGATATAATCAGCACCCTCAGCGCCGCTGGTAAATACCTTGTTTCCGTTCACAAGGTAGTGATCGTCATGCTTAACGGCGGATGTCATCAGGGCAGCGAGGTCGGTACCGGCGCCGGGTTCGGTGTAGCCAATTGCGAAGTGCAGTTCTCCACCGGCAATGCCGGGAAGAAATCGTGTCTTTTGCTCTTCGGTCCCCTTGCTCATGATTGCGGGACCAACGGTATTGAGGGTTACGAAAGGAGTAGGGGCGCCCGCGAGCAAGGCTTCTTCATAGCGTATCAACTGTTCGCTTTGGCTTAGACCCCGTCCGCCGTATTCTTCAGGCCACCCGACTGCCAGCATGCCATCTCGACCCTGTTGTCGAATGAGTGATTTATAAAGATCACCACTTTCGGCGTTACGCAATTCGTCGCGGTGCTCGGGCCTAATTAACTTGGAGAAATAATCGCGAAACTCTTTGCGCAGTGCAGTCTGCTTTTCGGTGTAATCGACGAACATTGGATTTGCCTCTGCGGATAGTGCTAGACATAATATTGATTTTGAATTCAAATTCAACTATTTTGTGGCTCCATGTCATCAACAGCGCCTAAAACTGCAAAAGAAAACGGTGTGAGAAGCGCCCGAGGAGAGCGCGCACGCGCGGGACTCAAAGAAGCTGCACTTGTCGTGCTGGAGCGTCAGGGCTACCACAAGATGCGTATAGCCGACGTGACTGGCGAAGCGGGCGTCGCCCAGGGGTTGTTCTATCACTATTTCAAAGATCTGAAATCACTGACCCTGGAAGTACTAACGGATTTTGCTATGGCGAGCAACGATCTTTCGAAGATAGAAAAAAACGTATCCAAAGGAGACTGGTACGCCCGCATTTATGCTCACAACTTGGTGATTGTGCGCAGTTATGCAAAGCGACCCGGCGCGATGCGTTGCCTGTTGCAACTGGCGGATGAAGACA
>PKCY01000161.1 GCA_002862985.1 Haliea sp.
CAAACTCGCATCCGACACGGGCGTCACAAAAAAAGAGCTTCAGGCAGAGGCCCATGGGTATATGGACGAAATGGTGTCCCGGCCCAGCACTTTCTGGCTGGACTTCTACGCCAAGTTCAACAAGTTTTGTCTCGGCCTTGGCTATGAAGAGGAAATCGTTTGCGATACAGCGGCCGTTGAAAAAATGCGGCAGGTCGTACGCGAAAACCCATCCATGCTGCTGTGGACACACAAAACCTATCTCGACGGCATGGTATTACCAAAGTTATTGTACGATCACGATTTCCCAATGCCGCATATGTTCGGTGGCGCCAACCTCAATTTTCCGGGACTGGGTTTTTTGCTGCACCGCGCCGGTGCGATTTTTATCCGGCGCAGCTTCCAGGACAACGAGTTATACAAAATTACCCTGCGTCATTACATAGGCTATCTCATGGAGAAGCGCTTCCCCATGAACTGGGCGTTCGAGGGCACTCGCTCGCGTATGGGAAAACTGATGCCCCCTCGCTACGGCCTATTGAAATATGTGCTGGAGGCCTGCCATGCAACCGACGCGCGGAACATTCATATCATTCCCATCTCCATCAGCTACGATTTGATTCGCGATGTGGAAGAATACGCCACCGAGCAGACGAGCCACGGTAAGGGTGCGGAATCTTTCCGTTGGTTTATTGGGTATATCCGCAGCCTCGCTCGCCCCATGGGCAAAGTCTACGTGAATATCGGCGAACCGGTGGTACTGGAAAAAGCACCAGACCCCAAAGACCGTCTCGCCATTTCCAAGATTGCCTTTGAGGTGGCGGTGGAGGCTAACAAGGTCACACCTATTACTTTTCCCTCGCTGGTCACCATGAGCCTACTGGGCGCGGCCCCTAAAGCACTAACAGAGAGAGAGGTGTTGCAAGATTTAGGTGATTTACTGCGTTGGGCCGAGGTCAGAAATTTACGTATTTCAAAAGATTTTGATCCCGCATATGTAGAGGGAATACAGGGTCTGTTAGGCATTATGCTCAACGATGGCATCGTTACTCGCTATGACGAGGGACCGGAAGTGGTGTATGCCATTGGCCTGGATCAACACCCGGTGGCCAGCTATTACCGCAATACAGTTATCCATTTTTTTGTCAATAAGGCCATCATTGAACTGGCCTTGCTGAAGGCCAGCGAGACGCCCGGCTCCGATGCACTAGCAGTATTCTGGGGGGAAGTGGACCAGTTGCGGGATCTGTTCAAGTTTGAGTTTTTCTACGCGCCAACCGAAGAGTTTCATCGACAGATTGAGGAAGAACTGAATCACTATGGAGATTGGCAAACCCTGCTGCGCCAGGGCACCGTCGGTTTCACTCAATTGCTGAATCAGATGACCCCACTGGTTTCGCACGTAACACTGCTAACCTACACAGAAGCCTATTCGGTCGTTGCTGCCCTCACCGCACGCCTGAATGATGCAGAAAGCCTGGACGAAGAAACCTGCGTCACCAGTGCTCTGAAATTTGGTCGCCAAGCCTACCTGCAGCGGCGTATCAGCAGCGAGTCTTCCATCGGGAAGTTACTGTTTAAAAACGGATTCAAAATGTTACAGAGTCGCCAGCTTACCGAAGCTGGGGATTCTACTATTGTCGAAAAACGTATGAATCAGGTGCACGAGCTGCGCGATTTATTGCGCCGCCTGGAACTGATCCGCGCGATCAGCGTAACCAGCCGCGGTAATTAAGGAGAGAGTAATGACAGATCTGCGCGTTGCCGTTTTAGGCGGCGGTTCCTGGGGTACTACCGTGGCGTCACTCGTAACACGCAATGCACCGGTAACCCTTTGGGCCCGAAACCCTGCGACGGTAACTGAGATCAATGCCCATCACACCAATGAAACCTACCTTCCAGGCGCAGGCATGCCGGAGAAGCTTGTCGCGACGAATGATATCGGCGAGGCCGTGCGTGATGCCGATGTCATTGTCATGGGCATTCCCTCACAAAATTTTCGCAGTGTTCTAGCGCTCGTAGAGGGGCATATCCGCGCCTGGGTGCCGGTGATCAGCCTTACAAAAGGTCTGGAATTGGATACGCGCAAGCGCATGACAGAGATTATCAACGAAGTACTGCCCGGGCATCCTGTGGGCGTCTTGACAGGGCCCAATCTTGCGCGGGAAATCATGGCGGGACAGGCCGCAGCAGGCGTGATTGCGATGCGCGATGCCACTATTCTTCAGGAATTACAGGGTGTATTCAAAAGTGGGTTGTTTCGCGTGTACACCAACACCGACGTAATCGGCTGTGAACTGGGCGGTGTGCTGAAAAACATTATCGCGATCGCCGTCGGCATGGGGGATGGTCAAGGAGCCGGAGATAACACTCGCGCCGGATTGATCACGCGCGGACTGGCGGAGATTACTCGCCTGGGTGTGGCAATGGGCGGGCGTCCGGAAACCTTCGCCGGGCTCGCAGGAATGGGAGACATGATCGCTACCTGCACCAGCCCCCAGAGCCGCAATCGCCATGTTGGTATCCAATTGGCCAAGGGCCGCGATATGCAGGACATCATCAGCGAAATGGTGATGGTGGCAGAGGGCGCAAAAAGTGCGCCGGCGGTGATGGCGTTAGCGGAGCAATACGGGGTTGAGATGCCAATTGCCCGCGATGTTTACCGCGTGTTATCGGGAGATGCTACGGCCAGTCGCGCCTTTCGGGGTCTACTGCGGGTAGAGGCCAGGGCTGAATCGGAGCCAGGTTAAACTGATTTATACACAAGAGTCGCGCTGGAGATTAGTGGGCTTCTAAGGCATAATTTTGACCTACCGGTGGTAGCACGGGGCGCAGTAATGCGAGCCATCACCGAAAAATAACAGCAAGACCATAAAAGGGGTGTAGCGTCACTATGGGTGCTTCCAGAGCAATAGTTTTTGTATTGATTTTCTTTGCTGCCGCAGTAACACTCGCTGGTAATTCCACGTTTGCCACACTCAAAGGCAGCCCGGATCTGCGCTCGGCCTCCGCCATCGTGCTGCGTGAAAATGGCGACATTATTTATGGCAAGGACGTGAATACCGTCCGACCTATTGCGTCCATCACCAAGCTCATGACCGCAATGGTGATATTGGACGCCAAGCTGGACCTGAATGAAAACATAACCATCACCCGTGAAGATCGGGACCTGATCCGTCAGACCGGCTCGCGCCTTGGATACGGGGCCATATTATCGCGCCGTGAGTTACTCCTACTAGCGCTGATGTCATCCGAAAATCGCGCCGCAAGCGCCTTGGGCAGAACTTTCCCCGGCGGCCTGCAGGCATTTATCGCACAAATGAATCACAAGGCTGCTAGCCTCGGCATGAATGATAGTGGCTTTGCAGATCCCGCCGGTCTTAATGCAAACAATGTCTCCACTGCCAGCGATTTAGCCAAAATGCTCGCCGCCGCTGACGGCTACCCCCTCATCACGCAATCGACCACGACCAAGCGGAAGGAGGTCCGGCCTTTTGCCAAGCGCGGTACTCTTACATACGGCAACACCAACCGCCTGCTGAAAAATGAGAGTTGGAATATCGAACTGAGTAAAACCGGTTATATTAATGAAGCCGGCCGCTGTCTTGTTATGCAGGTGCACATCGCCGGCGAGAACGTGTCCATTATTCTATTAAATTCCTTCGGCAAGTTGACGCCATATGGTGACTCCAACCGTCTACGCAAGTGGCTGCTGGCCAGCACCTAATTCACATGCACTCAACACATGCAGAGACTCAACAATGAATTTTCTGCGGCTTGCTGTGGGCGCTGCATTGTTATCAGGAATACTCACCGCGCCTGTTTGCGCCGCTCAGGATCATGAAGAGGAAGCTTCAATTCAGGTGTTTCTGGGCGTGCTGGAACTAGATGATCAAACCGGCCAATGGGACGATCTATCCGATGACCCGGTCGATATCAATTTCAGCTCACTGCCAAGTGGCGGCATGGAGGGAGAGTATGTTTTTGCCAAAGGCTGGTTACACGTCGGCCTTAACCCCGGCGGCAGCATCGCCTGGAAGAACGACGATACCAATATTTCCGGCAACCTTCACAGTGCAAACGGTAGCACCCTGCGCATCGACGTGGACAACTCCCTGTTTTTGGCCGAACTCCATTTAGGAGGCTATGCGCGCGGACGTCTGACCGACCGCATTACTGCTTATTTTGCCGGCGGCCCGATGGTCATGTACGGCTCGCACGATGTCAAAAATGACAACATAGAAGAGGTTCAGCCTCAGCACACAGGAAACGGTACTGTGGTGCTTACCGAGTCTGATAGTTCTGATACCAATATTGGCTACTATGCGCGGGCAGGTTTGGATTTCCAGATCAACGAAAGTCAGCATCTGGGATTTGGAATTCGCTATATGTCCACAGAATTGGACTTTGACAAAACCGTGGGTAAGGTAGATATCAAGGGGCCGCAGTATGTGCTGACCTTTACAACCAGGATGTGAGCACGCATTTTACCTCTGATAATCACCGTGCTTAGATCTTGACCGCTGGCATCGCCTGCGTCACCAGCTAGCTAAGCGCTCGCAGCCGCATCGCTTCTTTACCTATGGACGAGCAAATACGCTATAACTCCGGCGCCCGTTATCCTATAAGTGAATCACTGATTGTCGGTGGCTACTTCAATTACACGGACCCCGGCAGTGCCAAAATAGCAGGAGGTTTCTGGTCGGGTAAGTACAGGTCCAACGAATTATATCAATTCCAGGTATTTGCCAACTGGACTTTGTAACGCCGCTCGAGGGCCGCTTGCACTTACACACTAGTTAGTTGAGCGGCCTGCGATCTTGTATCTTGACCAACGTGCCTGTGACTGAAACACTGTCCTCACTCCCAGCATGAGGGCAATATTATGATTAATCGCCGCCAGGCCATACAGTTAAGTGCGGGAATGCTCGGCTACCCGGCGTTAGGTTTAGGCGCACGCGCTGAGCCCACAACGGTCAGGCCACTGCAACTCATAGAGCGGACCATTCCCAGCTCAAAGGAACTACTTCCGGTTATCGGTATGGGCACCTCACGTACATTTGACACCGCTGGTGACACTGAATCCATGTCCAGGCTGACGCAGGTCATGCAAGCTTTTTTTGCCGGACAAGGCACGGTTATAGATTCCTCACCCATGTATGGCCGTGCAGAAACCCGCGTGGGTGACGTGCTGCGTGCAATGGAAAGTCGACCCCCACTATTCGCCGCTACCAAGGTTTGGAGCACCGGTGAAAAGCAGGGTATTGCGCAGATGGAGGAATCCGCTAGGCGCATGGACGTCAGAGATTTTGACCTGATAGCCGTGCACAATCTCAAGGATTGGAAAACGCAACTGGAAACCCTCAAGCGGTGGAAAGAGGAAGGTAAAGTGCGCTACATCGGTGTCACCACATCCCATGGCCGTGATCAAGAGCAAATATTGGATGTCATGCGCAGCGAACCGCTGGATTTTGTACAGTTCAGTTACAATATTGAAGACCGCGATGCGGAAAAATCTCTTCTACCCATGGCACAGGAACGCGGTATCGCCACCATGATAAACCGCCCCTACCAACGAGGCACTTTGTTTGGTAAGTCGCGCGGCCATACGTTGCCCAAACTTGCCACCGAGCTTGATTGCAGCAGCTGGGCGCAGTTTTTTCTGAAATTTATTGTCGGCCACCCTGCAGTCACGTGTATCATCCCCGCAACAGATAAGTCACATCACATGGCAGACAACATGCAGGCAAATTTCGGGCGCGTACCAGATGCAGCCCAGCGAGCAGAAATGCTGAAAATATTTGAGTCCATGTAATGGCAAACCCCTCAGCTGAATCCACTCTGCTGCAACGTACCCTGGCGCGAGCCTGTGAAATTCAGCCGCAAGAAACACGAGCCACTCTGGCCTCGTTTCTGCTGGTATTTTTTCTTATGAGCTCCTACTACATTCTGCGCCCGGTGCGCGATGCGCTGGCCAGCGATTGGACGGACGCGGAGGTGAGCTGGTTGTGGACCTTTACATTTTTTCTCAGCTTCATCGCTGTGTCGCTGTACGGCACTGCGGTGTCCCGAATACGCTTTCAGCGACTGGTGCCATCAGTTTACGGCTTGTTCGCTGTTAGCTTCATACTATTTTACGTGGGGTCTCAACTACTGTCCGAACGCGTGCTGCTTGATAAGGCGTTTTATCTCTGGGTAAGTCTGTTCAGCCTGTTTCATATCTCCGTATTCTGGAGTTTTATGGCTGACACCTTCTCTAAACCACAGGCCACCCGACTGTTTGGTTTTATTGGCGCTGGCGCCAGTGCAGGAGGCATAGCGGGTCCCGCGACAGCGAGTTTCATGGTCGGCGATTTTGGTACGGATGCCTTGCTGCTAATAGCCAGTGCTCTGATAATACTGACGCTGCCCATTATCCGTTGGTTACAACACCTTAAGTTAACCGATTTACACAATGACAACATCGCCGCCGATGCCGCGAACCTGGCCATCGGTGGCAGTCCCATGGCCGGTTTTTCTGAGTTTCTGAACAGCCGTTATTTGTTGGCTATCGGCCTGTTTATTTTCTTTTATACGTCCATTGGCTCATTCGTCTATTTTGAACTGAAAAATCTTCTGGAGATTTACGACCGGGAAACCCGCTCACAAATTTGGGCCAATATGGACCTAGCGGTGAATAGCCTGACTATTCTCGTCGCCATTTTCGCGACGGGTCGCATGGCCAAATACCTGGGCTTACCCTTCACTCTAGCCTCGATTCCGGTACTGATTGGAGCAGGCATGATGATCCTCGCGGCAGCGCCCATGGCAGGCGTCGTGGTGGCCGTGCAAATTATTCGACGGGCGGGGAATTACGCTATTTCTCGCCCGGCCAGAGAGATTCTATTTACCGCCGTGGACCGGGAGACACGCTTCAAGGCCAAGCCCGTTATCGATATTGTGATCTATCGGGGTGGCGATATGCTCAATGCCTGGGCATTTACAGGTCTCACACAGGGCTTGGGTCTCGGATTGGCAGCCGTAGCAGGCGTGGGGGCGGTTATTGCGGCATTTTGGGCGGTTACGGGGATTTACCTGGGTAGGCAGTTCAATCAGATGACTCCACCAGACTCGGTGCCCGCTGCAATACCGCAAGTTGAATAGTTGAGCCGCGGGACAATCCTTTCTCCTCTGGTCTGAACAGACGATACCAGCGACCCACACCCGGTCTATACTCTGTAAACATTGATAAGCAAGGTGACCCCATGGCAACCGCAGTTGATTACAATTTGGGCCCCAATACCTTTCCCCGGGGCTGGTTTATTGTGGCAGAGAGCAAGGAACTGGATGAAGGGCCGATGGCCATTCGATATTTTGGTCAGGATCTCGCGCTGTACCGCGGTGAAAGCGGTAAACCGGTGCTTCTGGATGCCTACTGCGCCCACATGGGCACGCACATAACTGCCAGCACCAGTGCGGTGATTGTAAAAAACGGTGAACAGATCGAGGGCGATTCTATCCGCTGCCCCTATCATGGGTGGCGCTATAGTCCTGAGGGTCATGTCGATGACATTCCCTACGCAGATGGCCCCTATCCCAAATCCGCGTCCATACGTTCCTACCCTGTGGTGGATAACATGGGCTGTATAATGGCCTGGTACGACCCTGATGGCCGTGCGCCGGATTACGATGTACCCTCCTTGCCAGAGTGGGACGACCCACAATGGGTACGCTGGGAACTGGACCATCTGGGCGAACTGGCAGTGCACACGCAGGAAATCCTGGACAATATGGCTGACGTTCGCCACCTTGGACCAACACACGGCGCGCCCAGCGAGTACTTTGAAAACGAATTCATAGATCATGTTTATGTACAGCGTCAGGGCGGCCCGATGCAGCTGTACCAAACCTACCTGTACACCACCACCTGGTACACAGGACCGGGTATTCTTTTATCCAAGCAAGTGTTTGCAGACAATGTGATTTATGAGCTGATCGCCAACACGCCGGTGGAAGATGGACTGACCAAGTGCTTCCACGGCTGCCTGTACAAAGGTAGCGCAGCGCAGGCGACTGATGAGGATCGTGAAGCAGCCAGGCAAGCTCAGGCGGGAGCGCTGGAGGCGTTTGGTGCCGACTTCAATGTGTGGGCGAATAAGAGACCTGCTATTAAAATTATGCAGCTGAAGACTGACGGACCGTTTCGAACGGGGCGCAAGTGGTACTCGCAGTTTTTCGCAGCACCCGATGATGCCGCTGCTCTTCAAAAAGAACTGAATGGCGTATTGCATACTGAGGGCATGGCAAAGCCGGCGGACTCCAATCACAATATTGATGAGGGTTTGCCGTTTTAGTGAAATTATAACGGCGCCTCCAAGCCCGGACATAGCCGGCGCAGACCACTCGAACACGGGCACAACCGAAGGTCTCTCTTTGGCACGACTTCTGCAGTTGCTCCCTTGTTTGCCCTGAAGCCCGCCTGTGGAAGTGCCATAAACCCGCTAATTTCGGGTCAAACTCAGCTTCGTACTCGCTCAACCCGCAAAAACAGCTGCGGGATACTTCTATACTGATCTCTCCACGCAATGCAAAGCGTGTCGTTCAGAACCAGTCAGTGACGACAGGAAGGCACTGTGCGATTTTACGCCGCCGCGTCTTTGGACGACTCCGTGCTAACGATGTTCGTGGCCAACGCAATCATCGAGGAGAGATCGCTTAGGTTCGCGGGCACTACGAGTGTATTGGAACCTTTTGCCAGGTTTCCAAACTGCTGAACATAATCTTCTGCAATTCTCAACTTCATGGCCGCGTCGCCGCCATCTTCCTTCACGGCAATCGCCACCTGACGCAAGCCCTCTGCCGTCGCTGTAGCCACCGCGAGAATGGCACTGGCCTGCCCTTCCGCCTCGTTGATCTGCTTCTGTTTGTCCGCCTCAGATTCCTTGATAACGCGTTGCTTCTCCCCTTCTGCCGCGTTGATCATGGCATCTCGTTCGCCTTCAGACGTCAACACTACCGCCCGTTTCTCGCGTTCGGCCCGCATCTGCTTTTCCATGGCATTCAGTACGTCTGAAGGCGGATTGATGTTGCGTATTTCGTAGCGCAGTACCTTTACGCCCCAGGGATTAGAGGCCTTGTCCAGTTCAGCGACTACATTAGCGTTGATTGAGCCTCTCTCTTCAAAGCTGCGATCGAGGTCAATCTTGCCGATTTCACTACGCAGGGTTGTTTGCGCCAGCTGGGATATTGCAAACGCGTAGTCTGTAATACCGTAAGACGCACGCTCTGGATCGAGGACCTGCATATACAAAACCCCATCAACACCTACCTGGACGTTGTCCTTGGTAATACAGATCTGTTCCGCAATATCTATGGCCAGCTCTTTCAAACTATGCCGGTAGGCTGACTTTTCAACAAACGGGATTAATATGTGAAACCCGGCGCGCAGAGTACGACTATATTTACCCAGACTCTCGATCACAAAAGCACTTTGCTGGGGAACAATGATCGCCGTTTTGGCGAGCAGGATAATAACGATAACGGCAATGGTAATCGCCACCCAAAATGTCATATTTTCTACCATAAATTTAACTCCCTTCCATGTTGTTCCGGCCTAAGCATTTCTGATGACAATACCTAAGAATTTCCGGTGACTATAATTGACAAGCCATCCGTTCTTTCAATTTTTACATCCAAGCCTGCGGCAATTTGCACGCTGCCCCGATTGATCACCGTCCAGGGGGTTCCGCGATAGGATAATCTGCAACTCGCCCCTGGATCCAGCGGCTCTTTCAGTTGAATGATTTCTCCCGCCATACCATCTTGATACTCAGCGCCGCCGCCGCGAAGTTTTTCATAAAAACGTCTGCGAAAAACAATCATCGTGGCAATTGCAAAAATGGCAAATAGCAACCACTGCACCCAATACTCCGTTGCGAGGCCAGCCATGACCAACAACCCGGTCAACACCGCGGCAGCACCGACAAATACGAGATAAAAAGCTGCATCGACGATCAGCAACTCGGAGCCGAGCAACAATAATCCAACAATTAACCATCCCCACCAAGGCATCGCCTCATCCTCACTTATCGACTAACAGACAAATTGACCACAACACAAGTCTTCGCGATCACTCCCGTACAGCCTACTCTATAGCAAAACGTGCGCAATAGCGGTATTTGCCCTTCGAGAGTTGTTGCGGTTATCCCGGCGAGTACAGTTCTTCACCGGGCGCCCAAGTTGCATGAAAACCAAAGGGAACGCGCTGGGGTAATTCCACACTGGCAACCGGTCCCTGCGGGATATCAGTGGCATCAAAAACCAGACACTGAGAGGTCCAATCATTGCTATTGGTTACCAGCGTTATG
>PKCY01000126.1 GCA_002862985.1 Haliea sp.
CCTTTACCTTTACCTTTACCTTGCTCTTGCTCTTGCTCTTGGGCGCCAGCTCAAGATGCTTACTTGAATAGACATTCCCTTGAACCGCCCCGTTAATAACAGTACTAGGGACGCGGATTTCACACTCCACCCGCCCCTTACCCACGACACGCAGCAACGCTTACTTGCCCGGCTGCGCGATAACATTTCCCTGCACCAGGCACTCTATATCGAGGTTACCAAAGAAAAGAATATCTCCAACAACCGCCGTTTCGTTTGCAATTAGAGTGGTACCGCCAGACAAGCTTGATGTTTTTTTACTTCCCAACATTCGTAAATCGCTCCTGCAATTCCCAGGGAAATACTGCCCTGGCCTGGGCCTCGCGCGGCTTGCTGGCGCTGGCCACCACTGTCACTTCTTTTGGCGCAAATCCTTCCGGTAAAATCAACTCTCCTTCTACTGCCTGAAAATATCGGAAGCTCAATGCTACAGCCTCTTCATCCATATCAGGAGACAGGCTTCCCAGTTGATAGCTGACTTCCTTCTGTCCCTGGAGCCCAGACACCGAGACCGATAGAGAACCCTTCACCCACTCGTTCTTGCGCGCCTTTTGCTGAATAACAAAACGGTATCTGAAATGGCCCGGACTTGCGCCTGCTAAAAGTTCAGGCTGGCGCATGCTCAAGCCATTTGCATTTTCATCGGGCGCGACCAGGCTGCGGTAAAAGCGCAGGTTTTCCTCGCGTTCGGCGGCTCTTTCTTTCTGGGCCGTCATCTCACTCCGCACCATCTCCAGTGCGCGACTATCCACCTCGTGCAATGTACGTTGAAGTTGAAGGTCACCCTCAGCGAGTTTGAGGTCTTCGCGCAAACGTGATATCTCCAATCGCATACTGCGCACGGACTGGGGGTCCGCATTCATATCGTCGTAGGCGGCAAGCCGCCCCAGATACATACCCGCCAGCAGCATCAGCAAAGGAATGAGGAACCATAACAGCAACCGCTTGAGCCCTATTCGCGCAGCAAGGGGACTAATTTCAGATAGTGTGCTCTTCATTCAGTTGCCGCCACTCAGGGCAACAAACCAACCTGCCGCAAGCCTGCCTGCTCATTCAGGCCGAGCATGATGTTCATGTTCTGCACGGCCTGTCCGGAGGCTCCTTTTACCAGATTGTCTATCGTTACCATTACCACTACCGTGTCGCGTTCCTGGGGGGTTGTAACCGAGATCTGACACCGATTCGCTCCCTTCACTGTGCGTGTTTGCGGGAATACACCCGCTGGCAACACATCAACGAACGGCTCCGCGGTATACCATTGTTCATATAAAGCCTGTAAATCCTCGGCGCCATCATGCAGCTGCGCGATAAGTGTCGAGTGAATCCCGCGCACGAGCGGCAGCAGATGAGGCACAAACGTTAACCGCACAGGTTGAGTTGCTACATCTGATAAAACTTGCTCAATTTCAGGGAGATGACGGTGCCCATTTACACCGTAGGCTTTAAAGCTATCTGATGCCTCGCTAAGCAGGTTGTCTATTTTGGCTTGTCGTCCCGCACCAGTGACGCCAGAGGCAGAACTGGCAACGAGGTGCTGAGCATCCACCAAACCGCGCGCCAGCAGCGGCATAAAACCAAGTTGTACGGAGGTAGGGTAACAACCGGGACAAGCGACCAGGCGGGCAGTCGCAATTTTCTCCCGGTTTAGCTCCGGCAGTCCGTATACCGCCTCGGACAGCAACTCCGGACTGGAGTGAGTTTCACCGTACCACTGCGACCATAATTGGGCATCGCGAATTCGATAATCTGCGGACAGGTCAACTACTCGGGCACCCGCATCCAATAACTGCGGCACCAAATTCATGGCAACATTATGCGGCGTGGCGAAAAATACAATATCGCAGGCTGCCAGGCTCACCACGTCGGGCTCCGAAAAGGCGAGGTCATACAGCCCGCGCAGGTTGGGGAATAGGTCGTCCACCCGGCGTCCACACTCTGCCCGCGAGGTGATAAGCACGACCTCTGCGTCCTCATGCGTGGCCAAGAGGCGCAATAGCTCAACCCCCGTATAACCCGTGCCTCCTACTATCCCTATCTCCACCATGCCTCTACCCAATGCTGCAAGCTGCCTTCTAAAACAAAGTCGCGACAGGGCTTTCCAAGTGGCCCCAGCGCCGGACGGGTAGTATAAGAGCAATACACGGGAAGATAACTGGTAATATTGTCTTTTTGTTATTCAGCATAGGGCCTCAAGTGCGCAAGCTGCCGCACAGCTTCAGACGATAATTGACCAACTGCGGGTCTATCCTCGCCTACTCACTTCTCAGGATAGTCGAAGGTGTTGCCTCCGGCTTAATCGTTCTGATATTCGACCTACCGATCAGCGAGTTGAGCCTTATCTGCAGTGTCGGCAACCACGGCCAGGGGCTTGAAGCGCTTCCGCGCTGGATACCAGAGTGGTACGCGTACCTTTCACCCAAAAATCCGCGGATTTCGAACCACTCCTTGAATCCCCACCTGCCTGGTGTCTGGTGGCACGAGACGGAGAAGCTCTTTATAGGGTCAGTGGCAGTGAGCTCCTGGATTGGTTCAAGTAGCTTCCGCCTGAGCTAGATGCGACTGATGTGACCGAATCAGGGATACAGCGCTGGACAATCGCGCCTCTATCCATGCAAGCTACTCTCCGACAGGCGATGGACACCATGGCTGCCAGCACCGCCGAAACCGCCTGCATCTATGAGCGCAGTCGAAGCTCAGGCAAACAAATACCTCACGGTATCGTCACCCGGGAAAGTATAGAGAAATTTTCACTCACCAGTGTGCTCTAATAGCCCGAAGAAACCGAAACAAGACGAGAGAAAACGATGTTGTGGTTGAAGGCGTTCCATATCATTTTCGTAGTGTGCTGGTTCGCAGGCCTTTTCTATTTGCCGCGCATCTTCGTATATTACGCTGCCAGTGAGCACGCGGCAGTGCGCTCACAACTTGCCGTCATGGCGCGGAAATTGTACCGCTTTGTCACTCCCTTTATGATCATTGCCATTGCCCTTGGGCTCGCCCTGATAGCGCAGAACCCGGGCTACTATCTGACATCTATATGGATGTGGCTAAAACTGGGAGGAGTCGCCTTCCTTGTCGCCTACCATATCCAGTGCGGTCGTTATGTTCGGGCGATAAATGACAATCGCAACCAGCACAAGCATGTGTTCTACCGATTTTTCAATGAAATTCCTGTACTGTTTCTCTTCGCTATCGTAATTCTGGCAGTGCTCAAGCCTTTTTAAGATCACTGGCTATTCGAAGCTACAGCCACGATAATTCCATTCTCACCACACGCGACACAATCGCAAGCTATTTTGAAACAGGAACCTAGAACCATGAGCACCTCGGCACAACTGTTCGAACGCGCCAGTAAACATATCCCCGGTGGTGTGAACTCACCCGTGCGCGCTTTTAAGGCAGTAGGCGGAACGCCGGTCTTCATTGAACGAAGCGAAGGGGCTTACATAATCGACTGTGAAGGTAAGCAGTATATTGATTACGTCCTGTCGTGGGGCCCCATGCTCATGGGGCACAATCATCCGGCAGTGCGTGACGCCGTTATCCGGCAGAGTGAAAAAGGTCTTAGCTTCGGCGCACCTACAGAGTTGGAAATTGAGCTCGCGGATCGGATATGCGAGATCATGCCGGGCATGGATTTGGTGCGTATGGTCAACTCAGGTACGGAAGCCACCATGAGTGCCATTCGGTTAGCCCGCGGATATACCGGACGAGACAAGATCGTTAAGTTCGAAGGCTGCTACCACGGTCACTCCGACTCCCTGCTGGTAAAAGCAGGATCCGGAGCCCTCACCCTGGGCGTACCCAGCTCACCCGGTGTTCCCCCGGCACTGGCTGATCACACAATGACATTGACATATAACGACATCGAGAGTGTACGCAAAGCCTTTTCAGAATGGGGTGAGCATATCGCCTGCATCATTGTGGAGCCAGTGACCGGCAATATGAATTGCATCCCGCCCGCACCGGGATTCCTGGAAGTACTGCGCGAAGTCTGCACTGAATACAACTCGGTACTGATTCTGGACGAGGTAATGACGGGATTTCGGTTCGGGCTGCAGGGCGCTCAGGGTCACTACGGCATAGAAGCCGATCTGACCACGCTGGGTAAGGTCATCGGAGGTGGGATGCCCGTGGGAGCATTCGGCGGCAAACGCGAGATCATGGAAAATATTGCCCCAATGGGCCCGGTGTATCAGGCCGGAACCTTGTCTGGTAATCCAATCGCTATGGCTGCTGGCCTGGCCACGCTGGACATTATTTCCCAACCCGGCTTTTACGAACCCGTGTTCAACCGCACAACCCAACTCTGCCAGGGCCTTCGTGAGGCGGCCAATGGAGCAGGTGTTCCCTTTACCACCAATCACGCGGGCACGATGTTTGGTGGGTTCTTTACCGGTGAAGTGACCATCAACAACTTCAGCCAGGTTATGGCCTGCGACGATGCGACCTTTAACCGTTTCTTTCATCAAATGCTGGAACAAGGCGTTTACCTCGCCCCCGCATTCTATGAGGCAGGTTTTCTCTCCAGCGCACATAGCGAGAGCGACATCGCACAAACGATTGCGGCCGCTAAGACCGCCTTTGCCAGTCTTTGATAGAGGATCACTCCATGGCATTTACCACCCAGCGCGGCATGTTCCCACAGACTCGTATGCGCCGCCTGCGGGCTAACGAATTTTCACGTCGGCTCGTGCGTGAAAATGCTCTAAGCCCGGCTGACTTTATCTTTCCCGTATTCGTGCTTGAAGGCAGCGGCCAGCGCGAGGCAATCTCCACCATGCCCGGCATCGAACGTCTCAGTATCGACTTGCTTGTCGAACAAGCCAAAGTCATCCATCAACTTGGCATCCCCGCCATTGCCCTTTTTCCGGTGGTCGCCCCTGAAAAAAAGAGTCCGCTGGCTGAGGAGGCCTTCAACGGAGACGGTTTGGTCCAACGCACGTTGCGCGCCTTGAAAGATTCGCTACCCGACTTAGGCGTTATCACCGATGTCGCACTGGACCCATACACCACGCACGGACAGGACGGCATAATCAATGACGAAGCTTATGTTTTGAACGATGTGACCAGTGAAGTGCTGGTCAAACAGGCTCTGTCTCACGCGGCGGCGGGAGCCGATGTCGTTGCGCCCTCGGACATGATGGATGGCCGCATTGGGGCTATCCGCAAGGAATTGGAACTCGCCAGCTTCCATAACACTCTGATTATGGCGTACTCCGCCAAGTATGCCTCTGCCTATTACGGCCCGTTTCGCGATGCCGTTGGCTCCACCGGCAACCTCAAGAGCGGGAATAAAAATAGCTACCAAATGGATCCCGCCAACAGTGATGAAGCCCTGCACGAATGTGCCCTGGACCTCGCTGAAGGTGCCGATATGATCATGGTGAAGCCGGGGATGCCCTATCTCGACATCGCTCGTCGCGTAAAGCAAGAGTTGCGAGCGCCTACTTTTGCCTACCAGGTGAGTGGAGAGTACGCCATGCACGCGGCGGCCTTTGAGCGAGAGTGGTTGCCCCGTGAAGCTGTGATACTTGAGTCCCTGCTGGCGTTCAAGCGGGCCGGCTGTGATGGAATTCTTACCTATTTTGCCCTTGAAGCAGCTCGCGCCCTGCAATAGCCGGCGCAAAACCCCAATGCATCTCCTTCGGGCCCTCGGCATTCTGCTACTCCTGGTCAACCAACCCGCCTCAGCGCAGTGTGCCTGCCTGTGGCAGGGGTCCTTTAGTGATGTTCAGGCTGCGACCGACCTTGTCGTGAGCGGCACAGTGGTCGCCCGCAAGGGTAACTCCATCGACTTGACTGTAAATCGGCTGCTGCGCGGAGATACACCCCCTGAAACACTCCGCATCTGGCTCAAGGCGGCTGACTATTGTCGACCCGAAGCAGACGATTTTCCGTTGAACAGCCACTGGGTTGTTGCTCTGGAGAAAATTACCAAGAACGTGCCCGGAGGCTTCAATCCCGGCACGCCCAACATCAGTTTTGGGCGGATTGGAGACTACAGTCTGTCCAGTTGCGGCGGTTACTGGCTGCGGCAGAACGAAAATCGGGTTAGTGGCAACCTGATAGACGCGCCGCGCTGGGATCGAAATCCGAATATGACCCCGGTTCTACTCGACCTGATCGCCGCTTTCGTGCAGGGAAAACTCGATCGTGAGTCACTTCTTGAGGCCAGCAGGGAAGACCCCGCATTGCGAGAGCTGATGCTTGATACGAGATCCTTTATCAGAAACGAGAACTAGTTACCGAATCCACTGCAGTTGTTAAGGACAAGTGGCGCTAGAGTAGGTTATAAATAGCCTTGACGCTTCATACAATCAGAAAAATAAAACTATGCACTCATTTACTGTGCAACTCAGAAAGGCTAGCAACTGGTGGTCCCACTTATGTACCGGTCGGGACGTCTATGGCCGCATAGATGAGGAACATCACCGCCAGCGCATTCTGGTGATGACCAGTGCATTTTGGCTGGTAATGGTAGTTCTCTTCACTTTTTCTGTTCATCTACTTATGGACCTCAGCCCTCAGGGTAAAATAGCAGCTAACACGCTGTGTGCTACAACTCTACTCGGCGTCTTGTTAAGCATGGCGATTTTGCGCTTACTCGACGACCGCATCATGTCGTTGAACGTGATGCTGTTTATTTTCTGTGGCGCCTTTGCTGCGGCATGTTTTATTTTCGGCGGCTCAGAATCACCGACCTACCCGCTGTTGATAATGGCTCCAGCGATGGCAGCCATCGTCGGCAGTGCGTCCCTGAGCGTCTCCTGGGGGTTGCTGATTTTGGCTTTCTGGGTTGCGGTAGTCCAGGCGGAGCGCCACGGCGTCCAGTTTGAACAAATCATCGTACCCGAGAACCACAGTATGGCAATGATGATGGCCTACACCGCTATGGCAATGTCCGTAGTGAGTATCATCATTATTTATGCAGAAATGAACAAATCGCTGCGACTGAGCCTGCAAGCTACCAATTCGGAACTGGACCACCTGTCTTCTCACGACCAGTTGACCAGACTTCCCAATCGCAGATTCTATGATGAGCGTATGGCGCTGGCCCTGCAGCGCGCCGCCGAACTTGACGGCATGACAGGCCTGCTATTTCTGGACTTGAACGAATTTAAAAAAATCAATGATACCCACGGACACGGTGCGGGCGATAAACTTCTGATTGCCGTTGCGCAACGCCTGCAGAACAGTCTGCGAGAGACTGACCTGGTGGCCCGCCTCGGCGGCGACGAGTTTGTTGCTGTACTGGAGGATGTAAAATCCCCCGAGGAAGTCACCCGCATCGCCCACAAGCTGTCCCAGGCGATAGAACAACCTCTCTATATACGTCAACAGATCTTAAGTTTAAGCGCCAGCATCGGCGTGGCCATCTTTCCTCTGGACGGACGCCAGAAGCAGGAACTGGAAGAGAATGCAGACCGGGCGATGTACCTGGCTAAAAAGCGGGGATTATCGGTAGCGCTGGCCAGCCTGGAATCACCCAATACACCAACACCGGCTATAAGGCCAGCGAATCGAATTTAACGCCGGCGCCAACGCAGAGGGCGCGGTTTTCTTCCCGCAACCAGATCCAGCAATTCATCCAGCATCATCAGCGACAAACCCCAAATGCAACGCCCTTCGTACATATAACAGGGCACCGGTATCTTTTCGCCCTTATATTCCCAGATCATCTCTTCTCGATTATCTTCATCCGTCAAAAACTCCAGCGGAACCCAAACCACTTCGGCCACTTCATAATTGGGCGTGAAAATCACTTCCCGGTCAAGCCGGAAGACGAAGGGACTCACTGCCATCCCAAAGGAACCGCGCTGAGGTTTGGCGTTAAGTTCAGAAAGTCGGCCGATGCATTCATCCTCCGGCCCCAAAGACAGGCCAACTTCCTCGGCGGTCTCGCGCACTGCCACCGCATACCCGTTAGCATCGGACTTATCCATGCGGCCTCCGGGAAAGGCCATATGCCCCGACCACGGATCTCCCATCCGCTCCGCCCGTTTTATCATTAGAATTTGCAGTTCGCCGTCACGCACTTGCAGTATCATTGCCACTGCAGACCGGGTCTTTAGCCTCCGCAAGCGCGCTTTCCCTGGCTTATGGTCGCCGAGACGATTTTCGATGAGTTGTAATAGTGATACCGACACGTGAGTTCTTTCCTGCTGGAGACTTATAAATTAGGCCCGTCGTGAGGCAGTGTAACAAGCTGCCTCGTCAACTAATAATCTGGAGTGGTTATGGCGAAGCAAACACCAGGCATGGATTCGTTGCTGGAGCTGGATAATGTCAGCCTCGTTTACCGGGCCATGCCTGCCTTATGCGATCTCCAATGGTCAATTGAACCCGGGCAGCAATGGGCCTGCCTGGGGCCTAATGGCTCAGGCAAGACCAGCCTGGCCAGAATCATCAGCCGACAAATCAGTCATTTCTCAGGCGAGATAAAGCGCTCGGTGCCACTGGAGAAAAATGGCGTTGCGTACGTGTGTTTTGAACAGGCGAAAGCCCTGTGCGAACGGGACAAAAAAAGGGACGACTCAGAATTTCGTGCCGATGCCAGCGATCCTGGCACCCCGGTTCAATCCCTTATTTTAGGCGGGCGTAAACCCGACGATAACTTTCATCGCTGGACAACGCGATTGCAAATGAATCACTTTCTACACAGAGGCCTGCGCTTTATCTCTACCGGGGAAATGCGCAAGACGCTGCTGGTAACCGCAATTCTCAGCGAGCCGGCGCTACTCATTCTTGACAGCCCTCTGGACGGGCTAGACCATAACAGTCAGGAGGAAATGCGGAAAATTATCGACGAATTACTGCTGTCAAATCTCACCATTCTAATGCTTTGTCGGCAGATGGAGGACGTGCCCACGGGTGTGACACATGTACTAGTGCTCAACCAGGGTGAGATACTCGCCTGTGATACTCGAGACCGCGTTTTTGCAGATAGATCGGTGCAGGCATTAATGAGTCCACCCACTGCGCGCCTGGAGGAATTACCACCCACTGCTGCCCGCCCCTATGCACTGACGTCTGGTAAACCCCTGCTGGAACTGCACGACGTGACAGTAAATTATGGGGATCTGGCCGTACTACGCGGCGTGAACTGGATTTTCGAACGGGAGGACCACTGCTGCGTTTCCGGGCCCAATGGCTGCGGCAAAACCACCCTACTCAGCCTGATTACCGGCGACAATCACAAGGCCTACGGGCAGGACATCACGCTGTTCGGCATCCGCCGGGGCAGTGGCGAGAGCGTGTGGGACATCAAGCAGAAGTTCGGTCAGCTGGACACGCAATTGCAACTGAATTTCGCCCGGGGCATGCGGGTGGTGGAGGTGGTCGTCTCAGGTTTCTTTGACACCATTGGCCTGTACGATGAATGGGGCGACGCGCAGCGCAACGGCGCCCAGGGGTGGCTACGCGCGCTGGGATTGGGCGACTACTGCGGCGACAACTTTGACGCATTGTCTTTTGGGCTGCAGCGCATGGTGTTACTGGCGCGAGCCATGGTGAAGTCTCCAATCGTCCTACTATTAGACGAACCGACTCTGGGTCTGGATGGCCACCATCGCAAACTCATGCTGAGGGCCATCGACCACATTGCCCAAAATAGTGACACCCAGATTATTTTTGTCAGTCACTCCTCAGGAGAAACGCCAACGTGCATCAATCAACACCTCAGGTTCGAAGCGCATGACGAAGGCTTCGAGGTAATGTGCCGACGCGTCACTGCCGCGTCTGCATCCGGGGAATCCTGAAGAATACTGCATACAGTGTCGGCACCACGATCAGCGTAAGCACGGATGCAAGGCCCAGCGCGACCATTGTCCATAGCGAGACTCAATGTGTATACCCGCGCAAAGCATCACACTCTGATGCACTAAGACAATAGAGTAGACCGCGTTCGGCAGTTGCTCTGGCCTGCGCGCTATCGCCGCGAGCCCGATGAGTAATGGCCATAGACAAGTAGACCTCAGCACTGTCGGGGTCAATACGCTGGGCTCGCTGTAAAAGCGCTAGTGCCTGCTCGTAATCACCTCGCGAGGTGGCCTGCTCTGCCTTCGCCAGCAGTGGCCGCCATGCAGCACTGGCAGGGGGATCGGGGGGTCGCGGCTGGGGTAGGGTTACTCCAGGCACCGCTGCCGGTTTATCCGGCTGTTGCACCACAGGGCCAGAGTCTTGATCTGACTGGCGATAGATAGAACAGGAGGCAAGCGATGCAATCAACACCAGTAACATAGCCCTGAACATGCGTTGTGAAGCTATCATTAGTCACC
>PKCY01000092.1 GCA_002862985.1 Haliea sp.
AACCTCATGGCACGGACTGCTTTGGGCGCTCCTTCAAGAATGAACGAATATGAAGTGCAGGATCACTGACACAGGCAGGCATTCGGTAAGATAGATCGGCTAGTCGCGATATTTTTCTTCCAGGTAACGCTTATTCGTGAGGAGATTTGCTCACGACAGCCCTTTCATTTGTCCTATACTTGGTCTTAAGTAAGCTATTTTTTAGTTCTTAGCGATCAGTAGTCTCAATATTTCTTAGCGTGGTATGCCGTGTTGGACAGCAGATCCGTGATTAAAACGTAATGCCGACACGCGCGCCGACCACAACTGCATCGATGTCGGCACCGCCAACGTTTTGTAGCCACTGTACATCAGGCTGTATATAGAGCCATGGGGTAACGTTCGCCTTGTAGAATAACTCGAAATTAGTCTGGTTGTTTGCCAAGCCGTCAGGCTTAAGATTTTCTGACGGACTCATATAGGTAACAGCTAATCCAATTTCGTCGCTGTCGCGCGTCGGAATGAGGCCCGTGTACATTGCCCCGGTTGAAAAATACTCGTTGATTTGGTTGCGGTTTTCCGGCGCCCAGGAATATTCGAAAAATACCGTGAGACCTTCACCGCTGGAGTCAGTCGCTGATGGCTCAAGATAAACAGGCTGGTCGATCAGCATATACACGCCGTAATTGTCACTATACCCCTTGGGGTTGCTGTTGGTGCTTGCTACGATTTCGGCCGTCTCCAGCGTAGACATCCACGTTGCAAAACGGTAGGTACCTGCATAGCGTTGTAAGTTCGTAGCGGTAAAGCCGGCCTCAAATACGGCCATCAAATCGCCGGAAAATAATCCGCTGTCGCCTTCACTTCTGCCATCAAGTTTGGCCCCGTAAAAAGCAGTTCGCAGCGTCAACCAGTCTACTGGAATAACTTCTCCGAGCAGACCCAGTGCCGGGTCTGGAAAGGTTGGTACAGGAATATTTGGCGGCGGAGAGATGCCTCCATTGACAAATTCACCGGTGATATTGGACGTTGCAAATTCGGAGTTGGCGTCGTGCTTGCCAAATTTTATTCGACATTTACCGCTGCAAAGCGATTGTTCGTAATAGTAAGCACTTAATTGGGTAAAATCATCGGCGTCCAATGTGCTGACGGGGGCTAGAGGCCCGCCGACAGCATCATTGATTTTGTTCCCGTCGCCGACCATATTCTCCACGTATACGAAAAACGTGCCGCCCGTCCACCAGTTCAACTTCCCGGTGTCGAGTGTCAGCGTCAGATCCATGTTGCCCAGACCACTGGTGTCGCCCTTCGAGGAGTCGCCACCGTCAACTCTAGACATCACTTCTCCCGTATATACCAACTCAAATAATATACCCTCTTGCGCTAATCGCGGCCTGACTCCTCCCCATTCTCCAGCTAAGTGTTGACGCTCTGTCCAGGACGTCGGTTGGCTGTCAGGCGTCATGTCTGTAGTTTCTAATACAGGGTGTCTTTTGCGAAACCATGGTACTGGTGCTGATTGTCCCGTGGCTTGCGCTGGTGGCGCCGTCTGTTCAGTCAGCTTGCCGTCTTGCAACGTCGCAGGCTCGGTGACATCGGTCTTTGCTTCTGCTGCAGTCGCAGGTTTGTCGTCTGCCATCACTGACAGTGGCGCTAAAACGCTGATTGCAGCAAGGATAAGAGCACAACTAGCGCGCAACAGATTTGTTGTCTCTTTCGAGAAAAACGCGAACATCTGTGAAGGCTGATCACACTGATGCGGGCTAGAAGCGCTGGCGACACCGCGAGAAGGTCTATGTTGATAAACGCTTGTGAGTCTTCTAATCGCATTAGAGTTCATGAGGTACGTCCGTGGGCCCGTTGATGAAAAAATGCTGTATTGGTGTGCTTGACGGTATCCACGGTGGTGGATCACAGCGTCACCGACAGACGCAAGTAATAGCATTAATGATAATGAGTCTCATTTGTATCTTCAATCAATTATTTATATAATGCTAAAAATTTGGGTATGTTTGCCTGCATCTGTGCGGGCAAATCAATAACTCAACCTTGCTTTAGATAGGATATGGACATCATGAAAAAACCACCTTTGGTGCTTCCGGGGCTAGCCTGCGCTTGTACTTTAGCGTTCACACTGATCTCTGGTGGCATTGCAGCACAGACCTCAAACGAGTCCGCAAAAAGTGCAGATGAGCGCCCTGCGTTTAAAAGTCCACCTGATATCAGCAGCGAAGATGGATCATTAACGGTCGAACTCACAGCTGAGCTTCGCACGATAGACGTTGGTGGCAAGCAGGTGTCGACCTACCTGTACAACGGGCTCTTTGCTCCGCCAACATTGCACGTCCGCCCGGGCGACAAGCTGATACTGAAGCTGAACAATCAACGTGATGGCAATACAAACCTGCATTATCACGGCACCAATGTATCCCCTAAAGAGCCGCAAGATAATGTGTATATCCGCGTTGCGCCAAAAGAAAGTTATCAGTATGAGGTCGACTTTCCAAAAGATCATCCGCAGGGACTTTTTTGGTATCACCCTCATTGGCACGGGACAACGGAGTATCAGATTGGGGGTGGTATGTCTGGGCTGTTAAGCGTCGACGGAGTTTTGGACCCATGGCCCGAACTTAAAGACATTACGCACCGAGACATCATTTTACGCGACATTCAGATCGTCAACGGCAAAGTGCCCAATCCGCCCGATCCGGGCAATCCAACAATGCGAACCGTGAACGGGTTAGTAAACCCCACTATTCCAATCCGTCCTGGCGAAGTTCAGTTTTGGCGGGTCGGAAACATTGGTGCAGACATTTTTTACGATCTTGAGATTGAAGGGCACCAGATGTACGAAATTGCACGCGACGGTATCCGGCACAATCAGCCGGTGGTGTATGACACGTTGCTGCTTCCAACCAGTGCACGCAGTGAATTTCTCGTAGTGGGAGGGGATGCGGGCGAGTATGTATTCAGAACACGCGAGATTGACATGGGGCCGGCAGGCGATCCGCATCCTAGAACGACACTAGCGACGCTGGTGTCTAGTGGTACCAAGGAAAAAGACGGTATTGATTTACCGAAGGTCTTTCCTCCGTTGGCTGACCTGCGCGACGTAGATGTCTCATGTGCACGGGCTATAGATTTCTCTGAGACGAGTGACGGCAGTCAATTTTGCATAAATAACGTCGGCACCAATATGAATATTGTTAACACGACGGTGCGCATTGGGGGCGTTGAGGAATGGACAATCAACAATTGTTCAGCCGAGAACCATGTGTTTCATATCCACCAGCTCCAGTTTCAAGTGATCAAGAAAAACGGTAAGGACGTACCGTTTACAGGCCTTCAAGATACCGTTACCGTCGATTTTCGATCCGTTAATAAAGACAACCCAGATCGCTGCAAAGTCGATGAGGACGGCAATGCGTCTGACTGTACCTGCCCTACGGACGAAGACCCGTGGGGTTCTGTCGTGTTGCGTGTTCCGTTCACCAATCCGATTATTGAAGGCAAGGCAATATATCAGTGCCACATCGGCGAGCACGAGGACAATGGCATGATGCAGACCATTGAGATGTCGACGACTGCGGGACAGTGTGAAGCCGGTACGCCGTCTTCTATCGACAGGTTCAAGCTGTCTTCTAAGGAGCGTGCGGTGTGTAAGCCTCGCGTTGCTCAGGGTCATAGCATGTGAATCTTGATGTACTGATTGTGTTTTTTTTAGCACAATAAACGATCGTGAGTTGCGACCCAGGTGACGGAGACTAGTGTCCCCGTCGCTATGTATACACGCAATGCATGACAGGTGGCAGCAACACGCGTGTTATTGCGCTGTATCTAGCAAGATTGATTATCAAGGATAAAGACGATGGCCAGTTTGTCGGGCATCCTGGAAACAGTGGCGGAGAACCATCCCGAAACACATGCCGAGCTGATTGAGAAAGCCTATGCTTATGCTGCGCGCACTCATGAGGGGCAGGGTAACTCATCAGAGGATATGGGTCTTATCCATCGCATCGCTGTTGCTGACATTCTCGCAAACATGCGTCTCGACGCTGCTACCGTTTGCTCGGCTCTGCTGCACGACGTTGTCGAGAACGGCACAGCGGACGTGGGGGAAATCCGTAGTGAGTTTGGAGCAGTCATTGCATTTCTTGTAGATGGTGTTACCAGACTTGATAAGTTCAGTTTTTCGCCTTACGACGAGGCAAATGAGGATGAGGAAGCCGAGAGCTTCCGGAAAATGCTGTTAGCGGCGTCCAGCGATATTCGAGTCGTACTGATAAAGCTGGCAGAAAGGCTAGACAGCATGCGGACACTTGGTTTGATGGACATGAGCATGCAAAAACGCATTGCCACTGAGACGCTAGAGATTTACGCCCCCCTTGCCGAGCGTCTAGGAATACAATGGTTAAAGGCCGAGCTGCAAGACCTCAGTTTTTGCTACCTTGAGCCTGATGCATTCAACGCTTTGGAGGCCACGGTGAATGCTTTGGCTGAGAGTACAGACCATTGCGTTACGGAGTTGACTGAGCAGATAAAGAGTATGCTGCTGAGCGCGGGGCTATCGGTCCGGGTCAGTGGTCGCCGAAAGCATTTGTATTCGCTACAGCAGGAAATGCGCAATAGCGGCCTAACCTTCGACCAGGTACAGGACTTTGTTGCATTTCGAGTAATCACAAATTGCGTTGCCGATTGTTATGCAGCCTTGGGCGTCATTCAATCGGAGTGGGAGCCACTGCCTGAGCGTTTCAAAGACTTCATCGCATTGCCAAAGTCAAACAAGTATCAATCCTTGCACACAACAGTCATCGAACCTGGATATAAAGAGGTAGAGATTCAGATTCGCACAGACAAAATGCATACAACAGCAGAGTATGGCGTCGCGGCCCATTGGCTATACAAAGAGCATTTAGGTGGCGTCGATCCACAGGATGTCGCGCGCTTCGCCTGGCTGCGCCAACTCACAGAATTTCAACGTGCTGGTGGGGATGCACCGCAGCTCCAAGAAAGCCTTCCTTTTGATCCATTTCCCGAGGAGGTTTATGTGCTTACCCCCAAAGGCGATGTAAAAAATTTCCCGCGCGGAGCGACACCGATAGATTTCGCCTATGCAATTCGGACTAATTTGGGTCATCATTGTGGCGGCGCATGGGTTAACGGCTCTATCGTGCCGTTACGGTATAAATTACAGAACGGCGATGAGGTTCATATCCTTACTCACAAGAGCAATCGGCCAAGTGAACATTGGCTTGAATTGGTCGTCACATGTCATGCTGAGTCTAGAATACGCGCGTATCTGTGCGTTGAAGATCAGCCTCAAGCGATACGCCAAGGACACGACCTTTTAGACAAGGAGATGCACAGGCAGCAAATCTCGCCGCTGCGTTTCTGGACGAGTCAGCATGCGAAAGAGGTTTTGTATGGATTTGATGCAGACAACGCGCAAGAACTTTATGCCCGCATCGGAATCGGCGATTTGTCTACGGATGTCGTTATGGATGCAATCAGGCCACAGCATAAAGGCAGTCCACGAAAAGTAGTGTCAAGTATCACGGAGAGGCCCGTCCGGGTCGAGCATCACTTCAGTCAGACTGACGAGCTAAGGGTCGAAGGCATGGACGATGTGCCCGTTCGTCTGGCCCGGTGCTGTACGCCGATTCCCGGGGATATCGTAGTCGGCTGGATCACGCACAGTCGCGTCGTGTCGGTTCACAAGCAAAGGTGTCCAAGCCTGTTGGAACTCGACCCTGAGCGCATCGTTCACGTGTCATGGGGCGAGACTTTTTATAATGCCGCCTCTGGCCGTTCTGTTGCTGAGAAGTGAGTGACGCAGTCAGTGCACACAGCGGACACATCGCGCGCTGCAGTCGTCGTAACGCGCCCGACCTCGCATTTCTAATGGTAAAAAATTGGCGACAGAGGCTGTCATGGCTCGGCATGCGGGGCTTTTACACACGGTGTTCCGCAAGGCCAAAAGCGTGAACCAAGACCCGAAATCTGATGCTACTGCAGCGGACAAAGAAGACCAAAATGTCGACGCCGAAGCTCGCTGGGACAACTGGAACTACTTTATTTTTGTCTTTCAGGGCATAGTCGCAAGTGCGTCAAAGTCGATTGGGAGCCCTCGTCTACTGCTTCCTTATTTGTATGTAGCGACCGGAGCACCAGTTTTTCTGGCAGGTGCACTGATACCAATAGTATCAGCTGCGCGATTGATCAGTCAGATCGTTGGGGCACCCTATGTTAGCGCCGCTAGCACAAGAAAGTGGATATTATTTATAGGTTGGATGACAGCCGCAATCGGCCTTGCTGCAGCCGGCTTCGGTGCAGGGGGATCCAGCCATTGGGCACTGATGGCTCTCTTCATCGGAGCGGCATTAGCACTGGGCTTCGCGAAGGGTCTCAACGGACTCGCGTTCAATGACTTAATGGCCCTTAATATTAACAAAGCACGCAGAAACTCTGGCGTATTCTTCATGTCTGCGGCGGGAGGCTTTGTGACCATTGGCGTCACGTGGTTTACACATTACCTTTCATCGGGCCAAGATACGGTTGACCATTATATTAACCTAGCGTTCAGTGCAGCCTTGGTAACGGCATTTGCGGCTGTCATTATTTTATTATTTCGGGAGACAAGAACCCCGATAGCAGCGCAACAGATAAAGCGCGGCGCTAACGACTCAGTCCTGCTGGTAAAGCCCAGCTTTACGGCTCGACTGCGGAAGTTTCGCGATGTACTTCAGTTAGTATGGTTTCGTCGCTACCTGTACATGCGATGTCTGACTGCCGCTGTAGTTCTTGCCATGCCATTCTACGCGGTACATGGTGCCACTCACCATGCACACAAAAATGCTGCCGGGCTTAGCGTATTTGTTGTGGCAACCAGCGTGGCAGCGATCATTTGCGGGCCAATGTGGCAGTGGCTAGGTAAACGATCGCAGCGCTTGTCTATGGCGCTAGGATCTATTTTTGTGGGCTTGGGAGGTGTCTGGGCTTTGACGATTGAACAAGTGGCATCACTACAAACCGTTTTCGCTCACTCGTTAGTGTTTGCGCTGGCGGCGGCCGGTATTCAGGCGGTTAACGGTTCCCGTGTGCTGTTTTTGATTGACGCTGCACCGAGAGCAGAACTCACCTACTACGTTGCTGTGACCAATACAGTTAGCGCTGTTCTCGCGCTTATGTTGGCAAGCTTTTTCGGCTATATCGCGCAAATACAGGGGGTGCACTGGCCGGTAGTGTTGGTCATTATTCTGTGCTTTACAGCTGCAGCCTATTCTCTGAGCTTAGATGATCCGCCACCAGAGGGGGAGGAAGGCACATAGCATTAGTTGGCTATCGCGCCTGTTCTGGGCCGCCCTTCGAGTCTAAGACTTTGTTATGCTGCGGTGTCGGCACTGGTCTGTTGTTGATCGGTGGGGCTCGGTTGATTTCCGGTGCCGATCATCTGTCTAACTTCGTTATCAAAGAGATATAAACCCTGGCCGTCCATGCCAATAATTCTAAGTTTGTCAAGAATGGACTTGAATAGAGTTTCCTCTTCATGTTGCTCGGCGACATACCACTGCAGAAAGTTAAAGGTGGAATAATCCTGTTCTGTGAATGCAACATGTGCAAGTTCATTGATCTTTTTGGTGACTATGGTTTCGTGCTCATAGGTTTTCTCATAGATTTCTTGCACTGACTCAAATTGGGTGGGTGGGGCGGCAATTGCTCCGAGCTCTGCCATCGCGCCACACTCGTTTACATAGGTGAACAGGCGCTGCATATGGCTCATCTCGTCTACTGCATGATCGCGAAGGAAAGCTGCAGATCCGTCCAGCCCTTGATACCCGCACCAGGCGCTCATCTGCAAATAGAGGTTGGATGAGTAGAATTCAAGATTGATCTGCTCATTGAGACAATTGATGATTGTCTTACTTAGCATAACTTGCTCCCGTTTCAGTCAAAATGGATAAGGGGTAGGTGGCCCCGTTAGCGCCGAAGCGACACCCGGGCGACGCTTGTCGGTTTGCAGCCCGCGATTCGCCGGCCTAACCGTTTCCGCACGTTCTGGCCCGTTCAGTACGCAGCGCACTACGTGCGGTATCGGTAACGCGATGGATATCGCCATATTCTGCGATGTCCGAGGCACCGCAGCCACGGGGCTTTTGCAATGTATGCGCAGCGTTGTACTGACATAAGTAACGACTTTTTCCAGAGGCGTACACGGGTCAGTGTTGCGACACAACGAATGATAATGATAATGATTATCATTAAAATAACAAGGGCCTATCCTAAAATAATGGAATCGAGAGTTGCCTGCTGCAGCGGTTCTGGCTCAAGTCCCACAACGTCAGCGCCGTTGAGCGCGAAATTAGACATAAGCCCAATGTCGGCGCGGCAGGCATGCCTGCAACGATTGGCGGCAGCGTTAACGAATTGATGGTGGGAACTAAAGAACTGATCGTGGGGGCTAAGCTTTAAACTTAATTCGCAATACTCTTCTAACACTGAGAAGAAAAATGCCTCAACATTGGCACTGTGGTTCAATTTTAAATCTGGTTCACGCGGCGTTTCTAGGACAGTTTTTACAGGGCTTGTCTTTTTTATATTTTTTACAGCACTTTTTCTTTTTCTTAAATTGAATGTGATAGGCCATAAAACCAATTTCGACGATTAATCGAGTGTGCAAGCGTAAGTTATTGTTAAAAGAATACAGCATCCATGCTCTTCCCGCGTTTGATCCCGCCATTTACACAGTCTAACTGTTTAACGGATATTTGTGCCTTCTTAACATCGTCCACGTTCTCTAACGATTAGCTTTATTTAATCACGCACAACGTTCGTTTCACACAGAACCCGCCACCAAAACTACTGAGTTCAACACTTTATACTTTACGTGAACAGCGAAGATAATACGAGGCCTTGCCCGAAAAAATAGGGACTGCCCTCGGAAAAGAGGGCATCAGTAATTGATTGACTGTCACACTAGATGTCACTACTCCACTTGGGCAAGGTAGTTGTCTAAGCGATCTTGATTGGTAACAAAACTGGTTTTTTTGCCGGCAGTTGCGGCTTTTACTGCGGTTAGATTCTCTGCCCCTTGCCCAACATTGATAACGCCTACCATTGCCATCATTGCATGTGGGGTACACTGATACGCGTAGACACCGGGTTTTTCAAAGGTAACAGAGATGTCTTTACTGAGCTCGCCGTCCCACGCCGCAGCGCCGTCCGGAATCATTCCAGGGATAGATGCCGAGTTGTGAGCCATATCTGTTGCCACAAAATTGACGGTGTCACCAACCTCAACGGATAACACCGCCGGCTCAAAGACCATAAAACCCTCGCTTCCGCTGTTTAACATCTTAACCTCATACTCAGCCGCATTAGCGAGTCCGGCGATCAATGACATGCTCATGGCTAATAGCGTGCTTAGCGAACGGGCGCGCACTTGAGCGCTCGTTCGAAAGACGTCAGCGGAGCCGTGCAGATTCCAGACCGACTCCGCGAAGTGACCTACTCACGACTAATCTTTTTGTTGTCCTGTCCTTAAATAACACTCAACAACTTACCGGCCAAAAAGAGACGCTACTTGTTTTCTAGCGGTACTGAAAAATAATCGGTATAAAATTTAAATCGGTCGTAAAGTGCATCTTTATTTAAGCCAAAATCTTTTTTCAAATCATAGCGGACACGGCCATACTTGCCACGAGGGTTCGCTGTGATATATGCCTGCATAGACGACTTCACGTCTGATGTCATCGGCAACCCGGCTAGAGAATAAATGCGCTCGATAGTTTCAATATCTTGTGCCATAAACTGTTCGAAATTAATATGTATCACCTGCTCCGCTGGCAGGCTGTCAATGTCGCGGACACAAGCTTGCAACATAAGCTCGACTCGATCGACCCAATAATCTCCTATAGCATGGGCATCTACCGGCGAACGGCTCATTCTTGCAGAGTAGGTCACCATCGTAATTAACGAGGTCACAACAGAGACAGGGTCCCGATGTGGTATCACAAACGTAGCGTCAGGAAAGGTACTCTTCAATGGTAATAACTGTTCCATGTGCTGAGGTGACTTCAATATCCAACGATCTGGCCCTCGCTGCCATTGCAACGCTTTTAAAGCCCGCTTCATGTATTCGTAATGCGGCGTTTGATCATGTGCTAAGTAGTAGTCTCGCCACTTTGGCATGAGTGCATAATTTTCTAGTAGCATTGTTGAAAAATCGAGAAACTGGAGTTCAATTTCTTCATGAACATGCTCAGGATACATATCATGCATATTTTTAAAGTACGGCAGGATCTGGTCTTGCATGGCCAGTTGATCACGACAACG
>PKCY01000093.1 GCA_002862985.1 Haliea sp.
ACAAATCGTCCACCACGAGGTCGTACGCCCGCGCGTATGCGCGCTCATCCGCTCCGGGGTTTTCCGCATCCGGCGTGGGCCTGATGTTAAACAGCGCGCTAGCAGTCGGCATGCCATCTTCACGGCGCATGATATACGCCAGCAGAACGGGATCAGTGGTTGATTCGAAGGCTGCACCAGCGCCCAGTAGCCCATGAAAGGCTTTCACATCGATGGTACTCGGGGCGATGAGGGCCAGGGTTTGTCCAGCCTCATAAGACGCCTTGATTGCGTCTTTTTCCTGCTGCGTGAGGGCGTCTACCGGGTCGAGCACCCCGGGCGCAATCATCATGGGTGTCACTTGCGGATTATAGTCAGGCGAAAAAGGCACGACGACCAGGTTGCTGCGCACCGCTTCTATGGTGGCGTTATTGTAGTTGCCGATGAGTTGAATGACCTCATACTCACCGGACTCGGATTTAGCGCTGTCGCTGCAGCCGCTGGCAACGAAAGAAATGATTAATATGCCGAACAGGGCCGAAAAACGGTTCACAAGATAAGACATGACAAGACTCCTGTTGAGTGTTCCATGACGGTAACTACTGCGCCCTAATAGGTCAAGGTGCACGAATTGGTTGCCTTGCTACAGAGTAGAGTGGGATGCTCTATTCTATAGAAAGCCTATGAGAATCAATAACATGGTGGGCCCAGAAGGACTCGAACGGCAGCGGCCGACCGTCTTCGACCTGCCGATTATGAATTGCAGCTGTCACAATTCAGCAAGACGGTGTCTTTTGTGCCTCGTATTTCTGCGCTGCATACGCCGCTGCCAACCGACATAGAAAGAAATCCAAACTGCTGCATCCCATTACCTGCGGCCTGTTGCCCATCAATATTTTTAGATCTCCCGATGCTTTGGGACAGTAAAATATCGCTTTCGAAGTACCAAACGTAAGCCCGGGTGCCTTGCTAAAAAATTGGCGATCATGCTGATCGCTGATGACGCTAAAGCCCAAGCTCTCATGAATCTCTATTTACCAAAACAGGCGCAGCACTATCGGATCAATCAGAAAAGTAATGGCTGCTAATATCAGCGCGGTAATAATCAACGTAGCAACCGGCCAACGGAATAGTACCCCGAGTTTCCGCCAGGCGATACGCCAGACCGCTGCGGGCCTTTATATAAAAATTTCGACATCATGGCGCGCTATGCGTAGTCTAACTTCCGAACTGGGGGCGAACGGCGATTTAGCCCAGATACCTATTTCAGTACTGAAATAACAGTTCGCCAGGCACAGGTACGCCATTTCCGGTTCGCTATCGCATTCGATTCCCACCTGAAACGGACTCTACTTGGAAGGCACGATGATCTTTGGATCAGGTTGTCTTGATTGCCATTTCGGAATACCTGTCGGCAATGACCTGGAGGCCTGGCGCGATCTCCACATCGTGGGGCGTGTAACCCGGTAGATAGATGCGCAGCAATCCCGGAAGAATGTTGCGTGCCGAGATGGCGCGCGAGAGAGGTTGGCTCGCGCGGACCTCGGCCATTTCCTTGGCGCTGAGCTTCGGAGCCGGGCTCGTCTTCATCATGTACGCTTTCGCACGGCGCAGCCAACTGGTGAAATGCCACTGAGCCCACATGCCGACCGCGAGGCGATAGAAGTAGCCGCCGCAGACATGATCATAGACATCGAAGGCCACGGTGCGATGCTCAAGCTCTTCGATGAAGTGCCACTCGATCATCTGCAGGAACTCAGGCAGATCGTCGCCGAGCCCGTTCGGGCCCATCATGCCCTTGATCGCGTTCATCGTGAAGGCTTCAAAACCTTCGGCGTACGCGAGATTGAAGCGAAGCGATTTAGTGTTGGTGAAACGTTGATAGTCGTCTGATAGCTCTTTTTCGAGCGCCTGAAGACCGGGAAAGCCCGCACGACGCACGCTTGCATTGAACTTCATATGCATGCGGTAGTGCTGCCCTTCCTGGGCAATGAACCCCTTGAGGCCATCCAGAATCTTCGGATCGGTGACGTGCGACTGAGCGGCCTTCATCGAGCGAATGAGATAGGGCTCTAAATACGGAAGCAGAAGCGATCCCGTAATAAAGGAGAACGACTGCTCGGGGTCGTCCTTGATGAAGACCGGATCGATCTCATCCGAAAAATCGAATGGCATTCGTCGCACGTGAATGGTGTCCAACATCGTCGATCCTTGTGCGCTAGTGGTTGATTGACTCGGCCGCGGGCAGCCCAAGGCGAAATCGCAAACGCTTCCGTTTCGCAGAGTAGTTAAGGTCGGCATACCCGTGCTTCGACCATGGCGTGTGGGAAACCACCGAGGCCAAGTATAGGACAAATAAAAGGGCTGTTGTGAAAAAATAGCCTTATCAATACGAGATACCGCGCCTAAAAATATCAAGGCTAGTCGGTCTGCCTCACGGAATGTCTGCCGATGTGAGTGATCGTACAATTCATATCCATTTGTTCATGAACGAGAGCACGCAACAGTGCTTACCACGCGTTGTTCAGTAGCTGCCTTGTTGATTTGGGATTGTGGATTCGCTGCCTGCGAAAAGAGACATGGTACCCCAAGGCACACTCTCTTGATGCTAAGCACCAATTCACCTTGTCTCAGGTGATGCTCTGGTCGGTGGTGCCATGTGTGGCAAAGCGGATGTGTTCTGTTCCTTGCTCCCGAGATGATCCAGAACTCTATCGATGATGTTCTGGTCCTCAATGCAAGCGATGACTCTGGCGGAACCACCGCAGCGACCGCAAACCTCAATGCCTGTGTTGAATACTCGCTTGAGTCGCTGGGCCCAGGTCAGCAATTCTAGGAATCGGAGGTGTGACCACAGTACCGTTCACTTATGAAGCCGTATTACGAATAAGCCGCTACTCTGCAACACTCTGAAAGATGTAAACAGCCCTCCAGAAATAATTGGTGGGGGCTTCCCCTAATTACTTACCGGCACCGTAAGGAGAGGAGCTGCACCATTGGATGTGCTGTCAGCGATACTAACCGACATCAGTGTAGTAACTAACCGGAAAAATAACTTGGTATTTTGATTGGTGTCATCAATGTAATACCAGGCGTCGCGATATTGAACTGCTGTAGATGCAGTCTCAGGAGCAACACTGGCGCGCCGCACACGAAGTTTTTGGCCTACCAATCCTGGTGGCGGATAGCTCAAAGCTTTACGGTTTACTTGATCCTGTTCCGGAACATCTATGGCTGCTGACAAAATGTCGAGCAGCCTATAAATAGATCGGGTCGAAATGCTTACACCTCCCTGGACAGGATTGTCCGGACCAGGCGAAACAGGTATTTCCATGCGCGATGAAAATGTTTCAGGTGCTGGGAGATCAAGCAACTTGTATATTTCAGCTACGTCGGCCGAATAATCCGGCCAGTAGTGATCAATCACGATTGAGTAGCGACCACTGTTCTGCGAAGTTTTCGTCCAGTGCAATCGCTGAGCCTTATCAAGCTTCGAAAAGAGCTCAATTAGGCGACTGAAGCGCGGGTCGACCGGTTGGGAATCATAGAGAAAACTCGGATTGTGAATATCGTTGATCTTCGATACGAAGGTAAAATAGATGCGTGTGGGGTCGGTCAGGTTTGACGCAAACAACATCAGCTCCCGTAATGACAACGGTGACATCAATCGATTCGCATATTTTTCACCACCAACTGGCGAGTAAAAAATCGTCGGATTTTCCTCATAAACCACCCCCGCACCAAAGGGCACCAGGTTGCCAAGGTAATCACCCGAGTCACCGAACCCGAGTTGGGCGCTGACTTTGGCAGTGACACTGACATTTGCGGTGACACTGTTTAACGCCAACAGGTTGCCGCGCTCTCCATAGCGGTTGCGTAAAACTAGAAGCAGCAACTGTTGGTTATTTGTTTCGACAATTGACTCGTTGTACGCAAGTCTTCCACTGTTCACAGTAGCAGGCCCAACCAATGTACAACTTGTCAGCACGCCGCTAAGCACGGCGCAAAGGAATGGGCCAAGTTTTCCTAGTAGGAACCGGTGTGCCATTTTCACTGTAGTCTCCAGGCGCTCTGAGAAAGCAAAAAAATGAAAAAATGCTGCTATCGATATATATTGCCGATCTGACAATCCCTTTTAAAGTCAACAATTGTGAAGGCCATGTTGGCCTTATTCATTACTCATCCACAACCCAGAATTCACTGCATTTAGATAGACAAATTAAATGACAGCATACCAGCGAAGCAGCTGCTTTGCATGCTGCCCAAGCCGGAAGTGAAGGATCTAGGTCGGACCGGCAGCAAGCGCTTTATAAGCACAGGAAAATAAAAGGGCTGTTGTGTGCAAATCGGTGCTGACAAGTTAACTTGAGGCCATGGACTGAGCCGGCATAATTCGGCCCTTGGCGCTGACAATCGAGTCGCCAGCTCCTAATGTAGGTTTTTTTATTGGGTGCAATGAATTCTAAAACTCCACTTTTCGAGGAAAAGTCAGTTAACTTGTCAGTACCAAATTCCATGGAGAAGCTCTCAGAATTTGGCCATTCGATTTTTAGCATTGATGGTACTTGCTGGGAAAGCACTTAGAGTCTGCAAATCTCTCATGCTGGCTCAGACGGATTCTTTAAGTGCGGCAATCGCCAGGCGGTCCAGGCCCCGAATACGGCGATTCCGAGATAGGTGATGCTGACGGTGGAAAAGCTGGCGTTGCCTTCGCCGAGCCAGATCGGAAGCGCCTGCAGAAGAGCCCCGCTTAAACAACCTCCGGCATTGACGATCGCCACGACCGTCGCGGCTTGGCCGGCTGGAAGTCCTAGGCCGGCCACCGCAAAGCTCAGCGAACAGGTGCCAATGAGCAGGCCCAGGGCCACCATCAAGACCAGCAACTGGTCGGTGGAAGCGGTTGTCGAAGCCCAAAGCGTCACCGCTATCAGGACCAGGGTCAAGGTCGTCGAGGTCCGGAGAATACCCCGCAAGCGCTCGACACGCCCCCCGAGGATTCCAGCCACTAGCATTCCCATGGCCAGACCGGAGAAAAGACCCATCTCCAGTTTTGAGATCTCAGCCGCGGTGCAGCCGCAGGCCTCCTGAAGCTTCACATTCCAGTACCCCCCGAAGCCGAAGGTGAGCCCCGCTCCCCAGACATAGAGTCCGATCCCCTGACGCACGAGAGGTCGTTTGAGCGAATCCATGAGGTTGCGCTTGATTCTTCCCGCTTCGCGCGGCGGCGCGCGATCGGGTTTTGTGAAAAACAGGGTCATCCAGAGCAGGGCCCCCAGGCCCAGTCCGAGAAGCGCCTGCCCCTGCATGAGTAAACGCCAGGGAGTATCCGCAAAGAGGGTCGGGATGAACACGGCCGAAATGGCACCGATTCCGAAGCACATATCGGCAAGTGCCATCGCCAACGCAAAGCGGTGAGCGGGTAGGCGATTGCGCGCGATTTTTCCGGCGCCCGGAAACACAAAGGCCATGAAGGCACCCGCGAGAATTCGTGTCCCTAGTAGCGTCCAGAACCCCTGCGCTTCGGAAAACAAGAAGACCGAGAGAGCGGAGAAGCCCGCCGCAATCGGAAGGACTTGCCGTGCCCCGAATCGATCGAGCAGGAGCCCCGCCGGTAATTGCATCAGTCCATAGGCCAGAAGGTAAGCTAATGAAATCGATGCAGTTTCAAATGCAGTCAGGCGGAATTCCTGCTGAATGGAGTCGGCAAAAAAACTGTAGGCAAATTGAAAGTCGACCTGCCAAAGAAGAAAAAAGACCGCGACCGACCATGGCCACCAGACCCTGAAGTTCCCCGATCCGCTCTCCGAGGCTTCCCCGTTCATTCCCAGACTCTCATCCCAATACCCATTAACTCAAAGCAGTGTCTGGGCACGCCAGACGATAGAAAATCAAGTATAAGACAAATAAAACGGCTGTCGTTGAATCCGGGGACATGCACCTTACGATGTAAATACGTCACTGCTGTCACTGAATAAAAGTCTATTTTTGGGGTATTAAAAAATACCCCATGAGTCTCTGCTCATTACGATTGCCGGGGCGAGGGGCGAGCGTTGTTCCCGCCCCAATGCCATCCCCAGACCAGCAGGTTCTTATTCTTTCTGGCCTCATAGAGATCTATTAAATATTCGCCTTGAATTCGTCTCGCCAACCCTGCCACTGGCTATGATCCCCCTTGATGCCCATGATGGCTTCTTTGACTTTGGATATCCCAAAACCCCAAGCCTCCTCTACCGCCAGAGTAGGAGGCATCGTCAACTCGCCAGGGCTGACAATAGCGTCGATTATAAAGGGTTTATCGGAAGCCAGCGCTTGTTCGACCGCTGGGACGATGTCAGCGGCGTGCTCCACGCGGACCCCATCACCACCACAAGCTTTTGCGAAATCAGCAAAATTGGGATTGAGTAAGCCGGTTGCTTCCTCGTTCATAGGAAGGCCAGCGACTTCCATTTCCATCTTCACAAAGCCAAGTTCTGAGTTGTTAAAGACGATGACCTTGATGGGCCAGTTAAAACGCACAGCCGTCACAAAATCTTGCATGGACATGGCAAAACCTCCATCTCCACAAAACGCCCAGACCTGACGTTTGGGGTCGACCGAGGCAGCGCCGATGGCGACCGGCAACCCAGCGCCCAGCGAGCCGTGATTGAATGAGCCTAGCATGCGGCGATCGCCATTCATCCGCACCTGGCGCGCTATCCAGACGACACATTCGCCAACATCGACTGCAAAAATAGAGTCTTCGGAAGCGCGATCGCTAATGGCTTTGGCAAAGATCTGAGGATGCAAAGGTTCATCGGTCCGCGTCAAAGAAGCCTGATTATCCATTTGTTTTAGCCACTTGTCCCGCATCCGTTCCAGTCCGGTTAGAAACTTGCCGGGAGAGCGAGTTTCCACTTGAGGATCCAGCGCTAGCAGTGTTTCTTTGATTGTGCCGATCAAACCCACGCTGGTGGGTGCCCGCCGTCCAATATTCTCTACTTTGCAATCGACCTGAACGATCTGGATCCCATCTGGGATGAATCCATCATATGGAAAATTGGTTCCCAGCATGAGAAGGACATCGCAATCCCAGATCGCGTGGTACCCCGCGGGATTGCCAATTAAGCCCGTGAGTCCAACAACGTTTCCATCGCCGTAATCAAAAATGTCTTTTGCCCGCAGGGTATGGACGATCGGTGCGCCCAGTTTTTCGGCGAGCTGGAGGACCTCGGATTTCGCGTCACGGCATCCAACGCCACAGAAAAGCGAGACTTTTTTTCCAGCGTTGATAGCTTCCGCGGCTTTTTGAATGGCCGCAGCCGGTGGGCTGATCGTTGAAGGGGACATCACTAAAGGGTGCATGAAATGCTCGCTCTCAACTTTCGCTAAGGTGACGTCGATGGGAAGTTCAATCCGTGTTACTTGTCTTTCGATTAAGGCCTTTTGTACTGCAATTTCTGCCAGTCGTGGCATTTGTTCGGGGGTGTCGATAATTGCTTGGTAGGAGCAAATATCACTGAACATTTTGGAAAGGTCGACTTCTTGAAAATAGCCAGTGCCGCGTTCGGAGTGAGCTACCTGCCCGGTGATTGCGACGACGCCGCCTCCCTCTCGCTTGGCATTGTAAAGCCCGTTAATCAGGTGCAATGCACCTGGGCCTACGGTACCCGCACAAACCCCGATTCCTCCGGTGATTTCGGATTCGGCATAGGCCATATAGGCCGCGTTTTCTTCATGACGAACGCCAATCCATTGGAATCGATCGTCCTTGCGTATGGCTTCCAGTAACACGTTTAACGCATCACCGGTGACGCCGAAAATTTTGTTTACACCGGCGCCGGCAAGAATCTCTAGCAGATTTTCACATACATTTTTTTTCATAACTTCAATGTCCTTTTTCCCGACGGAGCTTTGCAAGGTCTTGTCATATCTCGGTAATATTCAATAACGGTTCCAGTTTATTTCTCTTGTAAGAGGCGATATTCAATTTCTCGGCACTCTCGCTTCGGGGTCAGCGTGCCTTGTTAACCAAAGCACAATTGAACAGGGTTGCGCTTTCCTGATCTCATGGTTCAGCGGAGACCCTTAAGTATGCGCCAAAGAATTAGTAGGCACAGCAGAATTAGTCCAGACCAAACACATGCTCCCAAGAAAAACCACTCAAGTGAAAGGATGTAACTGTGCCCTGAGCAACAGCATGCTTAACGGTGCCACCAATTACTGTGCACTTCATGGTTACGCCACTTCTGTCTGATCCTAGCATGCGACTAATCCATGTCAACGCCCGCGCCGATATGCTATTGGCATTATGGCTTAGCTAGAAGAACGCTACATCAGAATGCTGTCATTCGACAATCGACGATGGTTTTTCTGAATTGCAACGGGTCAGCACCAATTACAACTGACATTGATGATTGGCTATCGCAGGGAGCACCCAATGGACACTGGACATGCAAGAGTCAGGCCACGTCAATGAAATGAGTGGCTATGGCGGTAATGAGTGCATTTCTGCGGCGTTTTTGTAAAGAAAGCTGACGGAAGTCAGGCGCAGATGCTGGGACCTGCGCAAAGCTATAAAGCGGCTAAAAAAATATTCAGTCACAACAACAATGTGTCAGAGTTTCTTAAAACTCAATCGTTAATAGCCGCACTGCCGAATTCTCACTACACTGCGATGAGCCTGTTATTGAGACCTGCTTCAAAGATTCCATACGAAGTGTGACGCATATCACGTTTATGAAATAGGTGGCGGGATCACTGCGCTACTTTGCATCGTGCCCGCACTAAGGGTTACCGCTGGTAGTTTGCGTACTCACACTGAAATAAACCTGCCAAAATATAGTGCTCGCTCGACGAGTAACAGCCTGAAAATTTTGGGGTGAAAGGAAGAACATTTCAGGGCATTTAAGGACATTCATCCGAAATATCAATCTGACCCGGATATCCCAAGTGCCTTGAAAGCGGTCAGCCATCAATTTCCGTTGCACTTGGTCATTCACGATGAGTATTTTGATGGGTGTCCCGTATTTTTCTTTGGAGTATCCGAACCATCTAAAAAGCTTCAGTCTGGACCCAAAAATATTATCGGGCTGTTAGGTATTGAGAATGCCAGGGTCCTTGCGTAACGCCCTTCGAACCATTGCTTCCCAGAGGAAGGGAAAACCACTTGCATCTATCATGCCACCGGTTTGTTCAACGATGGCAGGATCAACCGGTTTCCCTTTACCGGCAGTTTGCACATGCCAGGCTAGGCGACAGCGCATCTCCAACGTCATGGCTCTCAAGTAAGCCTGGCGAATATTGTCTGCAGTGATAACCACACCATGATTGGCGAGAATGGCCCACTTTCGATCACCCAGTGCGTCTGCGGTAGCGGCCGCTTCGCTGCTCTGGTTGACCGTGCCTTCGTATTCGTCGAAAAAAGCGATGTCGCCATTGACCTGGGCGGCGGTCTGATCGAACACTGGGGGCAGCTGATGCAAGCCAGAAAATACAGATGACCAGCGAGGATGGTTATGAATCACCAAGTTGATATCGTCTCGCCTTCGATATAGCTCGAGATGCAGGCTCACTGCCGGGGTGACATTCCATTCACCCTCGATGACCTTGCCTTCGGGGTTGAGCGTGACGATATCCGCTGCGGTCATTTCATCCCAGGTGAGTTCCCAGGGAGTCATTAGTATGTTGCCGTCTTCCTGCCGCCAGCTGATGTGGCCCGCAAGATGGTCGTCGTATCCTTCGTCGAATAAGATGCGTGCCAGAAGTGCGAGCTTTGCTTGCGCGCATAACTCGGGAGCCAGAGGGTAGCGTCCCGGATTGGGGGCTATCGCTTTAAGTAATTGCTGATCAACCATGTTGAATGCTCCTTCGCGCAGAATCGCCTGGTTCAATTGTCGGCTTGTTGTTTGCAAGCAGCTGGAATATAGAGAAGGTTAGCCCAGTCCTAATGGTGTGTCTCCGATAACACCGAGTGCTTCAAGCTCTGCAATTTTCTCGTCGCTGTAGGCGAGTACGGATCGTAGTAACTGGTGATTGTCCTGCCCTAACGTGGGCGCCGGCTTCCGCAGCCAGCTCGCTACGTGCCGGGAGCGAAAAGGTAGCGTCGCAAAGGGGTGCATGCCTACCACCGGATGGTCTAGTACCTCGTAGAAATCTCTAGCGGCTAATTGAGGGTGTTCGCTGCTGTTGCCGCCGAGGCGCACCTCACCCACAGGAACATCACAAGCTGCGAGAAGTTTGACGAGTTCGTTCAGGGGGCGTGGGTTGATCAATGCATGCAGTGCGGTGTCTATGTCCTCCTGATGCCGACGGCGACCCTGGTGGGAACTGTAATCACTGCGAGACAGCTCGG
>PKCY01000118.1 GCA_002862985.1 Haliea sp.
TGGTAAAGGAATTCCAGATCAGCCGCAACAGATTACGATAAGCGTTACACCCCGTCGTCCGCGAAACTTTGTCCTTGAAGATGGTGAGACGCTCAAGTGGTCGTGGGACAAGGGCGCTCTTACTGGCTTGGCAACGGTTGTGGGCGACACCGTGACGATTGATTCCATTCCGCTTGTTTCCGGGCAGCCTTTCAAGAGGCTCAGGATTTATCGATAATTCCAACGCTTTTGGGGCCTAAATCTGGGAAACGTGACCTGGTTAGGGTAAAACACAGGGTGTTGTGGTGCACAGGGGTGGAATTTGAGAGAGTTGGGGATGTTTAGGGTATTGGCAGTGCGGGTTACCTAGCCTTGTTATTTAATTCTTATGAGTTTATTTTCCTTTTCCTCCCGGTATGCGTAGCCGGCTATTTCGTTTGCGCGCGTTATTATACTTTGAACGTCGCGTATGCCTTTCTGGTGCTGGCTTCCTTGTTTTTTTATGCCTGGTGGAAGCCTATTTATCTCGTCCTGATTCTGTTTTCGATCGGTTTCAATTTTGCAGTAGGGCGCCTTGTCTCCCGTGAGGGGCGTTGGAAAAAACGCGGGGTTCTTGTTTTTGGCATCACTGTGAATCTCGCTCTTTTGGGATATTTTAAGTATGCCAATTTCTTTGTCGACAATGTTAATGCGGCGTTCGGATCCGACTGGAATATAGAGACAATTTTTCTACCACTGGCAATATCGTTCTTCACTTTTCAGCAGATTGCATACCTGGTTGATGCATGGAGAGGCAAGACCAGTGAATACAATTTTCTGCATTACTGTCTGTTTGTCAGTTTTTTCCCACAGCTGATTGCCGGACCAATAGTGCATCACAAAGACATTCTCCCTCAGTTCATGAGGGGGGAAAATATGTCTCCCCAGTGGTCGAATTTTGCGGTGGGCATTTCGATATTTTCGATTGGACTATTTAAAAAGACTGTTCTGGCGGATAGTCTGTCTAGCTACGTTGGGCCCGTTTTTGATACCGATAATACAGCTGGGGGCGTGGATTTCTTCCGGGCGTGGGGCGCCAGTCTGGCGTACACCTTTCAGCTGTATTTCGATTTTTCCGGCTATTCTGATATGGCGATTGGTGTGGCGCGACTATTTGGGGTGCGTTTGCCGATTAATTTCTTCTCGCCACTCAAATCAACAAGCATGATAGAAATGTGGCACAGGTGGCATATGACGTTGTCGCGATTCTTGCGGGAGTATCTATATATTGCCCTCGGTGGAAACCGCAAGGGCAGCTTCAGGCGCTATGTTAATCTCTTGCTCACCATGCTTTTAGGTGGATTGTGGCATGGGGCGGGCTGGCCCTTTGTGGTCTGGGGTGGGTTACAGGGCTGCTACCTGATTATCAACCATGGATGGCGCCACTTCATGAAGACACTGGGGTGGAATCCGTCTTTGATAATGGGTTACCGCGAGTTCTGCTGGGGTGTTACATTTTTCGCCTGGGTGATTTCGTTTGTATTTTTTCGAGCCCCCACGTTAGAGCGCGGCTCCCAGATCGTTCAGGCAATGTTGGGCATGTCAGGGTTTGAAATTCCCGCTGGCATGGTGGCCAGGACCGGCGGTTTCGGCAGCTGGTTGTTGGAGTTGGGCTTTATAGCCGTTCATGGGGGAGGGGCTCAGTTTGTTACCAATTATATCTGGGTGCTGATTTCGGCAGCCATCGTCCTCACACTGCCCAATGTGGCGCAGATATTCAATCGGTGCGAGCCGGTGCTCTACGAAAGCGATCGAGCATTTAGTGATATTCGTGGCACACACATGTTTAGTTGGAGTTACAGTAATCGGTGGGCTTTCGCTGTCGCATTGAGTGCGGTGGCTGGAATCCTGACTTTGCAGCAAGTATCAGAATTTCTATATTTTCAATTCTAATATGAATGCCCCAACCTACATTTTCCGTACCTTTCTTTTTTCATTATTTGCGATGCTTAGTGTTCTTGCATTGAACTACTTAATTGATCCCTATGGAATTACTGGCGCACCTAGAATCGCCAATCTTAATCAGCATAAGGTTGATATTAATAACCACACACGCCTGAATAAAAAGTATCAACCCTATGTTGAAAACCATAACGCTATGCTCGTTGGTAATTCTCGAGTGGAAATGGGTATAGACCCTGCGCACATGTGTTTTCTAGGCGATGATCTGGATGTCTATAACCTTGGAATACCAGGGGCAAGCGTTGCCATGCAGCTCACTTCTGCACTGAATTTAATGTACCGGCAGCCGATAAAAACCGTTTTCTTGAGTGTAGATTTTATCGACTTTATCTCAACTGATCCGATGCCTCCGGCAGCAAAGAAACTTATGCATCAGCAATCGGGGGAGCTAAAGTACCTGCCTTCAGGAGAGGTGAATCCGAATTACTACTCGGTTGTGTTTAGGGACTATTACAGGTCCTTGCTCTCATTAGATGCGTTGGTCAGCACTGCTAAGACTATTGTTTTCCAAAGCAGTGCCGCAGCCGACCGAGAGAATTCGGGCTTCAATCCCGCTCGGGATATGGAGGAAGCGGTGCGCGTTGAGGGCGCGCGAGCACTTTTTGACCAGAAAATGCAGAATTTGCGAGCCAAATACGGACAACCCTGGTACCTACGGAATTCGGCGGGTCAACTGCCTGTGACCTTTGAAGAGATAGATGATTTTCTATCGGTTGCGGCAAAAAAGGACGTAAAGGTCTATCTATTTACCCACCCATTTCATGGAGAGTATCGGGATCTAATGCAGTCTGAGGGCCTCATGCCTTTATACGAGGATTGGCTGAAGTCCCTCGAAATGTTGGTGCGCGCGCGGAAGGGTGACGGCATCGAGCTGTGGGATTTTTCTCAGGAATCGCCCTATATTCGCGAAAAGGTGCCAGCTGCGGGCGTTCGCTCGGGACCTCTACAGTGGTTTTGGGAGCCGGCTCACTACCGGCGCGAACTGGGTGACCTGATGGTCGATGCCATTATGTCCGATAGGTGTGGTAGTGAGGTGCGCTTCGGTCATAGAGTCCTCTGAGGGGCAGACAAGTTGTTGCCGGCTCGTCGGTCAGTGATGGGATTTGAATCGGTCGGCAAGGCTGCTCGTGCTGAAAGATCAGGTCAGGTGTAACGTACAGGAATATATTGCTTGAAAACGATTTTGGTGCGTTGTGTGCGTGCCTAAGAAGAAATACATGGCTAGTCGGTAAAGGTTTGAGTTCAGGCCCGCTTTTTTTGGGGGTGCCAACTACCCAAAAGTATAGAAGTTCACGAGTGTGGCAGTGCTTGGTATCTGGAGGTAAGTTCTTCTACTTCCTGTCTTATTAAAGCAGGCTCAATTTTCTTACTGATAATGCCCAGTGCATCACCTGCCGCTGCGTCTTTGTCGGAATCGCCTATTATGAAGCTACGTGAGAGATCCGGATGCCATTGTTCAATCAAACTGCTCAACATCCCCGGACTTGGCTTGCGGCAACCGCAGGAAATAGAGAGTTCGGGCACGATTCCCTCGGGGTGGTGTGGGCAGTATCGAACATCGTCGAAATGAGCGCCAACCAGCGCCAGTTCCGCTTGCATCCATTCGTGAAGTGCCTCAACAGCTGCCGCATCGTAATAACCTCTGGCAATGCCGGCCTGATTGGTAACAATGAAGACAAGGTAACCTGCATCGTTCAAGTACTTAACGGCTGCCTTCGCACCTTCTATCCAGCGAAATTCTTCGACCCTGTGGGTATAACCCTCGTCGTAATTGAGCGTGCCGTCTCTATCCAGAAACGCGGATGGTTTTTGCAACTTTTCCACTAAGCTATCCCTGGCCCTCTGCAGGTCTTCAGGTATGCCGATGTCGATAAAAAACCCTTGGTAAACACGTCCCACTAAACGGCCTTCTGCGGCAAGTCGCGGAAATACATCCCGTTCCAGAGAGCAGGGTGTGGTGTCAATATAATCAAGAACTGCCGATTTCATCCAATATACGCCGCTGTTGATAAAGCCGGATTCCGGTTTCGCTGGCTTTTCACGAAAGGCTTTAATCTGAGCACCGTCTAATTCTACGAAACCATAACGCATGGCGTTTTCAACTGGCAGCAGGGCTACGCGACAGAGCCAGTTATCCGATTCGTCTGCACGTTCGCAGTTACTGAGATCAAGATAATTGAAATCAAAAATGGAATCGCCATTGATGAGAAGGAATTCGCTATTTAAATGCGCTTGCGCGCACTTCAGGGCGCCACCAGTTCCCAATGGTGAAGGCTCGACAATTACCCTGACATTCGCGCGTAGTTCCTGAGCAAATACTGAACCTTCTCCATAGTATTCCTGAACGACCTCTGCTTGATGTCCCGCCAGCAAGATAAAGTCTTCAAAACCGAAGCGGCGGAGGTTTAGCATGATGTGCTCAATAAACGGGCGCTCACTGACTTCCAGCAGCGGTTTTGGCGTCTCTCGCACCGCATCGCCCAGACGGGTGCCCTTGCCCCCAATAAGAATGGCGGCTTGTTTCACAGTTTGCATAAAAATATGGTTTCCGCAGGCCTAGTAGCGCTTTATCTATGTCGGTTTGCCCTTTAGTATCAGAAGGCTAATATAACTGTGCCCATGTGGCGGAGCAAGGGCGTCCCTCGCTGCAGACAATCAAAAAAAGAAGCAGAATGAAAAAATTGCTGTACTTGGTTCATCGATTGCCTTTTCCGCCCAATAAGGGCGACAAGATTTCCTCCAATAATATGCTTAATTACTTCTCTGGTCATTGGCGTGTGCACCTTGGAACGTTCGTTGATGATCCCGACGACTGGCAGTATGCGGATATTGTTCGGGAAAAATGTGAAGACAGTTGTATTGTTGATCTCCCTAGGCGCAAGCGATTGACGGGAAGCATTATGGGGATGCTGACCGGAGACGCTTTGAGCCTGAGCTACTACGGAGATAAGGAGCTGCAGGCTTGGGTGCGCTCGTCGATAGAACGCGAGTGCCCGGACGCGGTACTGGTGTTCAGCGGAGTTATGGGGCGATTCGTGAAGGGTTTGTTACCGGATCATGTTCCCGTTGTCTTCGATGCCGAGGACGTAGACAGTGAGAAATGGCGGAGCTACGCGCACTCCAAACGCTGGCCGCTGTCCTGGTTTTACAGGCGAGAAGCCGACAAATTGCTAGCGTATGAACGTGAGATGGCCGCTTCCACACACGTTAGTGTTTTTGTTTCAGCCCAGGAAGCAGCACTTTTCAAGCAGCTTGCGCCCGAGAGCGCTGATAAAGTCCATTTTCGAACGCAGGGCGTAGACAGCGCATATTTTGACCCGCAACTGGTATTCCAGAACCCCTATCAATCCGATCAGAAGGTGCTGGTGTTCACTGGCGCCATGGACTACTGGCCCAATATTGAGGCAGTTAAGTGGTTCTGCGATCATGTGCTGGCGGCGGTTCGAGAGCGCGAACCGACATTTTTGTTTTGTATCGTCGGTATGAAACCCACAGATGAAGTCCAGTTACTAGACAAACTACCGGGTGTTCGTGTTACCGGCGGTGTCCCTGATGTCCGCCCCTATTTGAGCCATGCTCTTGCAGCGTGCCTGCCACTGCAACTCGCCCGTGGAATTCAAAACAAGGCGCTTGAGGCAATGTCCATGACTCTGCCTGTGTTGGCGACACAGGATGCATTGGTTGGTATCGTTGATTATCCAGGGGTTTTATCGTTTGTGGCAGATGATGCAAAGACAATGACCGAAGCAGCTTTGGGGCTTCTTTCCAGTCCCCGACAAAGCGACAATGCAGGGCGAGATTGTGTGTTGAAACACTACAACTGGGATACTAATTTGAAACGAATGGAAGTTTTTTTGTTGAGTGACGGTGAGGGTTGTCCGTGAAGGTTCTTCATGTCCTGGATCACTCCATTCCGTTGCAGAGTGGCTATACTTTTCGCACTCGCGCGATTCTCAATGAGCAACGTGCCTTGGGTTGGGACACAGTCCAGGTTACTGGGCCAAAGCATAATCCGGGGAAGGCTATTGCCGACGTGGAGCAGGTCGACGGATTGTCTTTCTACCGTTGCCAGTCGGGTACAGGTATTTTGGCCAGGTTACCTCTGGTTGGCCAGTGGTCGGTTATTCACGCGCTCACCAGGCGAGTGATTGACGTGGGTCGTCAGGAAGTGCCGGATGTTATACATGCGCATTCACCGGCGCTCAATGGTGTAGCGGCGATTAGGGCAGGTAAGGTTTTAGGCGTACCGGTTGTCTATGAAGTGCGTGGTTTTTGGGAGGATGCGGCCGTCAGTCACGGTACCAGCAGCGCGGGTGGATTGCGTTATCGCTTGAGCCGGGCAATGGAAACCTGGGTGCTGCGGCGTGCCGATGAAGTAACCTGTATTTGTGAAGGTATTCGCGATGATCTTATCATGCGTGGGATATCGCTGGATAAAATCACCATTGTTCCTAACGCGGTGGATGCTAGCCGCTTTCAACCCGTCGGAGAGCGCGATAGTGAGATTGAGAGTGAGCTAAAGTTAACTGGGAAAGAGGTCGTCGCATTTATCGGCTCGTTTTACGATTATGAAGGCTTGGATCTTCTGGTTGCGGCCATGCCCAAATTGCTGTCGGCGCGTCCTAACATCCGGCTCCTGTTAGTGGGTGGAGGAGAAGTGGTCGATTCCATACGGGCGCAGGTTGCTGATTTCGGTCTTCAGAACATGGTTATCATGACCGGCCGCGTTCCTTATGAGGTCGTAGAGAGGTATTACTCGGTGACTGATGTGCTGGTCTATCCGCGTAAATCAATGCGACTCACGGAATTGGTCACGCCGCTGAAACCCCTGGAAGCGATGGCGCAGAAAAGTATGTTCCTGGCCTCGGATGTTGGTGGTCATAAAGAGCTTGTTCATGACGGCATAACGGGTACTCTGTTCCGCGCTGATGATGTTGATGACCTGGTCAGGACGCTGTTGGCATTGTTTGAGCAGCGTCACAGATGGCCAGAGATACGCGATGCCGGGCGAAATTTTGTGGAACATGAACGCAACTGGACCAACAGTGTAGCGAACCTTAAGGCGGTGTATCAGCGCCTTGTGCCGGGAGAGCATTTTCCATGTTAATTCGATCAAAAGCGCCTCTGCGATTGGGCTTAGCCGGTGGCGGAAGTGACGTAGCACCGTATTGCGATCTCTATGGTGGCGCCGTACTCAATGCCTCTATTAATTTGAGTTCTTATTGCACTATCGAGCCACTCGATGATGGTACCGTGACGTTTTTAGCGCATGACCGCGAGGAGGAATTCAGCGCCCCGAGTGCTCCTTCATTTGCCTATGATGGTCTTTTAGATCTGCATAAAGGCGTCTACAACCGTGTAGTGCGTGACTTCAATAATGGTGAGCCTCTGTCGCTCAAGGTGACGACGTACTCAGATGCTCCTGCGGGCTCTGGCCTGGGGTCTTCCTCGACCATGGTGGTTGCCATACTTACTGCATATGCTGAACTGCTGCATTTGCCTTTGGGAGAATACGATGTCGCACACCTGGCTTTTGCGATAGAGCGACAGGACATTGGACTGCGCGGCGGTGCGCAAGATCAATATGCGGCGACTTTCGGTGGCGTAAATTTTATGGAATTCCATGAAGACAATCGAGTAATCGTCAATCCACTGCGGGTGAAGAAATGGATTCTGAGTGAGTTGGAGGCGTCTACCGTGCTCTATTACACTGGAGTTTCTCGCTCATCCGACAAGATTATTGCGCAACAAATTGAAAGCTATAAGGCAGGTGAAGGAAAATCTGTGGAGGCTGTACATAGGTTGAAACAGGATGCCTCTGCTATGAAGGAGGCACTCCTGCGCGGGAATATTCGGCACTTTGGTGAAATTCTCGGCCGCAGTTGGGAAACCAAGCGTAAGTTGGCTGACCAGATTAGTAATCCAGAAATTGAAGAAGTGATGGATTGCGCGAGAGCTGCTGGGGCTTGGGCTGGTAAGGTGTCCGGCGCGGGTGGTGGTGGTTTTATAGTATTTATTGTAGATCCGGTGGAGCGCGTGCAATTGATCAAAGCGTTGAATCAATTGGCTGGCGATGTCGTTTCCTTTCAGTTCGAAGCACATGGAGCATTCGCATGGAACGTCCCGACCTGAGTTACGTAGAGAACGAATTTCAAGCATCGGTTGCAGTCAAGCAGCGCATACTGGTTGATGCTGAGTTTATGCAGCAGGTGACTGACATGGGTCACCTAGTCATTGACCGCTATGAGGCGGGAAATAAGTTATTGATCGCAGGGAACGGTGGCAGTGCTGCCGACGCACAGCATATTGCTGCAGAGTTTGTCAGCCGGTTCAACTTTGACCGTCCCGGGTTGCCCGCTCTGGCACTGACTACCGACACATCGATTTTAACGGCCGTGGGAAACGACTATGGCTATGACCAGCTATTTCGTCGACAAATAGAAGCGAATGGCGTCGCTGGCGATGTGTTCTTGGGTATTTCTACCTCCGGAAATAGCCCTAACATCCTTCAGGCCCTGGAGGCGGCACGACTCAAAGGTATCACGACTATCGGGTTAACGGGCCAACACGGAGGTAGTATGCGAGAGCTGTGTGATCATTGTCTGTGTGTGCCCAGCGGTGATACTCCGAGAATTCAGGAGGCACATATTTTAATTGGTCACACAATATGCGGCATGGTTGAGCTGGCGCTATTTAAAGATCCCCGGCCTAGCAGCTAGGTATGTGGCTCCATCTGGTCAGCTGATCCAGATTGCCCAGGCTGGATTTCAGAACCTCTTTGCAGAGCATTGCGTTGCTGTCGTTTGGTCTCAAGTTCCATGGAATGCATTTTTTTTAACGCTTTTTGGGTACGCGTGCGAAGTCTGGCATTAGCTTGCTCCACTTCTGCAACCTCTCGTTCTTGCTGGTGAGCGATTTCGAGTTTTAATGAGTGTAGTCGACGAAGTTCTTCGTTTTCCAGATCCTGTTTTTCTTGTTGCTGTTGTTTCAGCTTGGCGAAATTGCTTGCAGCGTGCTGTTTGGCGGACGCGCACCGCTGTTGCAGTTTTTGAATTTTTTGCTCCAACTCATGCAGAGTCTGATCCCTGTACTGCTCCAGTGTGGTCATCTTATATTGAGCCTTGGCTTTTACGTTACTGAGCTGATGTTCCAGTGCTCCTATGTCGCTTTTTGCTTCACGTTGAGAATTCTGTAGCAGTTTTCGCAAGCGTCTCAGTTCATTCGCTGCCGCGAGACGTGTTTCTTCTAGCGATTGTGTCAGTTGGGCCAATACCGTCGCTTCTTCTTCGGCGGCCTGCTTTCTCTGTGCATTCACTTGTGCGACCTCATGGTTCGCCTGTTCCTGTGTTAGTTTCTCCCGCTGCTTCGTTTCGGTGGTCAGTTTCTTACCAGTTTGAAGTTCTTTGTCTTCCAATTTGTATAGCTCGGTAGCTGCCTGTTCGCTGCGCTGTCGCGTCGTCTCACTGAGTTGTTCAACTTCAGCCAGTTTTTCGTTGGCAGTGGCATCGATTACTTCTCGTCGACGCTGAAGCACCGTGGATTTCACTTGTAAATTAGTCTTCGTTTTAGCTGCAAGCGCCCTCAATCTTCTAATAGCTTGTCGACTCTCGGTGAGAAAAAGGTTTTTCTGTGCTGAACCTTTGGTTGCAGTGTTCTGGCTAGCGGCAGACCAAGAATCATCGGCTTGCACAATCGTCGGAGGTGCTTCGAACGGTATAGCGTGTTCGAAACTGGGAAATGCTTCGGATATGGGGGCCGTTTCTGTGCGATTGTCTGCGGTTTTTTGTAGGGTCTTGGGGCCCGGGCGCTCCTCCCGTTGCCGGTGAGTTCGGGCGGCGCTGATGGGCCAGCTTTGATGTATTTCGCCTGTTTGCCGAAACGGATTATCGCTGTCCACTTCCTGACATGGTCCCGGTCCGCGGATGACCCTTGGCGGCGCACCGACTACCAGTTCCAGTTTTCCAAGTTTATCAACGGGGTCGGCACTGCCACCGGTTGAGTTGACTAGCGTGGCCTGGCTTCCAAGTTGCGCGATCTTTCTGAAATAGTCAGCCGCAGCTTTGCGGTCAAGGTTGTGGCGAAGAATCAGTGTTTCTCCGGAAAAAACTTCCTCAACGACGGCGGGATCATCAATGCTGAACAATAGGGCGAAGTCCCGCTTGACCTGCTCGGGATCATGGCCCGGGAGCACAGCTCCATTGAACGTTAGGTCAAAAGTTTTCATTCACATTCGTAGTTCTATCG